>CAMOXU010000029.1 GCA_946629525.1 uncultured Clostridia bacterium
CGGTACGTACGGTGCAACGGGAGGGGCGAGGCATTAGCCTCCCTCTACCCTATTCTTCTTTGCACAAAACTCGTGAATCATGAGACACTTGCGCAGAGCGGAACAGGGAAATCGCGGGGCGGCATGCAGTTCGCCGCAGCCTCTTTGGCAGGTGCCCTTTTGGAGTGAGCTAATATGCAGAGATCATCAAACATCGGCGGTCAGGCGGTCATGGAAGGAATCATGATGCGGAACGGCGGCACATACTCTGTCGCTGTCAGAAAGCCTGACCATACAATTGAGCTGAAAACAGAGCCGTACCGGAGTCTCGCTCCGGAATGGGCCGGAAAAGTACCGGTCGTGCGGGGGATGTTCGCGTTCGTGGATTCTCTCCGCGTCGGGATCGGGAGCCTCATGTGGTCCGCGGAGTTCGCGGCCGAGGACGAAGAGGAGGAGAAAAAGGAAAAAGATCCCGAGAAGGAGGCAAGGGAGTGGAAAATCATCATGACGATCACCATGATCGTCTCGATCGGTTTTTCGATCGGGCTTTTTGTGGTTCTGCCCTACCTTCTTTCGTCCGTGCTCCGCAGATTCGGAGCACACGAGGTGCTTGTCTCCGTGACGGAAGCGCTTTTGCGCGTCGTGATCTTTCTCCTCTATATGTTCCTCATCTCCAGGATGAAGGATATTCAGAGAGTGTTCAGCTATCACGGGGCGGAGCATAAGTGCATCAACTGCATCGAGAGCGGACTGGACCTGAACGTCGAGAATGTCCTGAAGAGCTCCAGACGACATAAGCGCTGCGGGACAAGCTTTCTTCTTATTGTTATTGTCATCTCGGTCATTGCATTTCTCTTTATCGGACTTCTGGGGATCACTTCCCCGCTGTGGAGATTCCTCGTTCGGATCCTTCTGATCCCGGTCATAGCAGGGGTGGCGTTTGAATTTCTGCGCCTTGCGGGATCGAGCGACAATCCGGTCGTCTGCACGCTCGCAAAGCCGGGGCTGGCCCTGCAGGGGCTCGTCACCCGGGAACCGGACGAAGAGATGGCCGAAGTGGCGATCGCCGCGGTCAATGCCGTCTTTGACTGGAAAAAATGGCAGGAAGAGCAGGGGATCCGCTCATGACGAATCGGGAACTGTTCTCGTGGGGCAGGGAGGAGCTGGGGCGCGCCGGCTGCCCGGATTCGGGGACGGACGCGAAGCTCCTTTTATATTTCGCGGCGGACGCGGACCTCACATGGTATGCGATGCACATGGAGGAGCAGGCGGAGAAAAATGTTGAGGAGCGCTTTCGATCGGCGATCGCAAGGCGCGCTGCGCGTGAACCGCTCCAGTATATAACCGGCAGCGCACCGTTTTTCGGGTATACGTTCAAGGTGACGCCGGCTGTCCTCATCCCGCGGTTCGACACCGAGGTCCTCGTGGAGGAAGCCCTCGGAGTCCTCATGCCGGGTATGCGGCTCCTCGACATCTGTACGGGAAGCGGGTGCATCCCCATTGCTGCCGCGAAAGAGTTCGCGGAGCGGACGGGGGGAGAAAAGCTCTCTGTGACGGCCTCCGATCTGTCGGAGGAGGCCCTTGTTGTCGCCCGGGAGAATGCAAGGGAGCTGGGGGCCGATATTCATTTTGTAAAGAGCGATCTCTTTTCGGAGATCACGGGGACCTACGACGTCATCACCGCAAATCCCCCGTATATCAGGGAGGCGGATATTTCTCTTCTCGATCGGGAGGTGCGCGCATATGAGCCGCACACGGCACTGTCCGGGATGGAGGACGGCCTGTATTTTTATAGAAAAATTACAGAGGAGGCATCCGATTATCTGCGCAGAGATGGTATAATGATTCTTGAAATCGGTGCAGATCAGGCGGAGAGTGTAAGCAGGATGCTTCGTGAACACGGATTCCGGGAAATCCGGCTCGTGCAGGATCTTGGCGGGCGGGACCGGGTCCTTATGGCAAAAAGGAAGACTTGATGTTAGATAAAGTAGATGGGATCCTCCGAAGACAGGAGGAGATCCTTGCGGAGCTTGCCGCACCGGATATTGCGAACGATCCGGGCAGAATGACCGCCCTCATGAAGGAGCAGGCGCAGATCATGCCGGTCGCGGAAGTATGCCTCGCATACCGGAAAGCGGAGGATGAGATCTCGGATTCGAACCTTCTTCTTGCGGAGGAGGAAGATCCGGAAATGCGGGAGATGCTCTCCGAGGAGCTTAAATCCGCGAAGGAGCGGAAGGAGAAGGCGGAAAATGAACTCAGGATCCTTCTGCTCCCGAAAGACCCGAATGACAGCAGGGACGCGATCATTGAGATCCGGGCCGGGGCAGGAGGAGACGAGGCCGCGCTGTTCGCGGCGGAGATCTACCGGATGTATGTCCGGTATGCCGACCGGCGCGGGTGGAAGACCGAGATGATCTCCCTCAATGAGAACGGACTCGGCGGTTTTAAAGAGTGCACCTTCCAGGTCCACGGGTCGGACGTGTTCGAGCGTCTGAAGTATGAGAGCGGGACACACCGGGTCCAGAGGGTTCCTGCGACAGAGAGCGGCGGGAGGATCCACACGTCGACGGTGACAGTTGCCGTCCTCCCGGAGGCGGAGGAAATCGATGTGGAGATCGATCCCAAAGACTGCAGGATCGATGTTTTTCGGGCGACGGGCAACGGCGGGCAGTGCGTGAACACGACGGACTCCGCCGTAAGGCTTACCCACATTCCGACAGGGATCGTGATCTCCTGTCAGGATGAGAAGTCGCAGCTCAAGAACAGGGCCAAGGCGATGAAGGTCCTTCGCGCAAGGCTCTACGACCTGGAACGGCGCGCGGCGCACGAAAAGCGTGCGGATCTTCGGCGCAGTCAGGTCGGGACGGGAGACCGCTCGGAGAAGATACGGACCTACAACTTTGGTCAGGGCCGTGTTACTGACCACAGGATCCATCTGACGACGCACCGAATCGACAGCATTCTGGACGGAGACCTTGATGAGATCATTGAAGCCCTGATCCGGACGGAACAGGCAGAGAAATTAGCAAATGAGAAAGAGGTGGAGGCACAATGAAAAAAACAGCGCTGGTGATTTTGGCAGCTGGAATTGGAAGCCGCTTCGGCGGGGGCATCAAGCAGCTTGAGCCTGTAGGGCCGAACGGAGAGATCATCATGGATTACTCGATCCACGATGCTCTGGAAGCAGGGTTCAATAAGATCGTATTCATTATAAGAAAGGACCTGGATGCTGACTTCCGCCGGATTATCGGCGAGCGGATCGAGAAGGTCTGCGAAGTGGCTTACGCCTACCAGGAGATCGATGATCTTCCGGAAGGATTCTCGGTGCCGGAAGGCAGGAAAAAGCCCTGGGGAACAGGCCATGCGGTCCTTTGTGCCAGAGACGTGATTTCAGAGCCCTTCGCCGTGATCAATGCGGACGATTATTATGGAAAGAAAGGCTTTGTCGCGCTTCACGACGCGCTCGCCGGCGAAGCGGCGGAGAGCGATAAGGAACAGATCTGTATGGCCGGCTTTGTGCTGGGCAATACGCTCTCGGACAACGGCGGCGTTACGCGCGGGATCTGCAGCCAGGATGAGGAAGGAAAGCTCATCGGGATCGTCGAGACCAAGAATATCATCCGTACGGACAGCGGAAGCGGAGCTGCGGCGATGACGGACGACGGGCTCATGCCGGTCGATGCGGAGAGCCTCGTATCCATGAATATGTGGGGCTTCCGGGAGGAATTCCTTGAGGACCTTAAGAAAGGATTCCCGGTATTTCTCACTGAGGCTCAGGAGAAGCCGCAGAGCGCGGAGTACCTGCTTCCCACGATCGTGGACGATCTCCTGAAATCCGGGAAAGCGGATGTCTCCGTTCTGAGAACGGACGACAAGTGGTTCGGCGTGACCTACAAGGAGGATAAGGATTCTGTCAAGAAGGCGTTCGAGAAGCTGGTCTCGGACGGTGTCTACGAGTCCCCGCTCTTTGCATAAATGCGGGCTGCATTGAACGTGCATTCAGTTGGCAGGAGGTTTCAGAGGTGATCGCGAAGCTTACGTGCGCAGTTTCCATGTTGAACAGTGTTTCGCGGATGCCTGTCAGTCGTTAAGCCGGAAGGGAGAAGGCTTACGTCAGAAGAGGAGATTATTATGGGAAAGTATTTCGGAACAGACGGGTTCAGAGGTGAGGCGAACGTTACGCTGACTGCAGAGAAGGCTTTTAAAGTGGGACGTTTCCTCGGCTGGTATTACGGAAAAAATCATGAGGACGGCAAGGCCAGGATCGCCATCGGCAAGGATACGAGACGAAGCAGCTATATGCTCGAGGATGCTCTTTCGGCAGGTCTCACATCCTCCGGCGCGGATGTCTATCTTCTTCATGTCACGACGACCCCGTCTGTATCCTATGTGGTCAGAACAGAGGAGATGGATTGCGGCATCATGATCTCGGCAAGCCACAATCCTTTCTATGATAACGGTATAAAGTGTATGCGCTCGAACGGTCAGAAGATCGAGCCTGAGATCGAGCAGCAGATCGAGGACTATCTCGACGGGAAGATCGAGGAGATTCCGTACGCAAAGAGAGAGAATATCGGCCGTACGATCGATTTCTCGGCTGGCAGGAACCGTTATATCGGATATCTCATGGCGATTCCGACCAGAAGCTTCAAGCGGCTCCGGATCGGACTTGACTGTGCGAACGGAAGTGCTTCTGCGATTGCAAAGAGCGTTTTTGACGCCCTCGGCGCGAAGACCTACGTGATGGGCAACGCTCCGGACGGCACCAACATCAACCGCGGATGCGGCTCAACGCATATCGAGGCGCTCCAGAATTTTGTCAATGACAACGGCCTGGACGTCGGCTTTGCCTATGACGGTGACGCCGACCGCTGCCTCGCGGTCGATGAGAACGGCAATATCGTCAACGGCGACCATATCATGTTCATCTGCGGCAAGTATATGAAGGAGACCGGGGCGCTGAAGGACGATACGATCGTCACGACGGTCATGTCGAATCTCGGCCTCTACAAGGCCTGCGATGCGAACGGAATGCGCTATGTGCAGACGGCTGTCGGCGATAAATATGTTGCCGAGAATATGCTCGCGAACGGATACCGTATCGGCGGCGAGCAGTCCGGGCATATCATTTTCAGCAAATATGCGACGACGGGAGACGGAATCCTGACCTCCCTTATGATCGTGCAGACAATGCTCGACAAGAAACAGTCTCTGTCCACTCTGGCCGGAGAGATGAAGACCTATCCGCAGCTCCTTAAGAACGTGAAGGTCTTCGATAAGGCGGCCGCTCAGGCGAATCCGAAGGTCCAGGAAGCTGTCTCGAACGTCGCGAAGGCGCTCGGCAGCGACGGAAGAATTCTGGTCAGGGAGAGCGGGACGGAACCGCTGATCCGCGTCATGGTAGAGGCGAAGACACAGGATATCTGCAGAGAGATGGTCGACAGCGTTGTAAAAGTGATTTATCAGGAAGGGCTTGCGATTGAGTAAGACGGAGACGAAGAAACGATTTTACGGCGGATTCCGGGCGGTGCTCCTTGCGGGACTCGTCGGAGCTGCTTTGTCGCTTGCGGCGTGCGGCTCTCCGGAGGCGAGAGAGATGTACGGGCAGGCTGCGAAGAGCCTCACGGACGGAGACTACGCTGCCGCGGAGACACAGTTCGGGGAAGTCATCGCGGCGGGAGAGTATGTCTCCGAGAGCTACAGAGGGCTCGGTCTCGCACAGATGTATCTGCAGAACTACGCGGAGGCCTGTATCAATCTCGAAAAATCCCTGCTCTACATGGAGGGGGAGGATGAGGCCTTTGAGCGGGATGTGAACCTGTATCTGGCCTACTGCCGTGAACGGCACGGAGAAAATGATAAGGCCATGGAGATCTACAGTGAGCTCCTTGCGAAGGAGGAGGACCCCGATGTCTACTTCCTGCGCGGAAAGCTCTATGTTGAGGAGGAGAATGCGGCGGCAGCGGCTGCCGATTTCGACAGGGCCTCGGAGATCAGCAGCGACTACGATCTCTTTATCAACATCTACGAAGTCTATGCCGGACACGGGAAGAATTACGACGGCAGCGCGTATCTGGAGAAAGCCCTGCAGGTCGTGAATTCGTCGGAGACGGATTATTATAACAAGGGACTCGTGTACTACTATCTGCAGGAGTACGAGAACGCAAAGGATAATCTGATCCAGGCGATGAATGAGAATCCTGAAGACGGGAAGGCCATTCTCCTTCTCGGAAGGGTCTATCTGTCGATGAATGATCTTGCGGATGCGAGGGCCATGTTCAATGAGCACATTGTGAACAACACGAATGTGGCTGCCGCCTATGACGGCCTTGCGATGTGCGACATTGCCGAGGAAAACTATGAATCGGCGCTGGCCAATGTGCAGGCCGGACTTGCGAACGGGAATCTGGAAGCGAATAAAGGACTTCGGTTCAACGAGATCATTGTCTATGAACATCTGAAGGACTGGGAGACCGCGAAGCGAAAGGCGGCGGAGTATGTTCTCATGTATCCGCTCGACGAGGCGGGCATGCGGGAGAATCAGTTCCTCTCTACAAGGTGAATAACGTACGGACTGCTTTTTTGGCAGTCCGTCTTTTTTTGCGCAGCAGGAAGCTTCGTTCCCTGCTGCGCAAAAACGCTCCGCGAGGATGCGGCTGGTGCGCATGTGAAAATGCAGGCTGACGGTTGCGCGCACCGGCGCGCAAAGAGCCGCAATGCGGCTCTTTGTTACCGATAAGGCCTGCGGATGCTCGTATGCCTGCGGCGCGAAGCCGTTCATTCGATTACCTGTCAAAAATGAGCAAAAGTGAGCATGTGGATGAATATGAGCGTTAAAACTCAAAAATGCGCATGGTTGAGAGATAAAATGGAAGTTCTGGCAGAATCTCTATTTAATATATACAAAAAAATGGAAGGTTTTTTGGTGATTATTATTGAACGAAAATGATTGAAAATGATTGCCGCAAGTGGTACGATAGTCCCAGATAACGAAGGAATAAAAAGTAAAAAAGGGCAGAGGGAAGAACGTATATGCTGACAGAGGAACGGTGGAGTGCCATTCTGGAGCTTGTGGAAAAAGAAAAGGCTGTCTCAGTGACAGAACTGGAGAAATCGCTCGGCGTCTCCGCCTCTACGATCCGTCGGGATCTCACACAGCTCAATATGATGGGGAAGCTCCAGAAGGTGCACGGCGGGGCCACCAGCATCGGTACCCAGTATATGAACCGCGATCTCACGATGGATGAGAAGTACACCCTGTACAGTGAGGAGAAGCGGAGAATAGCGGAATACGCCGCGAATCTCATCGCTCCGAATGATTTCGTCTATATTGACGCGGGGACAACGACCGAGATGCTGGTCGACTGCATCAAGGAACAGCGGGCCACCTACGTGACCAACTCGATGGCCAACGCGCTGAAGCTGGTGCGAAAGGGCTGCAGGACATTTCTCCCCGGAGGAGAGATCAAGACCAGCACGGAAGCCATCGTAGGGGCGGATGCAATCGAATATGTCCGCAGACTGCATTTTACGATCGGGTTCTTCGGGACGAACGGTATTTCCTCAGAGGTCGGATTTACAACGCCGGATCCGAACGAGGCGATCATCAAGCGCATCGCGATCGGGCATTCGAAGAAAAAGTATATTTTGAGTGACCGGAGTAAGTTCCAGATCATATCACCGGTGACGTTTGCGTCCTTCGACAGCGCCACGGTGATCACGGATTCTATTCCGGACAGAAAATATAGAAACTATGAGAATATTGTGGAGGTGGGAAAATGATTTACACAGTAACATTCAACCCGTCCCTGGATTACATTATCCGGGTCGAAAACCTGCGTCTTGGCGTGATCAACCGCACGTATTACGAGAATATTCTTCCGGGCGGCAAGGGGATCAATGTCTCCATAGTCCTGAAAAATCTCGGCCATGAGAGTACGGCGCTTGGATTTATGGCGGGGTTCACGGGACGTGAGATCGCTGCGCGGCTTGAGAAATTCGGTGTCGCCTCCGATTTTATCGAAGTGGAGGAAGGACTTTCCAGAATCAACGTCAAGGTAAAGTCCAACGAGGAGTCGGAGATCAACGGCCAGGGACCGAAGATCACGGATGAGAATATTGAAGCTCTCTATAAGCAGCTTGACGCTCTGGTCAGCGGCGATATCCTGATCATCTCCGGAAGCGTTCCGAACACTCTGCCGGGAGACATGTATGAACGGATCATGTCAAGGCTCGAGGGCAAGGGAATCGACATCGTCGTGGACGCCGAGAGGGCGCTGCTCGTCAACGTTCTCAAATACCACCCGTATCTCATCAAGCCGAACAATCATGAGCTCGGAGATATCTACGGCGTGACGCTCAGGACACAGGACGAAGTGATCCCGTACGCGAAGAAGCTTCAGGAGGAAGGTGCACGCAACGTGCTCATTTCCATGGCGGGAGAAGGCGCTGTGTTCATCTCCGAGAAGGGTGATGTACTGAAGAGCCCGGCTCCGAAGGGAACAGTCGTCAATTCGGTCGGCGCAGGTGATTCCATGGTCGCAGGTTTTGTGACTGGCATGATCGAATCCGGCGATTATAAGACTGCGTTCCGGATGGGACTCTGCACCGGCTCCGCAAGCGCATTTTCACCGGATCTTGCGACGAGACCCGAAGTCGAAGCGCTTCTTGCAAAGCTTCCGGAGATCAACTGAGCGGGGACGTTCTCTTTAAGAGGACGGATTCCGCGGACCAGATGAATTTCACACCGGCCTGCCGGTGCATGAAATATGGGCGGAGAAACAGGGGCCGCCCGTTGATTCATATGAATCAGAGATATAGGAGGAGGAAAGAGTATGAGAATCACTGACCTGCTGAAGCCTGAAGGCATCAAGATCGGCGGAAGCGCAACAGACAAGATGGACGCCATCAACCAGATGGTCGACCTCATGAGCAAGGAAGGCAATATCACCGACAAGGCGAAATATAAAGCCGCTGTCCTTGCCCGCGAACAGGAGAGCACGACCGGAATCGGCGACGGCATCGCTATTCCGCATGCCAAGACAGACGCTGTCAAGGCACCGGGTCTTGCAGCGATGACCCTGCCGAACGGTGTTGATTATGAGGCACCGGACGGAGAGCCGTCTGACATCATTTTCCTGATCGCAGCTCCGAACACGAAAGAGAATGTTCACCTGGAAGTTCTTTCACGCTTGTCCATGCTCCTTATGGACGATGATTTTACGGACGCTCTCCGCAAGGCAAAGACGGTAGACGAGTTCCGCAGCATCGTAGATAAGGCAGAATCGGAAAAGCTGGCGGAGGAAGACGCGAAGGAAGCGGCTGCTGCAGCCGGAACGACCGGAGGATATGATATTCTTGCGATCACGGCCTGCCCGACAGGTATCGCACACACTTACATGGCTGCGGAAGCGCTTGAGAAGAAAGCTGCAGAGATGGGGATCAGGCTGAAGGCCGAGACACAGGGATCTGTCGGCGCGAAGAATATCCTCACGGCAGAGGAGATTGCGAACGCCAAGGGCATCATTATCGCAGCGGACAAGACCATCGACCTTGCACGTTTCGGCGGCAAGCAGGTCTATCAGACATCCGTATCTGCCGGTATCAACAAGCCGGAAGAGCTCATCAACAAGATCCTGAACAATGAAGCGCCGGTCCTTGACGGCTCCGCTCCGAAGGCTGCGGCAGCTTCTGACGGCGGCAGCATCGGATCCAATTTCTACAAGTACCTTATGAACGGCGTATCCCATATGCTCCCGTTCGTTGTCGGCGGCGGTATTCTGATCGCAGTTGCATTCCTGATCGACGGATTCCTCGCACCGAACGCAGGTTCTGACTTCGGTGTCGCGACGCCTGCAGCGCATTTCTTCAAGCAGATCGGCGGTGACGCGTTCGGCTTCATGCTCCCGATCCTTGCCGGCTACATTGCGATGGCGATCGCTGACAGACCCGGTCTTGCAGTCGGTTTCGTCGGCGGTACACTTGCCAATGCAGGCTATAGCTGGGGCTGGCTTTCCAGCGGCAACGCTGTCGGCGGCGGATTCCTCGGCGCTCTCTTCGCAGGCTTTGTGGCAGGTTTCTTTGTAAAATGGCTCGAAGGCGTCTGCGACAAGCTCCCGGATTCCCTGGAAGGAATTAAACCGGTCCTGCTCTATCCGCTGATCGGTATCCTTGGTATCGGCGTGATCATGTTCACCGTCAACCCGGTATTTGCATTTATCAATACTGCAATGACCAATATCCTGAACGGCATGGGAACATCCAACCTCGTTCTTCTCGGCGCGATCGTCGGCGGCATGATGTCCATCGATATGGGCGGCCCGTTCAACAAGGCGGCTTACGTATTCGGTACAGCGATGCTGGCGGAAGGCACTGACGCAGGAAAGATCATCATGGCTTCCGTTATGGTCGGCGGCATGGTTCCTCCGCTCGTTATCGCTCTTTCAACAACGATCTTCAAGAATAAGTGGTCTGAGGCTGACAGAAAGGCCGGCCTTGTGAACTACATCATGGGTCTGTCCTTCATTTCCGAAGGTGCGATCCCGTACGCTGCAGCTGACCCGGGACGTGTCATCCCGTCCTGCATCATCGGCTCCGCTGTGGCAGGTGCGATCTCCGCTGCGGCAGGCTGCGCAAGCCCGGCTCCGCACGGCGGCTTCTGGGTAATCGCGATCATCAGCAATCCGCTCATGTACGCTGTTGCGCTGCTCATCGGTTCTGTAGTAGGATGCGCGATCCTTTCCTTCCTGAAGAAGCCGTATGAGGGCTGATCCTTCAGAGGACGACAGAATTACATATCAGTAACCAAAAGAAGAGGACTTCCGATTGCGGGAGTCCTCTTTTCCATTTATCTCAGTGGGGAAGACCCCCGCTTCTATAAGCGGGGGATAGGTCAATATCCTGCTCGTCTCAGTGGCGGGTTTCAATCCCCCACTGAGATAAACGCTCCGCGAGGATGCGCAGGGATTCGGTTTGGAAGATATCAGCTGACGCTGATCCGAATCCCGCACCAAGTCTCGCGTGCGAGACTTGAATTTACTGGTATTGCACGGCGGAGAGCAGAGGTGATATCATTAGTTTTATAGAGCTAACCTCGGGGGATGCTTTTTGCTCCCTGCAGAATAAGAAGCATGTTCCACAAAAGCGCAGGAACGTGTTATCATAGGGAAAGGATCGGCGCGGATTACGAGCGCCTGAATTTGGAAGGAAGGTCGACTATGTACAGAAAAATCGAGAGAAACGCTCCCTGCTGGTGCGGAAGCGGAAAAAAATATAAGGCATGCCACCAGGCATTCGATGAGAAGATCATACGCTTTGAGCGCATGGGCCACATCGTTCCCGACCGCAAACTGATCAAGACACCGCAGGATATCGAGGGAATAAAGAGGAGCGCCGTGATCAACATCGCTGTGCTGGACGAAGTCGGGGATAAGATCCGTGCCGGCATGTCCACCCAGGAGATCGACGACATTGTCATGTCCGTGACGCAGAAGATGGGAGGGATCCCGGCGGATCTCGGCTATGAGGGATTCCCGAAGAGCGTGTGCACGTCCATCAACAATGAAGTCTGCCACGGCATTCCGTCGGAGAAGATCATCCTGAAGGACGGCGACATCATCAATGTGGACTGCTCGACGATTCTTAACGGATATTTTTCGGATTCGTCCCGCATGTTCTGCATCGGCAACGTCGACCCGGAGTGGAAGAAGCTCGTCGACGTGACAAAGGAATGCGTCGAGATCGGCTTTAAGAATGTGAAGCCGTGGACATTTCTCGGAGATATGGGAAATGCAGTTCATGAACACGCTCTTGCCCACGGCTACTCCATCGTGCGGGAGATCGGCGGTCATGGATGCGGGAATGCGTTCCATGAGGATCCGTTCGTGAGCTACGTGTCAAAACCGGGGACGGAGATGCTCATGGTCCCGGGCATGGTCTTTACGATCGAGCCGATGGTCAATATGGGAACGGATCGGATCACGGTCGACGAAGAGAACGGCTGGACGATCTACACTGCGGACGGGAAGCCGTCGGCTCAGTGGGAGATCGAGGTGCTTGTCACCGAGACCGGGGCGGAGATTCTTTCATACTGAGACTGCATTGGGCCGAAGCCGCTCTGCGGACCCGGTCATCCTGACCGGGACTGCTCCGCACTGTGCGCGGCGCGGCAGGAATGCTCCGGCCTTCCTGAATGTCAGAAGTTTCCGATAAGTTCTGCCTGCGTCTGAGAACAACCGCAAAAAGTGACGGATCTGTGAAAACAGATTAGAGGAATATAAACTTTGTGAACAATTTAAAAAATATCAGTCGAAGAACTTCCTTTTTTTGAAAATCGGATTATACTCAAAGTATCCGTAAAAAATAACGGAAAACCGCATTCCGGCGGCAGGTTTTTTGAACGGAAACGTACGGATGGTGAAGCGAAGGCACATTCGTACACGACTGTATTTATGGGCATACGCGGTGGGATCGGGCGATCCCGAAACAGTAAATAAGCTGGTATAGAGGAGGTATTGCAAAATGAAATTGTCGGATGGACTCAGAACAGTATTTCTTGCAGGTGTCGGAGCAGTTGCCGTGACAGGAGAGAAGGCTAAGAAGCTCGTCGATGATCTTGTAAAGAAGGGTGAGCTGACAGTGGAGGAAGGAAAAGTCCTCAACGAAGACATCACCAGAAAGATGGGCGAGAAAGCCGAGAACTTCAAGCCGGAGAATATTTCAAAGAGTATCCGCGGCATTCTTTTTGATATCGATAAGATGACACAGGAAGATCGCGATGAGCTGATGGAGAAGCTCAAGGCAGCCAACGAAGCTGCGAAGAAGGCGGCTGACGAGGCTGCAGCGGTGATCGAGCAGGCTGCTAAGACAGCGGGCGACGCGATATTCGGAAAAGACGAAGAGCCGAAAGCAGAGTGCGAATGCGAATGCGAGAAGGCTGAGGACGGCATGGACGCAGCGGCTGAGGCAGTCGAGGAGGCAGCTGAAGAGGCGTGCGCATGCGAAGAGGAAGCAGCGGAAGAGGCATGCGGATGCGCAGAGGAAGCAGCGGAAGAGATCGCTGAGGATAAGGACGAGGCTTGAAGAGCTTCTGATCCGGATGGCAAGTCCGTATGAGCGGAACCGGGCAGAATCGGAAGGTGCTCCGCACCCTCGCGGTGCGGCAAGACGTTGAGGAGTTCCTTGAAAAAAACTGTACGGAGATTGGACCCCCATTGAGACGAGTTGTCCATAAACCGCCACTTAAGAAGTGGGGGTCTTCTCACACTGAGATAAAAGGAGCAGGCGGATCGCCTGCTCCTTTTTCGGAATTTTGCGCTTATCTGCGGCGGTATCGGGTATAGTTCATGCGGAATGGAGATGTGTCCTGCTCCTTTCCGACCGATGTGCTCAGAGCTCTTCTGCTTTGGGCTGCTTCTTCCCGGCCGGATCGGCTTTTTTCGAATCTGGACGCTTCCTTCCGGATCGGCCGGCTTTGAGCCGGATCTCCGGCTCCCGGATCGCGGATCTCTTTTCCAGAGCCTTCTCCTCGTTCTTTATCTCCCAGTGGATCAGGAAGGTCAGAACACCTCGGAGCAGAATGATCGCGCCGAGTATGAAGAGCTCGGACTGATTCCGGGTGATGACGGTTCGGAGAACCTCTCCGCCGAGCTTGAATTCGAGGGCGAGCGCGATTCCCTGTGCCAGGTTGAGCCGGACAAAGTGATCCTTCCGGATCCAGGAAATGAAGCAGTGGATCGCTGTATAGACGAGGATGAAGACGCCGAAGAATTCCAGGATGGTGACGCTGAGCTGGACGATATGTGTCAGAATCGTTTCGAGAACCGTGATGATATTTTCCATAATTCCTCCTGATTGTGCGGGGGTTTCTGAAATAAGTATAGCCTATCGGAAGCTGCAAAGCAACTTTCGGTATCTCACAGGAAGCTTCCGGAGAACAGAGCGATCAGTGTATCGGCAAGCTCCCCCGCTCCGTCCCTGCAGTCCCGCTCGACATAGACCTTCGCGATCCCGACGAAGCCGCTTGCGATGAACCCCGCCGAGTAGCTCCCGAGCTCCGCCTGCGGCTCCCCGGAAAAGCACCCGCACTCTGTCATGGACTCATAGATGCTGTCGTAGAGGAGGTGGGTGATATCGTTCTCGACCAGAAGACGGATGAAATCGGCATGCTCTGTGAGATAGCTGCAGTAATCCCGGCAGAAATCCTGCATGTGGCAGGACTCCGGAGCCTCACCGGCCGGACCGATCCCGGAAGGATGATCCGCAGGCAGGTCACAGTAGAAGTTCTGAAGAATATGTATGACAACATTTTCCTTGGACTGGTACAGGCTGTAGAAGGTCTGTCTCGAGACGCCGGCCAGGCGGCAGATCTCGCTTACGGAGATCGTGTCGTACGGCTTTTCCTTCATGAGGCCGAGAAGGGCATTGGCGATCTGCTCCTGGGAGGCCAGGGCTGTCTTGTTGGTTCCGCAATACAGATATTTCATCAAATCCTCCATGGAAAAGATTCACGGATAGAGATCAAAAACATTGACAAATGTAAATGCAGGTGATATGTTCAATACATGGTTTGACACCTGTAAAGGCTATACAGTTATTCTAGCATACGGCGGCGGCTTGTCAAGGAACGAAAACAGCTGTCCGTAAGCGCAGAGGCCGAAAAATCCTGCAAAGGCGTACGAAATGAAAACAGTTGTACAGCCGGCATCCGGCAGCAGGAAGGCGGAGGTGTCCCGAACATTTGATGGCTCCATGGGGAGTCAAATTTTTTAAGCAAATTCTGGCACTCGAGTTAGATGAGTGCTGACAGAAAAGGAGGGTATTATGGCAGTAGTTCCCATTTATAACAGAATCCTTGTGCCTTTCAGCAATATCGTGGTCATGAGCGAGCATTATACCAAGGTGACCGGAAGGATCCCGAACGAGGGGGAAAAGACGGTCCTCATCCTTTTGAAGGAGAACCTTCTTCGTGAGGAGTTCCGGGAAGACAGCTTCTATCCGGTCGGCGTTACGGGCGTGATCACGGAGGTCAACAAGAGCGGCTACATCGTTGTGCGGACCGCGAACCGGGTGAATATCAATGAGGTGACGATCTATCGGGATCACACGATCGATCTCGACATATCGAAGCGGAAGGACACCGACCCGGTCGACAGGGAGGAGGAAGCCGCGCGCCTTCGGAAAATGAAGGCCGCGATCAACTCCTTCTCGATGCAGGTGCCGAACGGGAAGGGGGTCATGTCCGCATTTCTCGCACAGTGGACGTCCGTCGGCGAGATCGCCGCGGCCATGTCTCCGTGGATGATGAATACGCCGGATGAGAAGTACGCGGTGCTGGCGCTGGACAGCGCGAAGGAGCGGATGGATCTCCTTGAGCGCATGGTCTATGAGAATATCGAGAGCTACCGGATCAACAGTGAGGCGGAGAGCGCCCAGAAAGAAGAGTACCAGAAGGTATATCGGGAATCCGCGATCCGCAAGCAGATCGAATATCTGCAGAAGGAACTCGACGAGATGCACCCGGAGGAAATGTCCGAGATCCGCAAGTTCGAGATCAGGATCGAGGAATCCGGCATGAATGAGACCGCCCGGAAGGAGGCGGACAAGGTCCTGAACAGGCTGAAGCAGGAGGGCGCGAACAGCGTGGAATCCGGGATCCTCTATGACTACCTTGACTTTGTCACGGGGCTTTCCTGGAAGAAGGAGAAGGCGGAGACAATCGACCTCAATGAGGCGGAGCAGGTCCTGAACGAGACACACTATGGTCTTTCCAAGGTCAAGAAGAGGATCCTGGAGCAGATCGCGGTCATGAACCTGAAGCGCGTGCAGGCTGGATCGATCCTCCTCTTCGTCGGTGCGCCCGGGACCGGCAAGACCAGCATTGGCCAGGGGATCGCGAAAGCACTGAACCGGAAGTATGTCAGGGTGAGCCTCGGCGGCGTGCGGGACGAGGCGGATATCCGCGGACACAGACGGACCTACATCGGGGCGATGCCCGGCCGGATCATGGACGGGATCGCGAAGAGCGGTGTCTCGAACCCCGTCATGGTCCTGGATGAAGTCGACAAGCTCTCGGCCTCCTATAACGGCGATCCCGCGAGCGCCCTTCTGGAGGTGCTCGATCCGGAACAGAACAATACCTTCACGGACCACTATATGAATGTGCCGTATGACCTCTCCAGCGTGCTCTTCATCTGCACGGCCAACTCCCTCGACACCGTCCCGGCACCGCTGCACGACCGGATGGAGGTCATTTCCTTTCAGGGCTACACGCCCTTCGAGAAGCTTCAGATCGCCAGAAAGCATCTGCTGCCCAAAGCCATGCGCTCTGTCGGGATCAGGGAAGAGAATCTGGTGGTCGGGGAGGATGTGCTGAACCGGATCATCGGGGATTATACGCGGGAGGCGGGCGTGAGAACGCTCAAGAAGCGGCTGGATACGCTGTGCAGGACGGCGGCGGTCGAGATCGTCCGCGGAAATGAAAAGCAGCTCGTCGTGCACGAGGAGGAACTCCGCGACTACCTCGATATGCGGCCGATCAGTCACGGAAAGGTCGCGAGGGAGGGAAGACCGGGCGTGATCACGGGCCTTGCCTGGACACAGGTGGGTGGTGAGATCCTCTTCATCGAGACCCTGATGACAAAGGGGACCGGCAAGGTCACGGTCACCGGCCAGCTCGGAGACGTCATGAAGGAATCCAGCACGATCGCGATCAGTCTTGTGAAGTCCCTCTACCCGGAGAAGGAGGAGCTCTTCCGGGAAAATGATCTCCACATCCATGTCCCGGACGGGGCGACGCCGAAGGACGGTCCTTCCGCAGGCATCACGATGACCACCGCGCTCGCTTCACTTGTGACCGGGATCCCTGTCACGCCGGAGGCGGCAATGACCGGGGAGATCTCGCTGCAGGGCGACGTCAAACCCATCGGAGGACTTCCGGAGAAGCTGATGGCAGCCCAGAGAGCAGGCGTTCGCAGGGTCTTTATCCCGGCTGAGAACGAGGAGGATCTGCGGGACGTCCCGAAGGAGGTGCTGGAGGAACTGCAGATCGTTCCGGTCCGCCGGTCGGAGGAGGTCCTTCGTGCGCTTGGACTGTACGGGAAAAACTGAAATGAAATGGCCGCCGGCTGATCACAGCCGCGCAGACAGGAAGGTCCTCCGCATTGTGCGCGCGGATTCAGGATCGACCGGCGTTCTTGAATCTGCGCACGAAAAAAGGTGCACGCTCTTTGCAATTTATGTTATACTCAGTTCCTATGAGAGAAATATATCTGGATAATTCATCAACGACACGCGTTTCACCCGCGGCCGCCGAGACGGTCATGCGGGTCATGACAGAGGATTACGGGAACCCGTCCTCGCTCCATCAGAAGGGATTCGACGCCGAGAAGTATATCAAGGCGTCTGCCCGCTCGATCGCGAAGGCACTGAAAGTCTCGGAAGGCGAGATCTATTTCACTTCCGGCGGAACAGAGGCCAATAACTGGGCGCTCATCGGAGGGGCGCTTGCAAATCGGCGTGCGGGCAATAAGATCATCACGACGAAGATGGAGCACCCGGCAGTCTCGGAGCCGCTCCGCTATCTTGCGGGAGAAGGCTTCGAAGTCGTCGGCATTGATGTCGACAGTCAGGGAAGGCTGGATCTTGCACAGCTTGAGCGGGAGCTTGACGGGGATGTGATCCTCATTTCCATGATGTACGTCAACAACGAGATCGGTGCTGTGACGCCCGTACATGAGATCGGGAAAATGAAGAGACAGCTCTGCCCGAATGCGCTCTATCACATCGATGCCATCCAGGCGTTCGGGAAGTATCGCATTTACCCGAGGGAGATCGGCGCAGACATGCTCAGCGTGAGCGGGCACAAGCTGCACGGCCCCAAGGGAACGGGCTTCCTGTATAAGAGCGAGCGGGCGAAAGTCCTGCCGCTGATCCTCGGGGGCGGACAGCAGAGCGGGCTGCGCTCCGGAACGGAGAATGTACCCGGCATTGCCGGGCTCGGCGTCGCCTGCGAGGAGGCATACCGGGATCTCGATGCGTCGGTCGCGCATATGCGCTCGCTTCGGGAGCGGATGTGCGAGGGACTTTCCGGGATGGAAGGGGTCGTCATCCACGGGATGCCGGGGGACGAAGGTGCTCCGCATATCGTGAACGCCGCATTTATCGGCGTCGGCTCGGAGGTGCTCCAGCATGCGCTCGAGGACCGGGGGATCTATGTCTCTGCAGGATCCGCCTGCTCCTCCCACAAGCGGGCCGGAAGCCCGACGCTGACTGCGATCGGCGCGCCGAAGGAGGAAATGTCCTCATCGATCCGCATGAGCTTCAGCGCTCTCAACACGGTGGAGGAGGTCGATCAGACGCTCGAGGCGCTCCGGGAGATCCTTCCCATGCTCAGAAGATATATAAGACGATAAAAAAGGAGTCATATGTACAATTCATTTCTGATCAAATACGGCGAGATCGGCATCAAGGGCGATAACCGCCATCTTTTTGAGGATGCGCTCGCAAAGCGGATCCGCACGCTCCTTACGCGCATCGACGGGGATTTCGACGTCACAAAGACGCGCGGGAGAATTTATGTCAACTGCGGCGGCAACTGGAATTATGACGAGACGATCGACGTCCTGCAGCATGTCTTCGGGATCGTGGGCATCTGCCCGGTCGTCATTTACGAAAAAGGGGATATCGGAAAGCTTCGCGCCGACATCGTATCCTACATCAAAGAAGAGCATCCGGGATGTACCTCCACGTTCAAGGTGAAGGCGAGACGGGTGGACAAGGAATATCCGCTGACGTCCATGGAGGTGGATGCGGAGCTCGGAGAGGCGATCCTTATGGCCTATCCGGAGATGAAAGTCGACGTCCATGACCCGGAGATCCTTTTTGACGTCGAGATCCGGGATGAGGTCTACATTTACTCGAAGATCATTCCGGGACCCGGCGGTATGCCGATCGGGACAGCCGGGAAAGCGATGCTCCTTCTCTCCGGCGGGATTGATTCTCCGGTCGCAGGCTGGATGATCGCGAAGCGGGGCGTTACGCTCGACGCGACGTATTTTCACGCGCCGCCCTACACGTCGGAGCGTGCGAAGCAGAAGGTCGTGGATCTCGCAAAGCAGGTCGCTGCCTACGCCGGTCCGATCCGCCTGCATATCGTGAATTTCACGGACATTCAGCTGGCGATCTACGACAGGTGCCCGCACAATGAGCTCACCATCATCATGCGCAGATATATGATGAAGATCGCGGAGCATTTCGCGAAGGAGGACGGAGACCTCGGTCTCGTCACGGGGGAGAGCATAGGCCAGGTCGCAAGCCAGACCATGCAGAGCCTCTACTGTACCGATGCCGCGTGCACGATGCCTGTCTACCGGCCGCTCATCGGGACGGATAAGAATGATATCAGCGCGATCGCAAGGAAGATCGGGACCTACGAGACATCGATCCTTCCCTACGAGGACTGCTGCACGATCTTTGTCGCGAAGCATCCGGTCACGAAGCCGGTCCTTTCCGTCATCGAGCGCTCGGAGCAGAAGCTCAGGAGCGATATTGATGAGCTCGTCCGTGCGGCGATCGAGCAGACGGAGACGATCATTGCAAAGTAAAGCGTGATCAATGCGTCCAGGATTCAGGCTGTCCGTTCATTTTTGACGGAGACGATCACCGCAAAGTAAAGCGGGATCCGCACCGGGCCAGCCCGGTGAGCGGACCGCTTCTGTAAAAAGAAAAAGGCACTATATGCGGCCTGCATTTCCGGAATGTCTGCCGTATATAGTGCTCTCATTTTCGTTCGGCGTTCCCTTATCCCTTATCCGGCGCGGCAGATGATGCCTGACCGCGGGAACGGTCCGGATGTCTTATACCTCGTACTGCTGGAGCGTCTTCAGAACTTCCTGAAGGGAATCGCCCTCTGCGTGAATGTTCAGGTCGATCGGCTTGGAAAGATCGAGGCTGAAGATGCCCATGATGGACTTCGCATCGATGACGTAGCGGCCGGATACAAGGTCAAAATCGAAATCAAAACGATTGATATCGTTGACGAACGTCTTTACTTTATCGATTGAGTTCAGAGAAACTTTGATAGTTTTCATTGATGTATTCCTCCTTTAATTAAGAAGCAGATTTTTGCGTCTGCACCTTCATCTTATCTTGAATAAGAAGGCAAGTCAAGCCAAATCATGTGACTGGACGGACAGAATACATCGGGAGAAGGAGACATGCACATGGCAGGAAAAGCCGCTTTTCACAGCCTCGGCTGCAAAGTAAATTCATATGAGACCGACGCTATGCGGCAGAGTCTTCTGGCGGCCGGCTACGAGGAAGTCCCTTTTGCGCCGGGTGCCGACATATACGTGATCAACACGTGTACGGTCACGAATGTTGCGGACAGAAAGTCAAGACAGATGCTGCATCGGGCGAAGGAGATGAATCCGGACGCGGTCGTCGTCGCGGCGGGATGCTACGTGCAGGACGCGGAGGAGGCACTCAAGGCGGATCCGGCAGTGGACATCATCGTCGGCAATCATGAGAAGGGAATGCTTCCGGAGATACTTGCCGCGTATTTTGAGGACCGCATGAAGTCCAGAGGGATCGCAGTCAGCCGGATCAGTGCGGTGAAGGAGTACGACGAGCTTCCCTTTGTGCCGGAGGGAGAGCACACGAGGGCATTTTTAAAGATCCAGGACGGCTGCAATCAGTTCTGCTCCTACTGCATGATCCCGTATGTCCGCGGGCGGGTCAGAAGCCGCAGGCCGGCTGAGATCCTGCGGGAGACGGAAGAGCTCTCCGGCCGCGGGTACCGGGAGATCGTGCTCACAGGCATTCACATAAGCTCTTACGGGCTGGATTTTGAGTATCCGGGAATGAACCGCCAGACACCGTACGCCTCCGCGGCGGAGACGAATCACCGCCTGCTGGATATTATTCGGGGGATCGCGGGAATCGAAGGAATTGACCGGATCCGTCTCGGCTCCCTGGAGCCCGGCATCATCACGGAGGAGTTCGTGCGGGAGATCGCAGAGATCCCGGAGGTATGTCCCTCCTTCCACCTCTCGATGCAGAGCGGCTGTGACAGCACGCTCCGCCGCATGCGCAGAAAGTATACGACGCACGATTTCGCTGAAAAATGCTCGCTTCTCCGGAAGTATTACGGGACGCCGGCCGTCACGACGGACATAATCTCGGGCTTTCCGGGGGAGACGGAGGAGGAATTTGCGGAGACGCTCCGGTTCGTGTCGGATATTCATTTCTCAAGGACCCACGTCTTCAAATACTCCGTCCGCAGGGGGACAGCTGCCGCGAAGATGGACGGCCAGATCCCTGAGAAGGTGAAGCAGGCCCGGTCCGCGAAGCTCATTGAGCTTGACAAAAAGGAGCGGGTGGTCTATGCTGAATCCTTCCTCGGGACAAAAGTATCCGTGCTCTTTGAGGAGCGGGCGGTCGTATCCGGGAAGAAGGTCCTCAAGGGATACACCCGGGAATATGTGCCTTTCCTCTACTATACCGGACAGGATCTGAAAAATGAAATTCTGGAGCTCACCCCGGATTCCGTGACTCCCGCAGGGGAGCTTACGGCCCGGGATCCGGAATACACACCTTTATAAAATCATGCCGGCGCTCCGGCAGAAAAGAAGCTGCGAACCGGCATTGCGCTTCGCACTTTGCGCGGCGCGGCAGGAACGCCGGGGCGGTCCTCATGTGCGGGGGAGTGTGATGCTCACTATATGAACAGTGTTCGTGCCGCGGGCTGTCCTCGTATGCAGGGAAGAGAGTATGGCGGTTTCCGTTCTCTGACAATTGACTTGAACATTATTTTGTTTGAGTGTAAAATGATTCTGAGTATGCAGACAAAAAGATGAGCGCCCGTTCGGGAGCCGGCGGACATAGGATCCGCAGGCGGGTCACATGCCAAAGATGTAAAGTGAGGTTAAGTATGTCGGATTTGGGGAACACACAATATTTTAAAGTGAAGACCGGACCGGAGATCAATGTCAAGGATGTGCTTGATATTGTTTACAACGCGATGGCCGAAAAAGGGTATAATCCTGTCAACCAGATCGTCGGGTATATTATGTCAGGTGACCCTACTTACATTACGAGCTATAAGAGCGCAAGAAGCATGATCATGAAAGTCGAGAGAGACGAACTCGTGGAGGAGCTTCTCAGGGCTTACATCAAGAATAAGGCCTGGGAGGACAGGGAGGACTGATGCGGATTCTTGGGCTTGACTTTGGCTCAAAGACAGTGGGGGTGGCGGTCACTGATCCTCTCGGGATCACGGCGCAGGGCGTCGAGATCATCCGGAGAGAGAAGGAAACGCATATGCGGCCGACTTTCAGAAGGATCGGGGAACTGATCGACTATTACGGAGCGGAATCGATCGTGCTCGGGCTGCCTCTCAATATGGATGATACGATGGGGGACAGGGCGGAAAAAACTCTCGCGTTCAAAGAGGAGCTTGAGAGAAAATTTTCTCTCCCTGTCTTTCTTGTGGATGAAAGGCTGACGACGGTGGAGGCCGACCTTGCCATGGAGGAGGCCGGGATCTCCCGCAGGGATTTCAAAAAGTACGTCGATATGATCGCGGCGGTACTGATCCTGCGTGATTACCTGAACTCTGACAGGCACTCCCGCCCGGAGTAGAGCGGTCCCGTGAACGGAAGGCTGCTCAGGGGGCGAAAAGAGAGGGTGCCGGATCGTCACGATATTTCCTGTATGAACGGAGAAACGCGCTGACGCAGGAAATATCATGACCCGGCACCCGTGCCGTACGGCTGCAAAACCGCCGTGCGGTCCGGAAAGTGCTCTGCGCCTGCGCGCTGCGGCAGGAATGCAGGGACGTTCGTGATTATTTCTCTGCGCTCGTGCGGAAATGAATGGAGGACAATTATGGATATCGAATCAATTGCATTCAGGGATGAGAACGGTGCAGAGCATATGTTTTATGTCGAGGAGCAGACGCGGATCAACGGGATCAATTACCTTCTGGTGACGGATGCGCCGGAGGGAGACGCGGAGGCACTCATCTTAAAGGACATTTCCGAGGAGACTGACCCGGAGGCGGAGTTCGTTCCGGTGGAGGATCCGGTGGAGCTCGACTCCCTTATGCGGATCTTTTCGGAGATGCTCACGGATACGGAATTTGAACCAATCGGGACAGAAAAGTAAATTGCGGGTAACGCAAACGAATATATCTTGTAAAAAGGAGGAACTTTTGAAGAAAAAAGACAATCAGATAGAGCGTGTTAAGATCATTCCTCTCGGCGGTCTGGAGCAGATCGGAATGAATATCACCGCGATCGAGTACGGGGATACCATCGTCGTCATTGATTGCGGTATGTCATTCCCTGAAGATGACATGCTGGGTGTTGATTTTGTGCTTCCGGATACTTCTTATCTGGAAGAGAATTACAGTAAGGTAAAAGGATTCGTGATCACGCACGGTCATGAGGACCACATCGGGGCGATTCCGTATGTGTTCCGCAAGATCAATGTGCCTATTTATACAACAAGACTCACGATGGCTCTGATCGAGAACAAGCTCGAGGAGCACGGGATGCTGGAGCTCATACGCCGACAGGTCGTGAATTTCGGCGACGTTGTGACGCTCGGCGACATCCGTGTCGAGTTCATCAAGACAAATCACTCCATCCAGGATGCGTCAGCCCTCGCGCTGTATACTCCGGCGGGCGTGATCTTCCACACGGGAGACTTCAAGGTCGACTATACGCCGGTCTTCGGCGATGCGATCGACCTGCAGCGCTTTGCGGAGATCGGCCGGCAGGGAGTCCTTGCCCTGATGTGCGATTCGACCAACGCGGAGCATCCGGGATTTACCATGTCCGAGCGCACGGTCGGCGTGAAATTTGATCAGATCTTTACGGAGCATGCGAAATCCCGTCTCATCATCGCCACCTTCGCATCCAATATCGACCGTGTGCAGCAGATCATCAACAGCGCTGCAAAGTTCGGCCGGAAGGTCGTTCTCGAAGGGCGCTCGATGGTGAAGGTCATCGGGACAGCCATCGCGCTCGGGTATGTGGATGACTCGGCCGGTACGGTCATTTCCGTCGATGAGATCAAGAACTATCCGCCTGAAAAGCTGGTCCTTGTCACGACGGGAAGTCAGGGCGAGTCGATGGCGGCGCTCTCACGCATGGCCGCAAATATCCACAAGAAGGTCACGATCATTCCGGGCGACGTGATCGTTTTCTCGTCCCACCCGATCCCGGGAAATGAGAAGGCCGTGTCCAACGTGATCAACGAGCTCTCCGAGATCGGAGCCCACGTCATCTTCGAAGACACGCACGTGTCGGGGCATGCCTGCCAGGAGGAGATCAAGCTGATCTATTCCCTCCTCAGACCGAAATATTCAATCCCTGTCCACGGGGAAATGCGGCATCTGCGGGCGCACGCCGCCCTTGCGGAATCGCTTGGAATATCAAAGGAGAACATTTTCATCCTGCATTCCGGCGACGTGCTTGAGCTGGGGGACGACAGCGCGAGGATCATCGGCAAAGTACAGACCGGCACCATCCTGGTGGACGGACTGGGCGTCGGAGATGTCGGCAATATCGTCATCCGCGACCGCCAGAAGCTCTCCGAGGACGGGATCGTGGTCGTCGTGCTCACGCTGGAGAAATACACCAACCGGCTTCTCGCGGGGCCGGACATTGTATCCCGCGGGTTCGTCTATGTGCGGGAGTCTGAGGGACTCCTTCTGGAGGCAAAACAGACGGTCGATGATGCTGTCTGCTACTGTCTGGACCACAATGTGTCGGACTGGGGGAAGATCAAATCTGATATCAAGGATTCGCTGAGCGACTTTATCTGGAGAAGGACCCAGAGAAGGCCGATGATCCTTCCGATCATCATGGAAGCGGATACCTGACATAAAGGAGCGGGAACCAATGGATTCTGTCGGAGAAAATACGGAGCGGCTGGTGCAAAGCCTGAAAAACTGCAGCGCATATAAACAATACATAAAGAGTGAGCGGGATCTGAGAAAGTATCCCGGACTCGGAGAGAAGCTGGATCTTCTCCGGGGAGATATTTTCGCCATGTACAGCAACTCTCCGGGGGATGAGATGCTGGACAATGCGGAACAGCTTGAGAAAACGTATCAGGAAATGCAGAAAATACCGGAGGTCAACGCCTATCTTGAGGCGGAGGCGGATCTGTGCCGTCAGATCCGGGATATTTACATGAGACTGATCCAGGAGGTCGGCATTCACCTGCCGACTCTGTGAGAAAGGATAGTTATGGCAAAACGCAAGAACGGAGTCGCCTATACAGCAGCGGTCATGGGTGCGAGAGGCATCATCCGCATCCTTCTGTACGCGCTCGTCCTCATATTTTTCCTGTTTCTCGCGAGGACGGCCTACACGTGGGGATATGCGGTCTTCAACGAGCAGCCGATGGCTGCCGAGCCCGGACTGGAGGTCCAGGTCACGATCCCGGAAGGCGCGTCCGCGCTGGAGATCGGAGAGATCCTGGACAAGAACGGGCTGATCGCGAGTCCGTATATCTTCTTTCTGCAGGAACGCCTCTCGGCCTATCATGGAAAACTGCAGCCCGGGACATATATTCTGAACACATCCCAGACCCCGACCGAGATGATGGGGATCATAGCAGGGGATATGGAGGACGCTGAGTCGGAAAGCTCATGATAGAAGAAGACCGGATGGAGATTTTTCTCGGATCCATGGATTCCGGGAACTCGGAATTTCTTGAATCTTTGGGCAGGGAGGCCCGTGAGGCATCCGTCCCGATTATAAGGCGGCAGACCCAGAGCGCGCTCAGAGTCCTGCTTGCGGCTCTTCAGCCGGAGAAGATCCTGGAGATCGGCTGTGCGGTGGGATTCTCCGCAATTCTTATGTGCGAGAACTGCGGGGCCCGCATTACGACGATCGAAAATTATGAGAAGAGAATAGGGCCTGCGAGGGAGAATTTCCGGAAAGCCGGGGTCGAAGACCGTGTGGAGCTCCTCTTCGGAGACGCGGCGGAGATCCTTCCGAAGCTCATGGGGACCTATGATTTCATTTTTATGGATGCGGCCAAGGGGCAGTATATTCATTTCCTTCCGGATGTGCTCCGGCTGCTTCGGCCGGGCGGAATGCTTGTCTCTGACAATGTTCTGCAGGGCGGGGATATTCTGGAATCACACTTCGCCGTAGAGCGGAGGAACCGCACGATCTATAAGCGCATGCGGGAATATTTATATGAAATTACACACAGAGACGATCTTGCGACGACCATCCTCCCTGTCGGGGATGGTCTTGCGCTGACTGTGAAAAAGGGCTGACCGATCAGAAGGACGGAGCGGAAGCTCGTCGAACTGACAGCACAGTGCTGTTTCACAGACGTCCGGATACGAATATGAGAGACAGGAGAGTATGATACCGATATGAGACGAACTGAATTACTTCTGCCCGCAGGAAGCCTCGAGGTCCTGAAGGTCGCGGTCCTTTACGGGGCGGATGCGGTCTATATCGGCGGCGAAGCCTACGGGCTGCGGGCGAAAGCGCACAATTTTGATGCCGGGGAGATGCGGGAAGGGATCGCGTTCGCCCACGCGCACGGTGCGAAGGTCTATGTCACGGCCAATATCATCGCCCATGACTCGGACCTTACGGGGGCGGCGGCTTATTTTGAGGAGCTGGCCGAAATTCGGCCGGATGCGGTCCTCGTCGCGGATCCCGGCATGTTCATGCTGGCCCGCCGGCATGCGCCGGAGCTTGAACTGCACGTCAGCACGCAGGCCAATAACACGAATTATGAATCCTTTCTCTTCTGGCGGGACCTGGGGGCGAAGAGAGTCGTGGCTGCCAGAGAGCTCACCCTCCGGGAGTTAAAGGATATTCGCGCACACATCCCGGATGACCTTGAGATCGAGGCTTTTGTCCATGGAGCCATGTGCATTTCCTACTCGGGGAGATGTCTTCTCTCGAATTATATGGCGGGGCGCGACGCGAACAGAGGGCTCTGCACGCATCCCTGCCGCTGGAAGTATGCGGTGGTGGAGGAGACGAGGCCGGGCGAGTACATGCCGATCGAGGAGAATGAGCGGGGAACGTTCCTCTTCAATTCGAGAGACCTCTGCATGGTCGGGCATATTCCGGATCTCTACGATGCCGGGATCGACAGCTTCAAGATCGAGGGCCGAATGAAGAATGCCCTCTACGTGGCGACGGCTGCCCGGACATACCGGCTCGCGATGGATGCCTATGAGAAGGATCCGGCCCTCTATGAAAAGAATCTGGACTGGTATACGGAGCAGATCGCAGACTGCACGAACAGAAGATATACGACCGGGTTCTTCTATGGCCGGCCGGATGAAAAAGACCAGATCTACGGGAGCAGCACGTATGTCAGCAATTACATCTTCCTGGGTATCGTTCGGCAGCTCGATGCGAACGGCTTTGCGGTCACGGAGCAGAAGAACAAGTTCAGTGTCGGGGAGACGATCGAGATAATGAAGCCGGACGGGCGCAATATCGAGGCGAAGGTCCGGCGGATCCTGGATGCGGAGGGCTGTGACATGGAATCGGCACCGCACCCGAAACAGGAGCTGCACATTGAGCTGGCAGTCCGCCCGGAGCCGTGGGACATCCTCAGGAAGAAGAACGGCGAATGAGCCGGTCGAAGAAGTGCGATCCGCCTCTCCATCGCGAGACTGTACTCACGATGAAGGCCGGCTTCACTTTGCGCGCGTATCTCGTGAATAGATTCATGAGTATTGCGCGATGAAGAATAATATAAAAAAGACCACTGTCCATTGGCAGTTCCTCACATCGGAGGAAAATCTGCTTTTGGACAGTGGCCTTTTTTTGCGCGATAAAGCCGGAAAGTGGCCGCCGTGCTTGCACGAGCGGCCATGCCGCACCGATGTGCGGATCAATTCGTTATTTGTTCGGATCCATGGATACGCCTCTGCTCCTGTCTCCCTTCGGGTTGATGCCGAACTCATAGTCGTTGCCCGGAAGGACCGCATTCAGCACGATGCCGGCGATCGAAGCAATCGCAAGGCTCGTCAGTGTGATGGAGGTGGCGCCGACCGTAAAGGTCAGTCCGTCCGAGAAACCGAGTCCGGAGACGAGGATGACGGCCGCGATGATCAGGTTCCTGCTGTTCGTGAAATCGACGCGGTTCTCGACGATATTGCGGATACCGATCGCCGAGATCATTCCGTAAAGGATGAAGCTGATCCCTCCGATGATCGCTGCCGGAAGAGCGGAGATGACGCCTGCGAACTTCGGCACGAAGCTCAGGACGATCGCATAGACCGCTGCCAGCCGGATCACGCTCGGATCGTGCACGTGGGAGAGCTCGAGGACACCCGTGTTCTCGCCGTAGGTCGTATTCGCCGGCCCGCCGAAGAAGGCTGAGAGGGAGGTCGCGAGACCGTCGCCTACAAGCGTGCGGTGAAGGCCGGGATTTTCAATGAAATTCTTTCCGACTGTCGCGGAGATCGCGGACATATCGCCGATGTGCTCCATCATGGTAGCGATCGCGATAGGAGCCATGACCAGGATCGCCGTAATATCGAACTTGCAGATGAAGAAATCGGGAAGTCCGACCCATGAGGCGGAGGCAACCTGCGTGAAATCAATGATTGCGCTGCCGTCCGGGTTCGTCAACCCTGCAAGGTGCATCGCCATGGCGACCGCGTAGGAGATCACGACGCCCATGAGGATCGGGATGATGCGGAACATGCCCTTGCCCCAGATATTGAAAATGATGATCACCGCCAGCGCGATAAAGGCGAGGAACCAGTTATTCTGCGCGTTGGAAATGGCAGATCCCGCGAGGGAGAGACCGATGCAGATGATGATCGGTCCGGTCACTACAGGGGGAAGGAACCGCATGACCCGCTTTACGCCGACGAACCGGATGACAAGCGCGAGTACAAGGTAGAGCAGACCTGCAACTACGATTCCTCCGCAGGCATAGGGGAGCTTTTCCCCGTAGGTCATGTCAGCGAATTTTCCCGTGTTCAGATTGGCTACTGTAGAGAAGCCGCCCAGGAAAGCAAAGGATGAGCCGAGGAATGCGGGGACTTTCATCTTTGAACAGAGATGGAAGAACAGCGTACCGAGACCTGCGAAGAACAAAGTGACCTGAATGGAAAGCCCTTCGCCGTGGAAGTACGAGTTGACCAGGATCGGCACCAGGACCGTCGCCCCGAACATGGCAAAGAGATGCTGCAGTCCGAGGATAAGCATCTTGGGCACGCCCAGCTGCCTGGCGTCCGAGATAACACCAGGATTCCCAGTTTGTGAGTTGTTCATATTTTACCTCCTCATTAAAGTGGTATAAATCTGTCTAAGAAAGATTATCACCAAAGAGGAGTAAAGTACAGAGGTTTTTTTGCCCCCCGCGGCGGGCAGGGAGGACGGAGGAACGTCCGGATGAAAAGTATCACAGTTTGCCGCCCGCGGCGGGCAGGGAGGGCGGAGGACCGTCCGGATGAAAAGTATCATAGAAGCGGGGATTTATATCAGGAATCCGGTGGACTTTTTGTCATGACCTTTACGG
>CAMOXU010000030.1 GCA_946629525.1 uncultured Clostridia bacterium
GCAACAGATAAAACAGATCTGCATATGCAGACACAGGAGGAAAATTATGATGACCACATCCCCGTCAGCCTGTATCCAATTGAAAGAAGGCACGCACATCGCAAAGACCGTCCTTATGCCGGGCGATCCGCTGAGAGCCAAGTACATCGCAGAGCATTATCTTGAGAATCCGGTGCTCTTCAACGACGTCCGCAGCATGTTTGGCTACACGGGCACCTATAAGGGAAAGGAAGTCTCTGTCATGGGCTCCGGTATGGGCGTCCCTTCCATGGGGCTCTACGTCCATGAGCTCTTCAATTTCTTCGGCGTCGAGGCCGTTATCCGCGTCGGCTCCGCGGGTGCTCTTCAGGAAAATGTAAAGGTCCGTGACGTCGTGATCGCAATGTCCGCATCGACAAATTCTTCTTTCCTGACATCCTATGACCTGCCGGGCTATCCGGCCCCGACAGCGGATTTCAATCTGCTTGAGACAGCTGTCGCTGCTGCCCGGAAAATGGGCGTGAAGGCGGATGTCGGCAGCGTTTACACATCGGACTATTTCTATCATCCGGATAAGCAGGTCAATGTAAAGGCCCGCGACATGGGACTTCTGGCTGTCGAAATGGAGTCGGCCGGTCTGTATCTGGAGGCGATGGCGAGCCATAAGAAGGCGCTTGCCATTTTCACGATTTCCGATCACATCTTTGAAGGGTCTTTCCTGACTCCGGAGGAGATCAGGGAGGGCTTCCACGAGATGATGGAGATCGCGCTCGAGACAGCGGTGACGGCGGATATCTGATTCAAGAACGCCTCGGCGTTCCTGCCGCGCTGCGCAGGGTGCGAAGCACACTCCCATTTGCGCGATGAAGAATAAAAAAGCTGCCATGCAGTAACGACACGGAGGAACCGGATTGACGGACAGGAGAGGAAGTCAGCTGAGCGAAAGAAGACATAACGGATGTCGACTGATCGGCAGCCTGCTGACCGGAATTCATCTGAACAGATTTCTTTACAGGGGAAGATTCATTCTTCTCCTCTTTCTGCTGCTCTTTTTTATACCCTGCACTGTGCAGGCGGACGAGACGGACGAGGGAATTTCATTTTCCGTAAATGTCGATCGTGACGGCAGGGAGATCTACGAAGTCCAGGCGTCCCTGATCTCAAAGAATACGTATTATCTCTTCCTTCCGTCCTGTGCGGATCTTAAGCGGCTGACCATCCGCTACACGGGAAGGGTCACGGAGGCGAGCATCGGCATGCTCGATACGGATAGGAAGACGATCTCCGGGGATTTCAGCGGAGCCGCATGCACGGTCACGTTCAAGGACCAGAGCCGCGTGACTCTTATCTGCATGCAGTCTTCGCTCCCGTCCATGTGGGTCACTCTGGGAGACGCGTCTCTTCAGAACGTGCACGACGAGCAGGATACGATCTTTACGGGGGTGAGCGCCGCGCTCGTGGATCCGGCAAATGAAGACCACAACTTCGAAGAGAACGGTACCGCGCAGTTCAAGGGCCGGGGAAATTCCTCCTGGTATTATTATGACAAGCGGAGTTATCAGATCCGGTTCGAGGAGAAGGTGTCCGTGCTCGGCATGCCGAAGGCCAGAAAGTGGGTCCTGCTTGCCAACGCGAGCGACCCCAGCCTCATGCGGAACAAGCTTGTCTTCGAGACGGCGGCCCAGCTCGGGTTCGCATTTGTCCCGAAGGGAGAGTACGCGGATCTGTGGATCGACGGAGATTACCGCGGAACGTACCTCGTTACGGAGAAGCCGGAGGTCAATAAGAACCGGCTGAAGCTCGATTCCGGGCACGGGATCATCTGCGAGCTGGACGACGCGTTCTACAAGGACGAAGAGCTTTACTATGAGGACGTCAATGAAGTCCACTTTACGCTGAAGGACAGTGAAGCCGTGGACGGGAAGGCGGATTTCGAGGCCTTTGAGGAGAAGGAAAATGCCTTCGCGCAGGCTCTGATGGACGGTGCCGACTGGTCGGAGATCGTGCGGCTGATCGATCCGGAATCTTTCGCGCTCATGTATCTGGTCAATGAGTATTATGCCAACAATGAGTCCGCGACGACTTCTTTCTACTGGTATATGGACGGGCCGGAGGACGTGCTGCATGCGGGTCCTGTCTGGGATTTTGATACGTGTATGCGGAATGGAAATGTATCTACCAGCACTTACTACGTATTTCAGAATTTCTTCTACCGTGCGCTGCTCACATACCCGGAATTCCGCGATCTCGTGCAGGGTTACTATAATGAGTTCAAGCCGGTCTTTGCGACTTCAGCCGCCACGACCGACCTGCTCTACAACCAAATCAACGCGTCGGCAGGAATGAATTACATCCGGTTCGGCGGGCTCGGCGAGATGGATGCAAAGGATACGGTCTTCGCGGCGACCTATGAGGAGAATGTCCGCGACCAGCAGCAGTGGCTCAAAGACCGCAATACGAACTTCTCGCTCGATCAGGTATTTATCCGGGTCAAAGAGTATATTGCAAAGGCGTCCGTCGCTTCGGACGGGAGCTCGGTCACACTGAAGTTTTTGACTCTTTCCCAGAGCGTCAGCTCGGTAACTTTCTATGTTTACGGGGGAAATGAGGACCCGGAGAACGCCCTCGCCTTCGAGGGAGAACGGCAGGCGGACCGGAGCTTTACGGTCAAGGTACCGTATGCAGAGCTCGATGGACTCGGAACCTATCACCTTGCCGCATATATCAACGGGTCACGGAATTACCCGGATGCGGAGACGGATTTTACGCTCACAAAGTACCCGAAGGGAACCTTCGTCTCGGAGGGCGTGGACTATATGCATGTCTTTGATCCGCAGTATTATTACGACCACTACGCTGACGCCAGGAGCAAATGCGGGAAGGACGCGAAGAAGCTCTTTAAGCATTTCCTGGAGGTCGGAATAGAGGAAGGCCGCATGGGGAGTGCGGAGTTCGACGTGCTCTTCTACATGAAGGAAAATCCCGATCTCAAAGAAAAGTACGGGGAGGAATACGCCTCCTACTATGTCCACTATGAGACGGAAGGACGGGAGGAAGGCAGAGCAGGGGCGGAGGAGCCTGCTGCCTGAGAGATAAATGTCCTGTGCGCAGAAGATGAAAAGAAGAACCGCGTCCTGTCAATGCGAAAAATCGCACCGGCAGGACGCGGTTCTTTTTGCAAAGCCGAATTATGATCACAGGGTTCGCAAAGCAGTTCCTGTACTGTGAAAAATGCTACTCTGAAAATCAGCTCGCAGCCGACAGGCAGGTTCTGAAAAATGCTGTGATTACCCAGCCGGATATCAGGTCGCCAGATGCAGCATCGACGTCGCCAGCGCAAAATACACAGAAAGCGAGATCGCGTCCACGATCGTCGTGATGAGCGGCGAAGCCATGACGGCCGGGTCGAAGCCGATCTTCGCTGCGATGAGCGGCAGCGTACAGCCGACGAGCTTTGCAAAGCAGACGACAAGAACAAGGGTGATGCATACGATGATCGCAATTCTGAGCTCCAGATGGTCCAGAACCAGGAGCTTCACGAAATTGGTCAGTGAGAGGGTAAGTCCGCAGAGGATTGCGACCCGGATCTCCTTCCAGATCGTCTTGAAGATGTCTCCGAACTCCACCTCGCCCAGCGAGAGACCGCGGATGATGGAGACGCTCGCCTGGGAGCCGGCATTTCCTCCTGTATCCATCAGCATCGGAATATATGCCGTGAGGACTACGTAGGATGCCAGGGCGTTCGTGTACTTCGTGATGATCGCGCCGGTGAAGGTCGCGGAGATCATGAGGAGAAGCAGCCAGGGCATTCTCTTTCTGTAAGTCTCGAAGATGCCGACGCGGAAGTAGGGCTTGTCGGTCGGGATGATAGCAGCCATCTTCTCGATATCCTCCGTAGCCTCTTCTTCGAGGATATCGACGACGTCATCGATGGTGATGATTCCGACGAGACGGTTCTCATTGTCGACGACAGGCATGGCGGTGAAGTCGTACTTCTTGAACATGTTCGCCGCCTCTTCCTGGTCGGTAAGGGTATTGATGCTGATGACGTTGTCGTTCATGATCTCGCCGATGATGTCTGTCTCCTGCTTGAGGAGCAGGTAGCGGATCGCGACGGTGCCGACCAGCAGACGCTGCTTGTCCAGGACATAGCAGATATTGACGGTCTCGGAGTCAAGACCGAGACGCTTGATGCGCTTGATCGCGTCCTCCACGGTCATGGTCTCGATAAGGTCGATGTACTCGACCGTCATGATGCTTCCGGCGGAATCCTCCGGGTAGCGGAGCAGGTGGTTGATGTCCGCGCGGGTATCCGGGCGGGCGTTGGCCAGGATCTTCTTTACGACGTTGGCCGGCATCTCCTCGAGAAGGTCGGTCGCGTCGTCGGCCATCATGTTATCGATGATGTTCGATGCTTCCTTATCGGAAAGGGACTGGATGATGTACTGCTGGCTTTCGATTTCAAGGTCTGAGAAGACGTCAGCTGCCATGTCTTTCGGAAGGATGCGGAAGATCCTTAAGGAGTTCTCATCTTCCATATCGTCCATGATGGCGGCGATGTCTGCGGTGTTCATTTCCGAGAGGGTCTCGCGAAGCTCCTTATACTTCTTCTCCGAGAGATACTCGCGCAGAACGGCCTCGTCGATTACTCTTTCTTCGGTCATAGCAGGCCTCCTTTAATAAGATGATGGTGTTTCTTCGCGATCGGGGGTTAGAACTGTCACTTGTACTGTTTTCGCTCATGATACCACCTCCTCCCAAAAAGAAGTCCTGTACTTCGACTTAATGTCCGGATGACTTTATGCAGCCATGCCTCCTGCGCTGATGCCTGCATCCGCGGGCAAAAAATGTCTCCTTAGCGGATGACTGCTGTCATATTGCTTAAAATGAACCGTGTTTATAATAGCACAGAAAATGGATTTCGTGAACCTTAGAAGTGCTTAAAACGTCCACTGCCACCTGCACTCTGAAAGAACGGGGGCGCCTGAAGTGTCAGCGTGAAAATGACGAGATGCTGACTGCTCGCAGCACATAATATTGGGAGAAAAAACAGCAGTCGAAAACCGAAGTTTAAGACTGCTGTTCATCTTTTCATTTTTTATCACGTCTTGCTGTCAATTCTGTTCCGGCACTGGGATGTAATGTTTTCACACCCCGCTGTCCCCATAGTTCGCCAGAACTCTCGCCGACGGGTCGTTCACATCACATCCTTCCCAGTCCCTGTTCGGCATCCAGAAGTCCACGACGAGCTCCGACTGGCCGGGATAGTACTTCTCGAAGATCTCCCGGTAGAGCATGGATTCCTTGGTGAAGGGCATCGCGTGCGTGTAGGCCTTGCGCCGGCGTTCGTATTCCTCGTCGGTATAAATCCCTTCCGCATACTCCTGCAGGTCGTCTTTCAGGGAATGGCCGACCGCGTCGGAAAATGCTGCCTTCTCCCGCATGAGGATACTCTCCGGGATCAGCGCGTCCTTCTCGAACGCGTGGCGGAGCAGGTACTTTCCGATGCCGTATCTGTTGAGCTTCTTCTCCGGATCAATGTGCATCACGTAATCCACGAATGCGAGGTCACCGAAAGGAACTCTTGCCTCGAGGGAGTTCACGGAAATGCACCTGTCCGCGCGCAGAACGTCATACATATGGATCTCGCGGATTCTCTTTTCAGCCTCTTTCTGGAAGGCCTCTGCATCCGGCGCGAAGTCCGTGTATTTATAGCCGAACAGCTCGTCGGAGATCTCTCCGGTCAGGATGACGCGGATGTCGGTGTTCTCGTGGATCCATTTGCAGACGAGGTACATGCCGATGGAAGCCCGGATCGTCGTGATATCGTAGGTGCCGAGCGCACGGATGACCGGCTCGAGGGCATCAATGACATCGTCGCGCGAGATGATGACCTCCCGGTGCTCGCTTCCGATGTAGTCGGCGACCTGGCGGGCATACTTGAGGTCAATCGCGTCGACGTCCATGCCGATGGAAAATGTCCTGAGCGGCCTGTCCATCTCCCTCGCCGCAGCTCCGCAGACGAGCGAGGAGTCGAGCCCGCCCGAGAGAAGGTATCCGACCGGTGCGTCGGCATCCAGTCTTTTTTTGATGCCGGCAAGAAGCAGGTCGTGGATATGCACCGCGATCTCTTCCTGCGAATCATCGGAATAACCGTCGACGTGCGCGGGATCGCAGTAGCAGGTGAAGACTCCGTCCTTATAATAATGGCCCGGCGGGAAGGGCATGATCTTTTCACAGATGGCTGTGAGCATTTTGGGTTCGGAGGCGAAGACAATGGTGCCGGCAGCGTCGTATCCGTAGTAAAGTGGGCGGATGCCGATCGGATCTCTGGCCGCGATAAATGTATCCGCCTTCCCGTCGTAGAGGATCAGCGCAAATTCCGCGTCGAGGTCAGCGAACATCTCACAGCCCTTCTGCTCGTAGAGAGGCAGCAGGATCTCGCAGTCGCTGTCGCTTGCAAAGGAGTAGCCGAGGGAGATCAGCTGCTCTTTTACCGGCCGGAATCCGTAGAGCTCGCCGTTGCAGACGCAGGCATTTCCGTTCCGGACAAAGGGCTGCATGCCCTCGTCTGTCAGTCCCATGATCGCAAGGCGGTCGAATCCGAGAAAACCGTCTCCTGCCGGAAGGATCCGGGTCATGTCCGGACCGCGTGAGATCGCGGTCTCAAGGCTCTTTTTGCACGTCTCATAGCTTCCGCCAACTCCGCAATATCCAAGTACAGTACACATAGAAGCTTCCCCTCTCTGTATGTAATCTCGCTGAATGAAAAAGAAAAACAGCAGGGACACTGCCCCCATCGGCAGCTTCCTTGCTGTTTTGGCAATTATCCCATTGGAAGGAAATCGGGTCAAGTGATTTCACTTAAGTTTATTTATACTTTTTGGGTATGGAAATAGGCGCGGAAATGGTATTAGACAGATGAAATCCGATGTGCCAAAATAATGGCAGTTCAGAACTCTCTCATTTTTTGAACAGGCAAAGGCGCCTTGAAGATTCGTTTCTTCAGGCGCCTTTTCTCTTTTATCAGGAGCAGGCAATGCGGTCCTCCGTCCGGAACGGAATGCGGCGTATTGCAGCTGCCCGGCTGAGAGAGCAGTCACTGAACAAATGTATTGTATAAAGGAGGAGAAGTCATGAGTCCAAATACATCTGTCCCGGAAATTTACGGCAGTCTGGTATTTAACGATAAGGTAATGAGAGACCGTCTTCCGAAGGATATTTACCGCGCGGTCCATAAGACGATTCAGAACGGAACACATCTGGAGCTGGACGTTGCGAATACCGTAGCGGCCGCGATGAAGGAGTGGGCGATCGAGCATGGAGCGACGCATTTTACACACTGGTTCCAGCCGATGACCGGTCTCACGGCGGAAAAGCACGACGGCTTTATCTCTCCTGAACCGGACGGGACGATCCTGATGGAGTTCTCAGGGAAGGAACTTGTAAAGGGCGAACCGGACGCTTCGAGCTTCCCGTCAGGCGGACTCCGCGCGACTTTTGAGGCTCGCGGCTATACCGCATGGGACCCGTCCTCGCCGGCATTCATCAAGGACGGCTCGCTGTATATCCCGACGGCTTTCATTTCCTACGGCGGCGAGGCTTTGGATAAAAAGACTCCGCTTCTCCGTTCCATGGAAGCGCTGAGCAGGCAGGCAGTCGAGGTCCTTCATCTGATCGGTGAGCAGGATGTGACGCGCGTCACGACGACGATTGGATCAGAGCAGGAATATTTCCTCATTGACAAAGATATGTACAAGAAGAGAAAAGACCTTCTTCTCTGCGGAAGAACGCTTCTGGGAGCGCCCGCGCCGAAAGGGCAGGAGATGGAGGATCACTACTTCGGCGTTCTGAAGCCGAAGGTCTCCGCGTTCATGCACGATCTGGATGAGGAGCTCTGGAAGCTGGGTATCCCGGCCAAGACAAAGCACAACGAGGTCGCGCCCGCACAGCACGAGCTGGCACCTGTCTTTGAAACAGCGAACGTTGCGGTCGATCACAACCAGCTGACCATGGAAATGATGAAGAAGGTCGCGGACAAGCACGGCTTCGCCTGCCTGCTCCACGAGAAGCCCTTCGAGGGAATCAACGGATCCGGCAAGCACAACAACTGGTCCATTCAGACGGACACGGGCATCAACCTTCTGAACCCGGGAAAGCATCCGGGCGAAAACCTTACATTCCTGACCTTCCTGGTCGCGGTCATCGCCGCAGTCGACGAGTATGCGGATATTCTCCGGGTCTCCGTCGCCACGGCCGGCAACGACCACAGACTGGGAGGAAATGAGGCTCCGCCGGCAATCATTTCCATTTTCCTCGGAGATGAGCTGTCAGAGGTCCTCGACGCACTGGAGAAAGGTGTAGCATTTGAGGGACACGGGAAGACGCAGATGGGAACGGGAGCAGCTGTCCTGCCGCATATCATGCGGGATACGACGGACAGGAACAGGACGTCCCCGTTCGCATTTACCGGAAATAAATTTGAATTCCGTATGCCGGGATCGTCCCTGTCTGTCGCGAACGCCAACATTGTTCTGAACACGGCGGTCGCGGATGTGCTGGAAACAATTGTTGAGGCGCTGAAGGAGATTCCGGATCATCACAGAATTGAAGCGCTCAAGGATATTCTGAGGAAGATGCTGACGGATCATAAGAGGATTCTGTTCAACGGCAACGGCTACACCGAAGAGTGGGTAGAGGAGGCAGCGAAGAGAGGTCTTGCAAACCTGAGATCGCTTCCGGAGGCCATGCCGAGCTGGATCTCGGAGAAGAGTCTCTCGCTCTTCACACGGCACGGGATCCTGACCCGCGACGAGATGTTCTCAAGATATGAGATCCTTCTCGAGAACTACTCCAAGACGATCCACATCGAATCGCTCACGCTGCAGGAGATGACCCGCAAGGATTTCACGGGAGCGCTCATTTCCTATATGGATGATCTCGCAAGAGAGGGAAATGCAAAGCGTGCTCTCCTTCCGGATGCAGCCTGCACGGTGGAAGCAAAAGTGTTGGCCGCGCTGGATGCGGATGCCGGAAAGATCATGGAGAATCTCATGAAGCTGCAGGAGGATACGGAAAAGGCGGAGAAGATCGGCGATATTCAGGCGCAGGCTTCCTTCTACCAGGAGACGGTCCTTGGCGACATGAGTGATCTTCGCGCAAGCATTGATCATGCGGAGGCCCTGATCCCGGACAGCTATCTGCCGTATCCGACCTACGGGGAAGTGCTCTTCTCGCTGAGATGAACCTCATCTGACGCATATTGAGGCACGCGAGGGCACAGAACGTCCGGTGGACGATCGTTTTGCGCCGGTCGAAGCGGAGACCGGACAAATAAATATATGGAAAAAAGGCACATCGACAAGAGCAAGCTGCCCGATCGTGCCTTTTTTCACATATTTTGCCCACGAATGCCGGTTTTGCATGAGTGGCTGCAAAATAGTCATCCGACACCACTATGTTGGATTTTATTACTTCATCTGAGAGGAGGAGCGGCGCACATGGGACAAAACAGGACTGATATGGAGGCGATATTCAGGGAGAGAGACGCCTGCGGCATCGGTACGATCGTGAATATTGACGGCCGGCAGGACCACGCGGTCCTTGACGACGCGCTTCATATCGTTGAAAAGCTGGAACACAGGGCAGGAAAGGACGCATCCGGCACGGTCGGCGACGGCGTCGGGATCCTTCTGCAGATATCACACGATTTCTTTAAAAAAGCCGCGGAAGCGAGCGGCATCACCGTCGGGGACGCGGGAGACTACGGCGTCGGCATGTTCTTCCTGCCGCAGGATACGATGAAGCGCACGTTCGCGATGCGCATGCTGGAGATCATCACGGCGAAGGAAGGCCTGCCCTTCCTCGGATGGCGCGATGTCCCCATGTGCCCGGAGATCCTCGGAGAGCCGGCGCGCGCATGCATGCCCTGCATCAGACAGTGCTTTATCGGACGGCCCGCTTCCGTCGGGAAGGGGATCGATTTTGACCGCCGTCTGTACGTCGTCCGGAGAGAGTTTGAGCAGAGCTCCGAGGATACCTATATCTGTTCTCTGTCCTCGAGAACGGTCGTGTACAAGGGCATGTTCCTCGTGACCCAGCTGCGGAGATTCTATCCGGATCTTCAGGATCCGGACTATGCGACAGCCATCGCGGTCGTCCATTCCCGTTTTTCGACGAACACGACGCCGTCCTGGAACCGCGCACATCCATACAGGATGATCGCGCACAACGGGGAGATCAACACGATCCGCGGCAACATAGACCGTATGCTCGCCCGCGAGGAGACCATGCAGTCCCCGATCCTTTATAACGATGTCGACAAGATCTACCCGGTCGTCTCCGCGACGGGGTCTGATTCCGCGATGCTCGACAATACTCTGGAATTTATGTACATGAACGGCATGGACCTGCCGCTCGCCATGATGGTGACAATCCCCGAGCCGTGGAAGCATAACGGCTTCATGTCTCAGAAGAAAAAGGATTTTTATCACTATTACGCGACGATGATGGAGCCGTGGGACGGGCCGGCTGCGATCATTTTCACGGACGGCGATATCGTGGGCGCGACGCTGGACAGGAACGGTCTCCGTCCTTCCAGATACTATGTGACGGATGACGGGAAGCTGATCCTCTCCTCGGAGATCGGCGTTCTCGACATCGACCCGGCGCACATCGTCAAAAAGTCGAGGCTCGAGCCCGGCAAGCTTTTGCTTGTGGATACGAAGAAGAAGAGGATCATCTCCGACGAGGAGTGCAAGGAGTATTACGCGGAAAGTCATCCGTACGGAGAATGGCTCGACAGACACCTGCTCCGGCTCACGGATCTGGCCATTCCGAACAAGAAGATCCCGGTCCATACGCAGAAAATGCGCGAGCGGCTCTGCAAGGTCTTCGGATACAGCTATGAGGATATAAAGGATCAGATCCTGCCGATGGCCGAGAATGGCGTGGAGCCGACCGGCTCCATGGGACACGACGTGCCGGTGGCCATGCTCTCTTCGGAGCATCAGCCGCTCTTCAATTATTTCAAGCAGATGTTCGCCCAGGTGACGAATCCGCCGATCGACTCGCTTCGGGAGAAGATCGTGACGGATACGACGGTCTATCTGGGCTCTGACGGGAACCTTCTCGAGGAGAAGGGAGTAAACTGCCGCGTGCTGGAAATCAATGACCCGATCCTCACAGGGGTCGACCTGCTGAAGATCAAAGCGCTGGATCAGGAGGGATTCCGGTCGAAGGTCATTTCCCTTCTCTACTACAAGAATACGTCCCTGAAGAAGGCGCTCGCCCAGCTCAACATTTCCGCGGACCGGGCCGCAGCGGAGGGGGCGAATATCCTGATCCTCTCGGACCGCGGCGTGGATGAGAACCATGTGCCGATCCCGTCGCTGCTGGCGGTCTCTTCTCTGGAGCAGCATCTGGTCCAGACCAGGAAGAGAACAGCGGTCTCGCTGGTCCTCGAGAGCGGTGAGCCGAGGGATGTCCATCAGATGGCGACCCTTCTCGGTTTCGGTGTCCGGGCCGTGAACCCGTATCTCGCGCACGAATGTATTGCGGAAATGATCGATACGGGCATCCTGGACAAGGATTATCACACTGCAGTGGACGATTACAATAAAGCTCTTCTCGACGGCGTCGTGAAGACGGCTGCCAAAATGGGAATTTCGACGCTTCAGTCTTACCAGTCGGCAAGGATCTTCGAGGCAATCGGGCTCGGATCGGAAGTGATCGATGATTATTTCTCGGGTGTCGTGAGCAGGATCGGCGGGATCGGTCTCAGGGAGATCAGCGAGGATGTCTCCGTGCGCCATGACCGCGCATTCGATCCGCTGGGACTTTCCGTGGATACGACGCCTGATTCTGCCGGTTTCCACAGCCTGCGGAGAGGGGGACGGAAGGAGGATCATCTCTACAGCCCCGAAACGATCATTCTGCTGCAGCAGGCTGTGCGGACCGGCGATTATGAAAAATTTAAGAAGTACACGAGCCTCGTGGACGATGCCGGGAGGCCGCATACGATCCGATCCCTGCTCTCCTTTGCTCCGGCGGGCGGGAAGATCCCGGTCGACGAGGTGGAGAGTGTGGACAGCATCGTAAAGCGTTTTCAGACGGGTGCCATGTCCTACGGCTCGCTGTCGGAGGAAGCGCACAGGACGCTTGCCGCCACCATGAATGCGCTCGGCGGAAAGTCCAACACCGGCGAGGGCGGAGAGCTCACCTCGCGGTTCGGGACAATGTACAACAGCGCGGTCAAGCAGGTGGCTTCCGGTCGTTTCGGCGTCACGAGCGCGTATTTGAACAGCGCACAGGAGATCCAGATCAAGATGGCGCAGGGTGCGAAGCCGGGGGAGGGCGGACATCTTCCTGGCAGGAAGGTCTACCCGTGGGTCGCGGAGACCCGCTTTTCCACGCCGGGCGTATCGCTGATCTCGCCTCCGCCGCACCATGACATCTATTCGATCGAGGATCTCGCACAGCTCATTTATGATCTGAAAAATGCAAACAGGGACGCAAGGATCTCCGTCAAACTCGTCTCCGAGGCGGGAGTCGGAACGATCGCATCCGGCGTCGCGAAGGCGGGGGCCCAGGTGATCCTCATTTCCGGCTACGACGGCGGGACCGGTGCAGCGCCGCTCTCATCGATCCACCATGCGGGGCTTCCCTGGGAGCTCGGCGTCAGTGAAGCCCATCAGGCGCTGATCGAGAACGGTCTCCGCAGCAAGGTCATTCTGGAGACGGACGGCAAGCTCATGAGCGGACGGGACGTGGCGATCGCAGCGCTTCTGGGCGCGGAGGAGTTCGGGTTCGCGACTGCTCCGCTCGTCTGTATGGGCTGCATGATGATGCGTGTCTGCTCGAAGGATACCTGCCCGGCAGGCATCGCGACGCAGAATAATACGCTCAGAAAACGGTTCCAGGGAAAGCCGGAGCATGTCATGAACTTCATGCGCTTTATCGCGCAGGAGCTCCGCGAGATCATGGCTTCGCTGGGCTTCCGCACAGTGGAGGAGATGATCGGAAGGACCGACTGCCTGAAGATCAAGGACGAGCTGCCTGTCACGAGGAGCCGTCTGGCGGACCTTACGGGGATCCTGGATCAGAAATATGTGAAGAGCACCGGAAACCATTTCCGGACGGAGGATGTCTTCGACTTCCATCTCGAGAAGACAAAGGACGAAGAGATCCTGCTGCCCTTCCTCGTGAAGTACAAGGAAGGAGACAGGAACGGGAGAGCGGAGATAGAGACAGAAGTCTCCAGTACGGACCGCGCGTTCGGGACGATCCTCGGGAGCGAGATCACGAAGCAGTTCGGATCCTCCCTTCCGGAGGATTCCATCACCGTCCGGGCGCATGGCGGCGGAGGCCAGTCCTTCGGCGCGTTCATACCGGCAGGGCTTACCATCCGTCTGCAGGGCGATGCCAACGACGGGTTCGGAAAGGGCCTCTCCGGAGGCAAGCTTGTCATCACGCCGCCCGAAGGGGCGGGCTACAAGGCCCATGACAATATCATTGTCGGCAATGTCGCCCTGTACGGCGCTACCGGCGGAAAAGCGTATGTGTGCGGCGTTGCCGGCGAGCGGTTCTGTGTCAGGAACTCCGGTGCGGTCGCTGTCGCTGAAGGGTGCGGAGACCACGGCCTTGAGTATATGACCGGCGGAAGAGCGGTCATCCTGGGAATGACCGGCAAAAATTTCGCGGCGGGCATGAGCGGAGGAATTGCTTACGTCCTTGACAGGGAGCACACACTGTATCTTCGTATGAACAAGGACATGGCATCCCTCCGCGAGGTCACGGAGAAGTACGACATCGCCGAATTGAAAGGAATCATTCAGGATTATTACCGGGAGACCGGTTCGGAATTCGCGGGCGAGGTCCTTTCGAATTTCGAACAGTGGCTGCCTGATTTCAAGAAGATCGTTCCGAATGATTATCAGAAGATGCTCAGCGCGATCGGGCGTTTTGAGGAGCAGGGAGTCTCCCATGACTATGCAGTGCTCATGGCATTCCGGGAAGTATGCGGATGAGGGGTGAGAAAGAATGGGTAAAACGACAGGATTTCTGGACTATGTCCGGCAGAACAATACGGATGTACCGGTCTCAGAACGAATAAAGACCTTTGAAGAATTTCATATACCGCTTGATGACGAGGAGAGGCAGAAGCAGGCGGGCCGATGCATGAACTGCGGAGTGCCGTTCTGCCAGTCCGCCATGAAGCTTTCCGGGATGGTCACCGGCTGCCCGCTCCACAACCTGATCCCGGAGTGGAATGATCAGATCTGGCTGCGCCACAGAGGACACGGGTATGCCAGGCTCATGAAGACCAGCAACTTTCCGGAGTTCACGGGAAGAGTCTGTCCGGCTCTCTGCGAGAAGGCCTGTACATGCGGGGAGCACGGTGATCCCGTCAGCGTCCATGACAATGAGCTCTATCTTATTGAGTGGGCTTTCGCGAACGGGCGCGTTGTCCCGAGAATTCCGGAGATCCGGAGCGGCAAGCGTGTAGCGGTCGTCGGCAGCGGTCCGTCCGGCCTGGCTGTCGCTGATGAGTTAAATCACAGGGGGCATACGGTCCATGTATATGAGCGGGAGGATCGGATCGGTGGTCTTCTCATGTACGGCATTCCAAATATGAAGCTCGATAAATCTGTCATCGCAAGAAGGCAGAAGCTCATGGAGGAGGAGGGGGTCACATTCCACACTTCGGTTGACATAAAGGATAAGGAGACGGCCGACGGGCTCATGAAAGGTTTTGACGCGGTCGTTCTGTGCTGCGGCGCGAAGAAGGCGAGATCTCTGCCCGGAGCAGATCCGGAGGCGATTCCCGGAATTTACTATGCCGTGGATTTCCTGAAGAGCACGACGAAAAGTCTCTTAAAATCGGAAGATCACACCTCTGCGGGCCTCATTCACTCCGGAGGCTTCATCAGCGCGAAGAATAAGCACGTTGTCGTCGTCGGCGGAGGGGATACCGGCAATGACTGCATCGGAACGGTCATCCGCCACGGCTGCAAGTCGGTCACGGCTCTCGAGATGATGCCGGAGCCGCCGGAAGAGCGGCTTCCCTCCAATCCGTGGCCGGAGTGGCCGAAGACGAAGAGAACGGATTACGGCCATGAGGAGGCGATCGGCCTTACGGGGAGCGATCCGAGAGTCTACGAGACGACGGTGAAGGAGTATATCACCGGGAAGAGCGGAAAGCTTAAGAGCATCGTGACCGTGAAGGTGAAGATGGAGAACGGAAAGCTCGCGGAGGTCCCGGGGAGCGAGCAGACACTTAAGTGCGACCTGCTCCTCATCGCGGCCGGCTTTGTCGGCTGCGAGCCCTACACTGCGGAAGCCTTCGGGGCGGAGCTCACGGCAAGGGGGACTGTCATGACGGAGCCGGGCCATTATAAGACGCAGATCCCGGGCGTTTTCACCGCGGGCGATATGCGCCGCGGCCAGTCGCTGGTCGTCTGGGCGATCACGGAGGGCCGGGAGTGCGCCCGGGAGGTCGATGAGTACCTGATGGGCTATACGGTGTGATGCGGCTGCGTTTCGCATCCTGAGAAATATAGCGGGTAATTGTGAAGGCGTTTGAATTGTTCATACATTTCCTGTGAAGCACAGAATTTCGCAAGCGCCTGAAACAAATAAAAACGGAGAGGAGATCCGGTTTGAGAACATTTTTGATACTGGAAGACGGCACGGTCTATGAGGGCCGCTCAATCGGAAAGCAGAGAGAAATCATCTCGGAGATCGTTTTCAACACTTCAATGACCGGTTATGAGGAGGTCCTGACGGATCCCTCCTACACCGGACAGGCGGTCGTCATGACCTACCCGCTCATCGGGAACTACGGGGTCTGTGAGGACGATATGCAGTCGGGTAAACCGCACGCAGACGCTTTTATCGTGAGAGATCTCTCCCGCCTTGCGAGCAGCTGGCGGGCGGAGAACACTCTCCAGAACTTTCTCACGCGCCATTCGATCGGCGGAATCGCCGGGATCGATACGCGGGACCTGACAAGACGTCTCCGGGATCACGGGACGATGAACGGATGCATCACGACAGCGCTTTACGAGGGGGAAGCGCTGACTGCTCTGCTCCGGAAAATGAAGACCTACCGGGTCGCCGGAGCCGTCGAACGGGCTTCGGTCCGTGAGGTCCGGCAGTACAGAGGAGTTCACTGTAAAGAGGGTCCTGCGGAAGACTCTTCTGCTGCAGAAATCAGGCCGGTCAGAAAGAAAGTGGCCCTTCTGGATGCGGGGACCAAGCTGGGGATCGTTCAGTCCCTCACTGCACGGGGCTTTGACGTCACGGTCTATCCGTCCTTTACTCCTGCCGAAGACATTCTGAGGGCGCAGCCTGACGGGATCATGATCTCGAACGGTCCGGGAGATCCGGCGGACAATACGGAGATGATCCGGGAGATCAGGAAGCTGGCAGATTCCGGGCTTCCGATCTTTGCGATTTGTCTCGGCCACCAGCTCATGGCCCTCGCCATGGGCGGCAGCACCTACAAGCTGAAATTCGGGCACAGGGGCGCGAACCATCCGGTGAAGGATCTCCGGACGGGCAGGGTCTATATCACGTCACAAAATCACGGATATGCCGTTCTGGAATCCTCCCTGCCGGAGAATGTGGCGGTGCCTGCATTCAGGAACCTGAACGACGACACCAACGAAGGCTTTCTCTATAAGGGCAGGAATATCCTGACCGTACAGTTTCATCCCGAGGCAAGTCCGGGACCCTGTGATTCGGGGTTCCTTTTTGACGAGTTCGCGGAGATGATGGACCGCGGAGAGGAACAGCAGGAATCCTGAAGCGGGAAGGTCTAGTCAGTAATCAAAACATCCTACATGCATAGGTGTAGCGGCGACCAGGAATCCTGAAGCGGGAAGGTTCAGTCAGTGAATTACAGTTTGAGAAGAGGCGAATTATGAAGGATTCTTCGATAAAGAAAGTACTTGTGATCGGTTCGGGACCGATCGTGATCGGTCAGGCTGCCGAGTTCGACTATGCCGGCACGCAGGCCTGCCGGGCCCTTCGCGAGGAGGGCGTCGAGACGGTGCTCCTGAACTCCAACCCGGCGACCATTATGACGGACAAGGATATTGCGGATCACGTGTACATCGAGCCGCTTACGGTGCCGGTCCTCAAAGCGCTGACAGAGCGGGAGAAGCCCGACGCGATCCTTCCGACCATGGGAGGGCAGGCTGGGCTCAACCTGGCGATGGCACTCGCGGACGAAGGCTTTCTGGAGGAAAAGGGCGTCCGTCTGATCGGCGCGTCTGCGGAGACGATTCGCAGGGCGGAGGACCGTCTTCTTTTCAAGGAGACCATGGAGAAGATCTCGGAGCCGGTCGCGGATTCCGAGATCGTACATGATCTGGATGCGGGGCTTGCAGCGGCGGAACGGATCGGATATCCGGTCGTTCTTCGACCTGCCTACACGCTAGGCGGCTCGGGCGGCGGGATCGCGGAAAATGCCTCCGCCTGCCGGAACCTCCTCGAGAGCGGGCTCAGGCTCTCCCGTGTTCACGAGGTCCTTGTGGAGCGGTCGATCGCGGGCTGGAAAGAGATCGAGTACGAGGTCATGCGGGACAGCTCCGGCAACGTGATCACGATCTGCAACATGGAGAATATGGACCCGGTCGGGATCCACACCGGCGATTCCATCGTCGTGGCTCCTTCCCAGACCTTATCGGATCGGGAGTACCAGATGCTCCGGACCGCTGCGCTGCACATCATATCGGAACTTGAAATCGTCGGGGGCTGCAACGTGCAGTTCGCGCTCAACCCGAAGAGCTTTGAGTATATCGTCATAGAGGTCAATCCGAGAGTGTCCAGGTCCTCGGCGCTTGCCTCCAAGGCGACGGGGTATCCCATCGCCCGTGTCGCGGTGAAAGCCGCGTTGGGCTATCGTCTGGACGAGATCAAAAATGCAGTCACCGGAAAGACGACTGCCTGCTTTGAGCCTGCGCTCGACTACTGCGTGGTAAAAATGCCCCGCCTTCCCTTCGATAAATTCCGCACGGCGGAGCACCTGCTCGGAACGCAGATGAAGGCGACCGGGGAAGTGATGGCGATCAGCGGGAGCTTTGAAGCCGGGCTCATGAAGGCGATCCGGTCGCTGGAGCAGCACACGGACAGTCTTTTGTCCTATGACTATTCTGATCTTGACAACTATGATCTTCGGGAACATCTGAAGCTCCCGGATGACCGGAGGATCTGGCTCATTGCCGAAGCCTTTCGCCGGGGCATGAGCATGTCCGAGGTCTGTGAGCTGACCGGAATCGACGCCTGGTTCCTCGACAAGATCCTTCTGTTGGTGGAGACGGAGAGAAGGCTCTCCGACGAGCACCTTGGCGCTGAACTTCTGAGAAACGCCAAGATGACGGAGTTCCCGGACGCTGTGATCAGCCGCCTTTCGGGAGTGAAAGAGGCGGAGGTGAGAAGGATGCGGGAAGAGGCGGGCATTCTTCCGGCCTTTAAGATGGTCGATACCTGCGCGGCGGAGTTTACGGCGGAGACACCGTATTTTTACTCGGTATACGGAGGAGTGGACGAGGCTTCGGAATTCCTTGAAAAGAAGCGGAGGAAGGATGAGAGTGCGGAGGCGGAAGTCTCAGTGACAGAGGCAAAGTCTGCCCTCTGTTGTACTGTTGACAGATCAGGTGCGAATGTCCCTGCGATGAAGGGGCAGATTGCTGTCGACCGGGCAGAGGCGGATGCCCGGGGCTTGAAGGAACGGGCTGCTGTACAGGAGGTATCTGATTGTAAGAGCGCAGGACGGAAGAAGATCCTCATCCTCGGCAGCGGCCCGATCCGAATCGGCCAGGGGATCGAGTTCGATTTCTGCAGCGTGCATGCGGCCTGGGCCTTTCGGAAAGAGGGATATGAGACGATTATCATAAACAACAATCCGGAGACGGTCTCGACCGATTTTGACATCGCGGACCGGCTCTACTTTGAGCCGCTCACAGCCGAGAATGTCCGGAATGTCGTTCTCATCGAGAAGCCGGACGGGGCGGTCGTGCAGTTCGGCGGGCAGACAGCCATCGGCCTTACGCAGGCTCTCATGGAGATGGGTGTCCCGATCCTCGGGACGGCCGCCGAGTGGGTGGACGCCGCGGAGGACAGGGAGCGCTTCGATGAGATCCTGGAAGAGGAGCATATCCGCCGGCCGGCAGGCGATACGGTCTACACGGCTTCGGAGGCGAGAGATGCCGCAGAAAGACTCGGGTATCCGGTCCTCGTCCGGCCCTCCTATGTCCTCGGAGGACAGGGTATGCGGATCGCGGTGAGCGATGCCGATATCGCGGAATATATCGACGCGATCAATGAAATCCGACAGGAGCATCCGATCCTGGTCGACAAATATATCCGCGGGACGGAACTGGAGGTCGACGCGATCTGCGACGGGGAGAATATACTGATCCCCGGGATCATGGAGCACATTGAGCGCACGGGAATCCATTCCGGTGATTCGATTTCGGTCTATCCTGCCCGGTCCGTCTCAGAGGGGGTGAAGGAGACGATCGCGCTCTGCACGGAGAAGCTTGCGAGAGCGCTGCATGTCAGAGGGATGATCAATATCCAGTTCATCGCCGATGGAGAGGACGTTTATATTATCGAAGTCAATCCGAGATCCTCGAGAACGGTCCCATATATCTCCAAGGTGACGGGAATCCCCATGATCCCTCTCGCAGTGCGGGTGCTTTGCGGCGGAAAAATCAAAGACAGCGGCTTTGCGCCCGGCCTTCAGCCGGAGAGACCGCTCTTTGCGGTGAAGATGCCGGTCTTTTCCTTTGAGAAAATAAAAGGCGCGGATATCTCCCTCGGTCCGGAGATGAAATCCACCGGAGAATGTCTCGGTGTCTCGGAGGATTTCGAGGAGGCGCTCGGGAAGGCATTCCGGGGGGCGGGGATCAATCTGCCCCACTACAGGAACATGATCATGACTGTGCGCGACGAGGACAAGGAGGAGATGATTCCGGTCGCAAGGCGGTTCGAAGCGCTGGGTTTCCGAATCTACGCGACGAGAGGAACTTCGAAGGCCCTTGTGAACGCCGGAATTCGATGCTTCCAGATCCGCAAGGCGGAGCAGGAATCCCCGAACATCATGGATCTGATCCTCGGGCATGAACTGGATCTCATCATCGACATCCCGGGAAGCGGCATAAAGGGCGCGAAGGACGGATTTTCCATCCGGCGGAGCGCGGTCGAGACGGGCGTGCATGTCATCACGGCCGTCGATACGGCGAGGGCGCTCGCGGAATCTCTGGAAAATGCCGGCAGGGACGAGACTCTCACGGATCTCGCAAGGCTGAATGAAGAGCGGACAGGGACAAGACTCTCACGGATTTCGCGAGGCTGAATGAAGAGCGGACGGGATGGGAAGAACGGCAGCCTTCGGAAGGCATTTTTCAGGAGATACCTGCTCTGAGCCGGAGACGGGAGCAGCTTTAAAGGAAAACGGATGTGTGAAAAAGGTTTGAGGAAAAGAGATGAGTAAGAAAAGAATCATTATCGCTCTGGGGCACAAGGATCTGGGAATGAATCTCCCCGAGCAGTATCAGGCTGTGCGGAAGACGGCAAGGATGATCGGTGAGTTCGTGAAGAAGGGGTACCAGATCGGGCTCGTATTCTCCAATGCGCCGCAGGTAGGCATGATCCACACGGCCATGATGGATCTGGCAGCGAAGTATCCTGACCAGTATTCGCGCGTGCCCCTCTCCGTGTGCTCGGCTATGAGCCAGGGAATGATCGGATATGACCTGCAGAATGCCATCCACACAGAGCTCCTGAAGCACGGGATCTACAAGACCTGCGCAACCGTGCTCACGCAGGTGCAGGTCGATCCCTATGACGAGAGCTTTTACGATCCGGTCAAGGTGATCGGAAAGCGGATGACCGCTTCCGAGGCGAAGGAAGAGGAGGCGGCCGGCAATCAGGTCGTGCGCTGTGAAGACGGAATCTTCCGGAGGATCGTCCCTGCTCCGAGGCCCGGCGGAATCGTTGAGATCGAAGCGATCAAGGGGCTTCTTGATCTGGACCAGATCGTGATCGCCTGCGGAGGAGGCGGAATTCCCGTGATGCGGCAGGGAACGGAGCTCAAAGGGGCAGCAGCGGTCATTGAGAAGGATCATGCTGCCGGGCTTCTGGCCGGCGAGACGGATGCCGACGTCCTTCTGATCACCACGGCGGTGGAGTGCGTATCGCTGAACTATGGAAAGCCGGACGAGAAGAAAGTCTTTGATATGAGCGTCGCCGAGGCGAAAGCTTATCTTTCGGAGGGGCATTTTGAATTCAAGTCCATGCAGCCGAAGGTCGAGGCAGCGGTCCGCTTTGTAGAGGGCGGCCGCGGCAGGGAGGCCGTCATTACGACGATGGAGCTGGCCGGAAAAGCGCTTGAGGGGCTTTGTGGAACGCATATCAGACAGGGGACACAGTTCTGAAGTGATCCTGGGGTCTGATCATTTTACTGCTCATGCTGAGGGCATTTCCGGAGTCAGGTCAGGAGAGTGCTCATGCTGAGGGTATCTTCAAAATCTGATCATGAGAGTGCTCCTGCTGAGGATACCTTCAGAATCTGATCATGAGAGTCTTTATGTAGAGGATACCTTCAGGGTCTGACCACAGTGTCGATTTATGTATTTTACATATCCGGTCCCGAAGGGTACAATACGAATTGAAATTTCAGGCAAGGGTGCTGACAGATACGGTCAGTGCCCTTTTTTCATCTTTAAGGGATCCCGATGCAGATATGAAAAAAGAAAAAAGGCTGGCGGACAAGTGTCCTGCACAGAGCACTTGAACCAGGCCGCAGAGGAGGGATTATTATGACGAGCGAGATATTTGAAGCGCTGCACGCCGAAGTCTACGGCGTATGGTTCCTGATCGGAGCCGCGCTGGTATTCTGGATGCAGGCCGGATTTGCGATGGTCGAGACCGGCTTTGCCCGGGCGAAGAACGCCGGCAACATTCTGATGAAAAACCTGATGGATTTCTGTATCGGAACAGTGATGTTCATCCTGATCGGATTTGGACTGATGTTTGGGGAGAACGCGCTGGGAGGATTTCTTGGAATTCCGTCTTTGCAGATATTTTCCGATTATGCGAATTTTGACTGGTCGACCTTCGTATTCAATCTGGTCTTCTGCGCGACTACGGCGACGATCGTCTCCGGCGCGATGGCGGAGCGGACAAAATTCCTGTCCTACTGTGTCTACTCTGCAGTCATTTCCTCGGTGATCTACCCGATCGAAGCCCACTGGACCTGGGGCGGAGGATGGCTGGCAGGGATCGGGTTCCATGATTTTGCCGGATCGAACTGCATCCACATGGTCGGCGGGATCTGCGCACTGATCGGTGCCGCCATTCTGGGACCGAGGATCGGAAAGTTCTCCAGGGACAAGAACGGGAAGATCGTCAAGGTCAACGCATTTCCGGGCCACAATATTCCGCTGGGCGCGCTGGGTGTTTTCATTTTGTGGCTCGGCTGGTACGGCTTCAACGGTGCGGCGGCGACAAGCATTCCTCAGCTGGGAAGTGTTTTCCTGACAACGACAGTAGCGCCTTCGGTCGCAACGGTCGTGTGCATGATCTTTACATGGGTGCGCTACGGAAAGCCCGATGTCTCCATGTGTCTGAACGCATCCCTGGCAGGTCTGGTCGCGATCACAGCGCCCTGTGACTCGGTCGACTGTCTCGGTTCGATCGCGATCGGCGCCGTTGCCGGACTTCTGGTCGTGTTCGGCGTGTGGTTCCTGGACAATGTCCTGCGGGTAGACGATCCGGTCGGTGCGGTCGCGGTCCACTGCCTGAACGGAATCTGGGGAACGATCGCGGTCGGCCTTTTCTCGACGAACAGTGTACCGGGTTACAGTATTGCGGATGCGCAGGGAAATGAAATGATCGGTCTCTTCTACGGCGGCGGTCTTAAGCTTCTCGGCATACAGCTCCTGGGAATGTTCTGCACCGCAGCCTTTACGGCCATTACGATCACCATCGCGTTCATGGCGATCAGGGCGATCTTCGGGCTGCGCGCTTCGGAGGAAGAGGAGATCACGGGTCTCGATATCACGGAGCATGGTCTGGCAAGCGCATATGCCGGATTCTCGATCATGCATATCACAGGCAACGCAATGGAGGAAAATGAGAACACGGATCTCGGCGTCGACACTTACGAGGAAGCGTCGGAGGCTATGAAGGATGCTTCCGTCAAGGTCGTCGGAGAGCCGATGCCGGCGTCGATCGACACAGGAATGCACAAGGTCGTCATCATTGCAAGGCTTGCAAGATATGATAAGCTGACCAAGGCATTGAACGATCTGGGTGTGACAGGCATGACAGCCACACAGGTCATGGGCTGCGGCATTCAGAAGGGCGGCGGCGAGAGATACAGGGGCGTTGAAATCGACGCGACGCTGATCCCGAAGGTCAAGGTCGAGGTCGTCGTGAGCAGGATTCCGGTCCGTTCCGTCATAGAGGCGGTCAAGAAAGCCCTTTACACCGGCCATATCGGCGATGGTAAGATCTTCGTATACGGTGTGGAGAAGGTCGTGAAGGTAAGGACAGGGGAGGAGGATTTCAGGGCGCTGCAGGATGTGGAGTGACCTGCGGGTACGGGGCCCGTAAACGGTACGGGGAGGTGAATTTTAAGATCGGGTGCTCTCAATGCTCCGGGAAGGATCGTCCCTCCCGGAGCGAATTTTTGCATATGATCAGAGACGGAGATCAGTCAGCCTCCGGGAAAGGGAACACCGACTTTTATGCAGATACTGCGGAGAAAGCTTTCCGCGGCATGTGACAGATGATGTGTGCGGTTCCACACGAGAATGTAGGATGCGGTGACTGCCGGATCGACAAGCTTTTTGATCATCACGTCTGAATCCCCCGAAAAATGGCTGTCGGACGCAGGATAAATCGCGATTCCGACCCCCTGCCGGGCCAGCTCATAGGCATTCAGCATGTGGGCCACCCGGCAGCTGATATGAAGATCGATATTTTTATCAGGAAACCAGTTTTTGATTTCCGTCAGCCTGGATTCGCGGGAGGGTATGATCAGATCCCGGTCGGCCAGTTCGGCGACGGAGATTGAATCACCCTCTGCTTTTGCGAGCGGGTCAGAGGACGGGATGAGCGCCGTCCAGGGCTCGGTGTAGACCGGTACGGAATATAGCCCCTCCGCATTGTGGGGCTCCGTGATCACGCCGATTTCAGACAGGCTGTTCGCCACCCAGTAGATCACGTCGTCGGTGCTCCCGTTCCGAAGCGAATACTCCACATGCGGGTGCTCCGTTTTGAAATCTGCGATCCAACCCGCCAGAAGTCTCGGCGCATGCCCTTCCACGGAAGCGATATAGAGCGTTCCCTGGAGGCCTTTTGCCATCTCCGCGATGTGTTCTCTGGACTTTTTGACAAGATCCATGATCCGGAGGGCGTATTCCAGGAAAGCATCTCCCTCCGGTGTCAGACGAAGTCCGTGTGGTGAGCGGACGAAGAGCACAGCACCGAGCTCGTCCTCCAGATCTTTGATCTGACGGCTGAGGGGCGGCTGTGCGATCATCAGCTGATGCGCAGCCTTCGTGAAGCTTAAGTTCTCAGCGACTGCGATAAAGTAATGGATGTGCCTTATTTCCATGTCAGTTTCCTTCCGGCCTCAGCCGGGCTCCTCCTCAAAAAGAAGAATCATCTGCGCTGTCTCCAGCATGGTCCTTCCGGTATCCATGCTCGTCTTCTGGATGAACCGGTAAGCCTCCGGCTCTGTCATATGATTCCTGTCCATCAGAAGCAGCTTCGCTGCATTTACGGTCTTCTTATCTTCCTCCGACCGCTGCTTTTTCGTCTTCCGCAGCAAATTCTTCAGCTTATGGTCAGCCGCCTCATCCATCATGCGGACTGTATTGATGAGGTCATGGGTCCTGATCGGAAGAGTCAGAGCGACGACGTCTGATTCCCTGAGTGATCCGACATTGAATTCGGTGTCCAGAAGCAGAAGACTGAAGCATTCCGGCAGATAGTCGATCAGATCCCGGTAGTACATGTCAGGCAGCTGCACGCAGGAGATCAGCACACCGTTCCGGCGCAGATCGATCTCCTGCAGGGCCTCGGAGGCGGTCGTAACGAGCGTTATATCGGAAAAGCCGCGGGAAGACAGAGCGTCCCTGATCTTATGGCTGAATTTATTGCGGCCGACAGGAAATGCAATAATAATACTGCTCAAGGTAATCCCCCCTGTCATTAAAGTGAAGTCTGTATACGTTTCCCGGTTCTTCAGGACTCCGCCCGGATCCGTACAGGACCTTTTGCGGAGTTCCGGGAGTGTCTTCTCAGATCCTTCTCAGATATTCCCTGAGCTCCCAGTCCGTGACTTCCCTGGAGTAGCGTTCCCACTCCTTTTTCTTTTCCTTCACATAGACATCTGCATAGGACTCACCGCAGACTTTCCGGAGAAATGCGTCATTTTCCAGACTGTTCAACGCCTCGAGAAGCGTCGCGGGAAGCTCTCTTCGGTCTGTATCTTCCGCGGGGGGCAGCGCGCCGGTCCGGATCCCTTCCAGTCCTGCCTCGATGGCGCAGGCAAGCGTCAGATACGGATTTGCAGCTCCGTCTGGCAGCCGCCACTCGATGCACGGGGAGCCGTCCTCATTCAGGGCAAGCTGAAGCGGAGCGTAGTGGTCGCGCCTTGACCAGTAGAGCCTGGAAGGCGCCTGCGTCCCGCCGAGGAGCCTCTTGTAGGAGTTGACGAGCGGATTGGAAAATGCCGCGATTCCCGGCTGATGTTCAAGAATCCCCGCAATAAAATGAAGAGCGGTCTGCTCGTCCTGCCGGAAGAGATTTCTTCCGTCCTTATAGACGGAGATGGATAACCGCATCGCGGATCCGGGGAGATCGGTCCTCGGCTTCGGCATGAAGGTCGCGTGTTGTCCGTAGCGCTCGGCGACCGTGCGGATCGTCGTCCGGAAGGTCATGATCTGATCGGCGAGACGGACGCCGTCCATCTGCTTGAATTTGACGGAGTGCTGCCCCGGAGCGAGTTCATGGCGTGAGGACTCGATCTCAAAACCCATTTCCTCGAGAGAGAGGATCAGCTCGCGCCTTGCATTTTCCCCCTTGTCGAGCGGGGAGACATCCAGATAGCCGGCCATCTCGCCGGTGTGGGTCGTCACATGGCCGTTCTCATCCTTTGCGAACAGGAAGAATTCGCAGTCAGGGTCGATGTCAAAGGTGTAACCGCTCTCTTCAGCCTGCCTGACAGTCTTGCGGAGGATCTGCCTCGGGCTCTCCGCGATTTCTTTTCCGTCCGCGTCCGTGATGTCGCAGAGGAAACGCGCGACTTTTCCGTGCTGCGGACGCCATGGAAGGACGGCGAATGTCCGGATATCCGGCCTGAAGTAGATCCGGTCGCGTCCGATGTCGTGCATGCCGCACAGATGGAAGGCATCCACCGTGTATTTCCCGCTCAGGGCCTTTTCAATCTGCCCCGACGTGATGGAAATATTCTTCAGTTCTCCGAGAAGATCCACGAACTGCAGCTTGATGAACTTGATGTCGTCTTCTTCGATTTTGTAAATGATCTGATCTTTATTGTTTATCATTCTGATGCTCCGTTCTGTTATTTATGTTGTTTTATTACATTTATACTTTATTCGCCTGTTCCGGTTGATTCCTCATAGCGCAGATGGAATGCAGCTTTACATTCTGCGCGGCATGGCAAGAAGACCGAGGCGTTCCTTTTCTGTCTGCTTTGTTCCGGCCTTTTTTAGGATTGCTTTCCTGCGCACGGCTGCTTCGCTAAATGTCAACTGCCTGCATCGACGCAGCGCATGAATACTGTCAGGAGTTTTTCTTCCGGATGGCTGCCTCGATCAGCCCGCGGAAGAGCGGGTGTGCTTTATTTGGTCTCGATTTGAACTCCGGATGTGCCTGCGTGGCCACGAAGAACGGGTGGTCACGAAGTTCGATCATCTCGACGATCCGGTCATCGGGAGAGATGCCGGAGAGGACCATCCCTGCGTTTTGAAGCTCGATACGGTAATCGTTGTTGACTTCGTAGCGGTGTCTGTGCCGTTCGGAGATGTTCTGTTCACCGTAGAGACGGAAAGCGATTGTATCCTTCTTCAGGATGCAGGGATACGCTCCAAGCCGCATGGTCCCGCCCAGGTCGGTGACGTCCTTCTGCTCCGGCATGAGGTCGATGACAGGGTGAGCGGACGCCGGATCGAATTCCGTGCTGTTCGCATCCGGGAAATGCAGGACATTCCGCGCGAAGTCCACGATCGCCATCTGCATGCCGAGGCAGATGCCGAGGAAAGGCGTTTTATGCATCCGTGCCCAGGTCGCAGCGTAAATGATGCCCTCGATGCCTCTGTCTCCGAATCCTCCGGGGACGATGACGGCATCGGCATTCCCTAAAAGAGCGTCCGCAGTCTCCTCGTTCAGATCCTCGGACTCGATCCATTCAATCGAGACCTCCGCGTGGTTGGCGATCCCGCCATGCTTCAGGGCTTCCGCGACGGACAGGTAGGCATCGTGCAGGGCGGTATATTTTCCGACGAGCGCGACAGTGACCGAGGTCTTCGGGTTCCGGAGGGCGCTGACCATATTTTCCCACTCGCGAAGGTCAGGAGCCGGGGAGTCAAGATGCAGACAGGAAAGGACCCGGTCAGCCAGATGCTCTTCCTCCATGACGAGGGGGACTTCATACAGGTATTCCACATCCCTGTTCTCAAGGACGTTTTCGGGAGGAACGTTGCAGAAAAGAGCAATCTTATTTCGGACGCTTTCGGGAACGGGATACTCCGAGCGGCAGACGAGGATGTCCGGCTGGATGCCGAGCTGCTGCAGCTGTTTTACGCTCATCTGGGTCGGCTTCGTCTTCAGTTCGCCGGACGCCCTGAGATAGGGGATCAGGGTCACGTGTATGATGACGACGTTCGATTTTCCCTTTTCCCACTGGAACTGACGGATGGCCTCCAGAAAGGGCTGGCTTTCGATATCGCCCACCGTTCCACCGACCTCGATGATGGAGATAATATCCTTATCGGGACCATCAGAATTGAAGAAGCGGGATTTTATTTCATTTGTGATGTGCGGAATCACCTGCACGGTCCCTCCGCCGTAATCGCCGTGCCGCTCTTTATTGAGGACAGACCAGTAGACTTTGCCTGACGTTACGTTCGCGTTGAAATCCAGGCTCTCGTCGATGAACCGTTCATAATGTCCGAGATCGAGGTCAGTCTCCGTGCCGTCGTCCGTCACGAAGACTTCGCCGTGCTGGATCGGGTTCATGGTCCCGGGGTCGATGTTGATATACGGGTCGAATTTCTGCATGGTCACCCGGAAGCCTCTTGCTTTCAGGAGCCTTCCGAGAGATGCTGCAGTGATACCTTTGCCGAGGCCGGAGACGACACCGCCGGTCACGAAAACATATTTCATAAACTGCCTCCTCGCTATGTGCCTATGTATCTGTGGCTTTTTTTCGGATTCCTGTCCCCGAGTATGAGGGTCTGTCTGTATCGGGTCAGGAACGCGGCTGCGATTTACATTCAGGAACTATGCAAAAAGGGTGACAAAGACACCTGGTACAGTTATACCGGACGCCGTTGTCACCCTATAAATATGTTTAAGTATAATCGCTGCTTTTAAAAAAGTAAAGAAAAATGATACTGTTCATCCGGCATGAGCATCTTCGGAAGTGGTTGTGAAGGGGGCTGAGAAGTGGTGAAAAAAACAGGAGAACACGTGTCATTAAGTACATGAGGGCGGGTCTTTAACACCTCAAATTCCTGAAAGGCGCATAGCGCCTGTTTTTTTATG
>CAMOXU010000031.1 GCA_946629525.1 uncultured Clostridia bacterium
GGATATTGACCTATCCCCCGCTTATAGAAGCGGGGGTCTTCCCCACTGAGATAAAGGGCTGCCGCGGCAGCCCCTTTTCATTTGCTTATATCCTTCTCCATCCGTACACACCGGAAACTGCCCCACTCCGAGACAAGCGGTTCTCCCACCGAAAACCCAAGCTTCTCATAAAAGCCCACAGCGACGTCCCTCGCGTCGATCACGATCTTTCCGTATCCGAGCTCCCTGATCCACTTCTCCGCCTCCAGGACCGTCACACGGCCAAGACCGGATCCTCTGTATTCCGGAAGGACGACCACTCTTCCTACGAGAACAGTCTCCCTGTCGATCTCATAAAATCTGCAGGTCGCAGCCGGAAAGTTGTCGACAAGAATCACAATGTACTTTGTATCCCCGCCGTCATGCTCGTCGAACTCCTCGCGGAGTCCGATCCCATGCTGCTTCGACATGCCCTGGATCCGGACATAGAACGCGCCCGCCATCTGCCAGAGCTCGGTCGAGCGCATCACCTCATACTTTTCAGTTGTCTTTTCCATAATCTTCCCTTTCTCTCCGGAGCTTACGAGCCCCAATAAATTCAGGAACGCCCGGGCGTTCTTTCCGCGCCGCGCAGGGCGCGGAGCACCTTCCCATTTGCGCGGGATACAGCTTGTTTCCGCTCCCGGCAGAGGAGTAAAATAGTTTTGTCGGAAGCTGCGAAGCAGCCACTCATCTTTTTGTCAGAATTGAGAGGACTTTTCTTATGAATACACCGGATCACGATAAACTCTCCCGGAGAGAGCAGATCGAAGACAGAGTCTGCGATATCCTCGCAGGAATCGATTCCCCGAAAGAGCGTCAGCAAGCCTCTGCCCATCTTTTCGGAACAGCCCGCATGGCCGTCCTCATCGCGAGAAAAAGAGGGCTTGACGAAGACCTGGCCTATCTGGCGGGCCTCCTGCACGATCTCCGGCGCTTTCAGACCGGGATCTCCGCAGAGCACGGGCCTGAAGGGGCCAGGCTTGCAGGATCCCTGCTCGATTCGACGGGATGCTTTACGAGATCCGAGCGGGAGGCAGTCTGCGGAGCGATCTGGTTTCACAGCGAGAAAGGCTCCCGCCATCTGCCTTTTGACGAGCTCCTGAAGGACGCGGATATCCTGGATCGGATGCTTGCAGAGCCGGATGAAAAAATGACCGGGGCAGATGCCCGGCGGGCCGAACGCCTCGCACTGGAATTCCTGTCCCGGTCATAAAAGCTCCATATGCAGCCGTATGCGTCCCCTCATCAGTGCGCGAACAGCTTTGTCAGATCGTGATACATTACATAGAACATAAGGAAGAGAAGGAGCGCGACCGTCACCATCTGGATCGTCCCCTCAATCTTCTTGTTCATCGGTTTCCGCCGGATCGCTTCGATCGCCAGGAAGAGCAGCCTTCCCCCGTCAACTGCCGGGATCGGAAGCAGGTTCATGACCCCCAGATTGGCAGACAGGAGCACGATCATGTTCAGCATGTTCATCCATGTCATGAGCGCTCCCTCTGATTTCACCTCCTCATAGGTCTCGCCGACGATATCGACGACCCCTACCGGGCCGGACAGGTCGTTGACCGTGAACCTTCCCGTAAAGAGCTGGCCAAGCGACTTCACCGTCGTGACGATCCAGTACCGCATCTCTATAAAGCTGTACTTCAGGACCCCGAGCGGCGTTGTATTGACGCGGCCGAGATTGTAGGAGAAGCCCAGATCGACCGTTCTGGATTCATACGGGACCGGCGTCGCCGTAAAGACCGCACCGTCCCGCTCGCACACGAGCCGCACTTCCGATCCGTCCATCGGGTTCGCCGTAAAATATTCGTTCATCGATCGGGATGTGGTTATCTCCGTGTCATTGATGGAACGGATCACATCCCCCGAACGGACTCCCGCATCGTAGAGCGGAGATCCCTCCGAGACGCTCTGTATGATCGCAGTCTCATCGTCCATATTGTAGGTCATGCCCAGCATATACCGGACATTGACCGCAGGAACAAATCTGATCTTCTGCTTCTCCCCGTTCCTCGTGAAGGTCATGCTTACTTCCTGCCCCTCACGAAGGTCGTGAAGGACGAACCAGGAGGAGAGATCGCGCCCGATCGAAATATGCTCACCCATGAATTCCGTAACGATATCCCCGGAAGCAAGCCCTGCCTCGGCGGCCGGCGAGCCCTCTCCCACTGCGATCACCTCGGAAGGGTCATATCCCACCACGCTGAGAATGATGATCGAGCACACGAAGGCGAGGATAAAGTTGAAGAACGGTCCTGCGAATATGATCGCAGCCCGGCGTCCGATCGACGCACTCTCAAAGGATCCCTCCTCCGCTTCCCGCGGCCGGTCCTCCTCATCATCATAGTCGTCGTACATTCCCTTCATCTGGCAGGATCCGCCGAACAGAAGCAGCTTCAGCGAATATCTTGTCCCTCCCCTGACCGTGCTGAGCAGCCTCGGTCCGAATCCGAGAGAGAATTCCTCCACCACGACGCCGTTCATTTTCGCGACAAGAAAATGCCCGAATTCATGAAACAGCACCAGCAGTGAAAATATCAGAAATGCTATGATCCATTTCATTCAGTAACCTCCGTATTCCGGTCATCCAAGAAGCAGCAGGCCCAGATAATAGATGACCGGTGCAGTGAAAATCATGCTGTCGAACCTGTCGAGGATCCCGCCGTGTCCCGGGATCAGGAACCCGTAATCCTTGATCCCCTTGTCGCGCTTCACCGCCGATGCGGCGAGATCTCCGATCATGGAAATGAGCGAACCGGCCGCGCAGATAATGGTATAGGGGATCTGCGGCTGTTTGAGGATCGTCGCGTACAGAAGCCCGAGAAGGGCCGCTCCGACAAAACCCCCGACCGCTCCCTCAACGGATTTTTTCGGGCTCAGGACCGGTGCCATCTTATGCTTTCCGAGCAGGCGCCCGACGCAGTAGGCACAGGTGTCCGCGCCCCACGAAGAGAGGAAGATCAGCCATACGAGGATCTTTCCGGTCGGAAGCATTCTCGTCGTATACACGTATCCCAGGTTGACCGCCAGGTACACGAATCCGAAGAAAGCGGCAATGACATCCTCCGCGCTGTATTTGGGAAATGTAAACACATAGACCGCCAGCGTCAGAAGGAACACGGCAATGATTTCCATGAGCCAGATATTCTCCGGGCAGAACCAGAGGGCAAGATCATATCCGACCGCCCCGCACAAGCCGACCGCCGCAAGAAGCGTGACCGAAGCTTCCGGAGCATCCTTAATATACTTGTCCTTTGCCTCATACTCCTTGCCCTCCACCTTCTTCTGGGCGCGGTTCGGCTTTACGATGCGCATGGCTCCGTAGAACTCATGCATCCCGACAAGGGTTATGAAGAGCACCGTCGCAAGGAGGACAGGCCCGCCGAGAAGGATCGTCGCAAGGGCGATCGCGACCAATATGATTCCGCTGACAAGTCTTGTCACAAACATAACAAATCTCCCAATGTATCTGTTCGGAAACTGCAGGGCAGTTCCGGATGAGCCGGCCTCAGATCCCGGCCGTTGCATGATGCAGATAACAGCCGCGCGAATGCGAAGCACCCTCCCATTTGCGCGGCTGCGATCTGCCGAAGGCTGTATTTTCTTTTACACTGTCCGTCAGAGATACGAATGCCCGTACTTCTCCGCGCAGTAGCGGTCGATCTCCTCCTGAACAGCGAAGATCTCCTCGACGGAGGGATCGGAAATGACCTTATGACGGTCCATCACATCCTCGATGATGTCATAGATCTGCATAAAGGATATGCCGCCGCGCCTGAAAATGGCATTCGCCCACTCATTCGACGCATTGAAGGCCGTCGGCATGGATCCTCCCGTCCTGATCGACCGGATCGCAAGCGGAAGCCCCCTGAAGGTCTCGTTGTCGGGAACATCAAAATCAATTTCCCTGAGCTTTCTGAAATCCAGCGGGACTGCCGGTGACGGCAGATGCGTGGGGTAGGTAAGCGCATACTGGATTGCGATGCGCATGTCCGAAGGTCCGAGCTGTGCGATGATGGAACCGTCCTCATACTCCACGGCCGAATGGATCAGACTCTGCGGCTGGATCACTACCTCGATCCTGTCGACGTCCACATCGAAAAGCCATTTGGCCTCGATCACCTCAAGTCCCTTGTTGACCATCGTCGCAGAATCGATCGTGATCTTGGGACCCATCGCCCAGGTCGGATGCGCGAGGGCTTCCTTGGCAGTGACGTGCATGAGTTCTTCCTTCCGCTTTCCGCGGAAAGGACCTCCGGAAGCGGTGAGCAGAATCCTCCTGACCGCTGAATCCGCCTTTCCCTGCAGCGCCTGAAAGATCGCAGAATGCTCGGAATCGACCGGCAGGATCTGTACTCCCATCTTTTTCGCCATCGGAATGATCAGATGTCCCGCGGTGACACAGGTCTCCTTGTTGGCCAGCGCTATATCCTTTCCGGCAGAGATCGCCGCGATCGTCGGGCGGATCCCGATCATTCCGACGATCGCCGTGACGACGACGTCGACTTCCGGAAGCGAGCACATCTCGATCAGCCCGTCCATACCCGAAAGGACGCGCACGTCAGTGTCCCTGAGGCGCACACGGAGGTCTTCACAGGCCTTCTCGTCATAGACTGCCACTACCCTGACACCGAACTCTCTCGCCTGTTTCTCGACGAGGTCTATGCTCGACCCGCAGGCGATCGCAGTGACAGAGAGAAGCTCCGGATGCTCCCTTGCGACATCCAAAGTCTGCGTACCGATCGATCCCGTCGATCCCAGGATGGCAATATTCTTTCTCAAATCGTCATAAGCTCCTTTGTCTTCTGCTCGATCATCTTGTCGATCTTCTTGATATACTTATCCGTGATCTTCTGAAGCTCTTCCTCTGCATCGGCGATCTCGTCCTCGGAGACCTCCTCTTTCTTCTTCAGCTTCTTGAACGCGTCATTTCCGTCGCGGCGGATATTTCTGCAGGCGACCTTGGAATTCTCGCCCATTTTCTTTACATCCTTGGCAAGGGCTTTACGTCTCTCCTCCGTAAGCTCCGGGAAGATCAGACGGATCACACGGCCGTCATCGGACGGGTTGATCCCGATGTCCGACTTCTGGATGGCCTTTACGATCGGCTTGACCAGCTTTGTATCCCACGGCTGGATCTGGATCATTCTCGGCTCCGGGACAGCGACAGACGCGACAGACTGGATCGGAGTCGCCGATCCGTAATAATCTACTGTCACTTTGTCGAGTACGTGTGGGTTCGCGCGTCCTGCACGAACGGACTGAAGCTCTGTCTCCAGGTTTTTCAGCGTCTTGCCCATCTTCTCTTCATAAGTTGCAGTTCTTTCGCTCATGATTCTTCTCCTCTGCTGTTTATTTCAAAGGCTGCCGGTCCGGACACCGAAGAGGGTCCCGTATCCCGCATGCCCTGAACAGTTTCCGTTCCTTATACAGTGACGACCGTGCCGTCGATCCTGCCGTTCGCTGCATTGATGATGCTGTTCTCACCGTTCAGGCCGAAGACCAGCATCGGCATCTTGTTCTCCTTCGCAATGACAGCTGCGGCTCCGTCCACAACGCCGAGCCCCTTCTCCACGACTTCCGCGATGGAGATCTCACTGAACTTCACTGCATTGGGATTCTCCTTCGGATCGCTGTCATATACACCGTCGACAGATTTCGCAAGAAGGATCATCTCCGCCTCGATCTCGACCGCCCTGAGGACCGTCGCCGTATCCGTCGAGAAGTAGGGATGTCCGGTACCGCCTGCGAAGAAGACCGCCTTGCCCGCGCGAAGGCTCTCCTCTGCAAGATCGTGCGAGTAGAGCTTTGTGAATGCCCCGATCACGAACGGGGTCAGGATCTCCGTCTCGATACCGCAGGATCTGAAGATCTCGGACACATAGATGCAGTTCATTACCGTCGCGAGCATTCCGATCTGGTCCGCCTTGGAACGGTTGATGGCCTTCGATGAGCGGCCTCTCCAGAAATTGCCTCCGCCGATCACAATGCCGACCTCGACACCGCTGTCCATGACTTCTTTGACCTGGGCTGCGACCGCCTGGACCGTCGGCTCGTCAAACCCCATTTTTTTGTCTCCGGCGAGCGCCTCGCCGCTCAGTTTCAAAAGAACGCGTTTCATGTTGACCCTCCTGTCCGCACCCCGGGGAGTGCTCTGGAAATTGACTTCCGGTCCCGCCTGCGGGACCCTGCGCGGGATCCGTGCCGGCGCAGACAAAAGCACCCGGACCGAATCCCTGCGTATCCGCGCGTGCCGCTGCATGCGCAGTAATGCTCCATTTAGTATAACACGATATTCACCAAAATGGGAAAAAAGGGAGAAGCATTTACGCTTCTCCCTTAGACTTTTCTTCAGAGGAACTTCTGGATTTCCGTCATGAATGTATTCACATCCTTGAACTCGCGATAAACACTCGCAAACCGCACATACGCGACAGGATCGAGATCCTTGAGCTTCTTCATGACCAGCTCTCCGACCTCACTGCTCGTGACCTCTCTCTCGCCTCTGTTATAGATCTCCGCCTCGACCGTATCGACCAGCTCTTTGATCCGGCCGGCGGGAATCGGGCGCTTATGGCATGCCCGGACGACGCCGTCCTCGATCTTGCTGCGGCTGAACGGTTCCCTGTTGAGATCCTTCTTCACGATCATGAGCGGGATCATTTCCACCTTCTCGTAGGAGGTGAATCTTTTTCCGCAGGAATCGCACAGTCTGCGTCTTCTGATCGCAGAATTGTCATCGACAGGTCTCGAATCTACTACTCTGGTATTGTCTTTACCGCAATATGGACACTTCATTTATCTGTTCCTGTTCTTAAGGAAATCCGGGATCTGAATATCCTTCTTCGGTACGCTGGTCTGCACGTTGGACGGCTGCAGCTTATAGGGATTCTCAAAGATCTCCGGCTGAGGTGTATATGTCTGTGTAGCGTTAAAGTCCGGCATCGGTCTGAACTGCTGCGGCGCGGGCTGCGGCTGCTGCGTTCTGCCGAACGGATTCTGCTCATAGGATGTGCGCTGCTGTGCTGCGTTCTGACGGGAATCACGCTTTGAGCGCGGAGCCGCCTCATCTTCGATCAGGCCGGTAGCAATGACCGTGATCCTGCAGGTATCGACTTCGCTGTCGTCGTACATGGCACCGAAGATGATATTTGCCTCCTCGCCGGTGATCTCCTGGACATAGCTTGCCGCATCGTTCGCGTCCATGAGGGAGATATCGCCGCTGATATTGATGATGACGTTCTCGGCACCCTTGATCGATGTCTCGAGCAGCGGGCTCTCGACCGCCTGCTGGACTGCTTCCAGAGCCTTGTCATCGCCCTTTGCCTCGCCGATACCGATATGAGCCACACCGCCGTTCGTCATGACGGTCTGGACATCCGCAAAGTCAAGGTTGATGAGTGCCGGCTGATTGATCAGGTCAGTGATGCCCTGCACCGCCTGCTGAAGGACCTCATCCGCCTTCTTCAGAGCTTCCGGCATCGTTGTTCTTCTGTCAACGATCTCAAGAAGCTTGTCGTTCGGGATAACGATCAGCGTATCCACGTTCTGCTTCAGCTTCTCAATACCGTTCAGCGCATTCTCCATGCGCTTCTTCGCCTCAAAACGGAAAGGCTTTGTGACAACGCCTACCGTAAGGCATCCGAGTTCTTTCGCCACGCCGGCAACGACCGGAGCACCGCCGGTCCCTGTTCCGCCGCCCATACCGCACGTTACAAAGACCATGTCCGCACCGTTCAGTACCTGCTTGATCTCCTCGGCACTCTCCGTCGCGGCCTGTTCTCCAACCTCAGGCTTTGCACCTGCGCCCAGCCCCTTCGTCACCTTCTCGCCGATCTGGACCACAGTCGGAGCCTTGCAAAGGTTAAGGGCCTGTTTATCCGTGTTTACGCCCACGAACTCGACACCGCCGATTGCTTCATCGACCATGCGGTTTACGGCATTATTGCCACCTCCGCCAACGCCTACGACGATTATACGCGCTGCGGATTCAACTTCATTGGATGTAATCTCTAACAAAACAGTTCCTCCTTTTGACCGCCAAGCGCAGATGACGGTACCGTATTATTTATATCTGAGTAGACTATTGCTCATGATAATAACATAACAATCATACGGGTTTTACCTGTATTTATCAAGAATTTTTTTCATTTTTTGAAAAAATAAGACGATTCGAAGAGCCGTCGTAATTCTCCATATGGAGGATCCCCGACTGCCCTTCCAGGGAGGGTAATATGTTATTCATCACGTAGAGCTCCTCCTCGATCTCGGTAAAGGATCCGATGTTCACGGTGATCCCGCCGAAAATGAGCACCATCTCCCCGTCGAGCGTGTATTCCACGCTGTCCGGCTCGTAGCCGCCCTCGTCCACATACTTCTTGAGCTCCCTGAGGCCGGGAAATACATTCGTGAAGAGGACTGCAAGGGGCTGTCCGACCGATACAGCCGAGAAGGAGAGGCCCGTGACGACCGGGATATAGTTCCCGTTCCCCTTTCTGAGCGGCCCGGATGCGTTGTCTGATCCTGCAGCCGTCCGGCCCGCCGCATCTGCCGTTCCATCCCCCGATCCGTTCGTTGTTCCTGCCGCACTGTTCGATGAACCAGCCGCTCCGGCCGCTGAAGCTTCCGCTCCGTTCGCTGTCCCTGCCGTTCCTGCATCCGTACCCGCCGATTCTGCCGCCAATCCCGCCGTTCCTGCCGACCCCGTGGTCCCGCTCTCGGCCGCGGCGTTTTTCGCTGCGGCGGCCCTGATCTCCGAAAAGCTCTTTCCGGCCAGGTGCTCCCTGTAGTCGGCTTCACCGAAGTCCGACCGGATGCGCACGATCCCCCTCGTGTCAAAGTACCAGTAGCTTCCGTTGTAGAAGACGCTGCCGATCAGCTTCTTCTCCGTTACGCGCACCTCGATCGTGTGCGTACTTTTCATATCCACCGAGATCTTTTCGATGAAGGAGTCGTCCACTTCCCGATCATTGTAGGACATCGCGAGAAAGACGGTGTTGTAGGAGAAAGGACCCTGCATGACATATTCGATGATCTCCGTATCCGACGCATGGTAGTTGCCCGTCACTGTGTATCCGTCTATGCGGAAAATGAAAAAGAACAGAATGAGCCCCGCAAAGATCAGCCCCCCGATCAGGAGGCCTCTCTCCCCTCTCTCCTTTCCGCGATCAGATTTCCGTACGGACATACTCCTTAAACTTTTCCCCTCTCACTTCATAGTTCGGGAATTCTCCCCAGGAAGCGCACGCCGGCGAGAGCAGTACGGCATCACCGGGTCTGGCGTTATCTCTGCAAAAATCCATGGCTTCATGCATGGTCTCAACGATCTTTATCTTTTCTTCCGGGAACCCGCACTCAAGAGCCGCGTCGCGGATGTCGAATCTCGTCTTCCCCTCGAGCACCAGAAAACGTACATGGTCTCCGAAGGAGCGGATCCATCCACGGTAGTCCGAGCCTTTATCGTACCCGCCCGCAATCAGGAGCGTGGGCCGGCTCATGGCTTCGATCCCCTTGATGGCCGCGTCGGGATTCGTCCCCTTCGAGTCGTTGTACCAGATCACGCCGTTCTTCTCGTCGACGTATTCGATGCGGTGCTCCACCGGCTTAAAGGATCTGCAGACGGAAACGATCGTCTCGATCGGCACTCCCGCGGAATATGCCATCGCGATGGCCGCCATTACATTTTCATAATTGTGCGTGCCGATCAGGATAAGCTCAGGGGTCGTCGTGAGGACTGTGTCCATCCCTCCCCTGGTCAGCCGGATCTTCTCTCCGTCAAGCCAGATCCCGTTGTCGATCTTCCTCACGGAAGAGAACCAGAACACATCCGCGCTGCATTTTTCCCCGAACTCCCGGAGCACCGGGTCCTCATAGTTGAGAACACAGACATCGTTCCTGTCCTGATTCAGCGTCACCAGCTCCTTGCAGCGGATGTACTCCTCCATCGTGTGATGGCGGTTCAGATGATCCTCCGTGATATTGAGGATCGCGGACACGCGGGGATGGAACGTTTCGATCGTCTCGAGCTGGAAGCTGGAGGCCTCGAGAACGACGCAGGAGTTATCGCTCGTCTGAAGAGCAACGCCCGTATAGGCAGTTCCGATGTTGCCCGCAACGAAGGTGTCCGGATTATGGGCCTTCATGATCTCGCCCAGAAGAGAGGTCGTCGTGGTCTTTCCGTTGGTGCCGGTCACCGCCAGCACCGTCCCGCGGGACGCCCTGAAAGCGAGCTCCACCTCTCCCCAGACCGGGATCCCGGCTTCCCTGAGCTTTATGACCTCCGGAATATCCGTAGGAACTCCGGGACTTAAGACCGCCGCGTCAAGCGTTTCAAGGATCGTCGGATCGATCGTTCCGACCGCCCCCTGTACGCGCTGTCTGTACTCTTCGCCGACCTTCATGGTCAGGTCGTCGGGCGTGATCCCCTCCTTCTGGTCAAAAAGGACCGGTCTTGCGCCGAGCTCCGCGAGCAGCTCCGCTGCCCCGATCCCGCTCTTTCCGGCGCCATATACAAGAATTGATTTTCCTTTAAAATCCATCATAAAGTCCTCACTCAAAAAGTCCTGCTTCCTCGTTCGTAAACCCTTCCGATTCCTGATGATTTCCTCCGGCCACATTCGCCGGGTCCTCCTCCCCGGTGACCTCCGGGACATTCATGTCCGCGACCAGATCCGCCTGCGGAGGCGTGACTTCCGTCTCCTCGAGGCTCGACGCAAAGACCTCGTCCATCGGCTGGAGTTCCTCGTCCGGGTAAATATTGAGATACGGAAGCGTCTCCGTAAGAATATCTCTCGCGATCCACATCGCGAACCGGTTGTCGTCCTGATCCGGTATATTCGGCTCGTCCACGATCACATAGATGAGGACCTGCGGGTCATCGTAAGGCACGAACCCGACGAACGAAACGATGTACTTTCCGTCGGAACGCGGGATCTTCTGCGCAGTACCCGTCTTTCCTCCCATCGAGTAGCCGTTGACCTTCGCGTACATACCGGTTCCCGCATCCACGGTCGTCCGCATATAGGACTTCAGCTTCTCCGCGTTGTCCGTGGAGAGCGTCTGTGTAAGCAGCGTGCTGTTATAGATTTTTTTCGTCGTGCCCTTGCTGTCAATGATCCGGTCGACGACTCTCGGCTGATAGTAATAGCCCCCGTTCGCGATCGACGCGATCGCCGCCGCCTCCTGGATCATCGTGCAGCCGAAGCCCTGTCCGAAGGATGAGACCGCAAGGTCGACGCCGGTCATCGTTTCCTCCGTATAGAGGATGCCGGCCGCCTCCCCGGGCAGATCGATCCCGGTCCTCGATCCGAAATTAAAAAGCGACTGATACTTGATGAACTCATTGATCCCCATCTGGCTGGCGACCTGCATGAGTCCGTCATTGCAGGAATACGCGACGACCTGCTCCAGCGTGAGCTCGCCGTGGCCGTCCTCCTCGGAGCAGTGGATGGTCGTCCCGGCGACATTTTCCGCGCCGTCGCACAGGAATGTTTCGCTTCCGGACAGCGTACCGTCCTCCAGCGCTGCCCCGATCGTGATCGGCTTAAAAGTCGATCCCGGCTCATAGACGTCGGAAATGCAGTAATTCCGCCAGATCGCCTGCAGATTCGTGAGCATCTGCTCTTCGCTCATTGCTGCGATCGCCTCTTCGCTGTAGAACCCGTCAAGGCTCCTCGGAAAATTCAGGTCGTATGGGTCGGAGCTCGCCATCGCAAGGACCTTTCCGTCATTCGGATTCATCACAATGATCCCGACATTTTTGGCTGCCCGGTCCGTGCTGAACGGCCCTTCCTTATAGAGATTCCAGAAGTACTGTATTTCATTTTCACAGATCTGCTGGATATTGACGTCGATCGTGCTGATGACCGTATCCCCGTCCACAGGCTCGATCACCGTCTGGGAAAGCCCCGTGATCGACTCGTCCTCCCAGTATCCGAATTTCCTGCCGTTCACGCCGCAGAGCGTATTGTTGTAATATCCCTCGATCCCCCAGTCGGCGGTCGCACCGTCATAGGTGAACCCGACCACGTCGCAGGCGACGGAGCCCAGCGGATAAACGCGCTGATACTGCTCCTCGAACCAGATCCCGTGGATCTTGCTGCGGGACTTCGCCTCCTCGTCCGTCAGCGGATGCTCCTCCGTGCCGTTCTTATAGTCCATAAATGTCTGCTTCTGCTCGATCGTAATGCCGTTCAGGACCACCTGATAGCGGGAGGAACGCGTGCGCTCATCCGTGAGCAGGTTCATGAGCGCATTTCCGTCGAGGCCGTATACATCGACGAGAGCCTTAACGGACGGCTCCGCATACTCCTCCTTGCTGTTTATGACGTTGCAGTCAAAGACCACGTTGTAGCGCTTCTCGGAGGTCGCGAGCACGACCCCGTTCCGGTCCACGATATCGCCCCGCTTAAAAGGCATGACCGTGGAGGAGTAGCTGTTCTGGGACTGTGAAAGCACCTGCTTCTTATACTTGTCCCCGCTCACGGCATTGATGTAGCTGATACGGATCAGGAGACAAATCAAAGCCAGCACGACCAATACAAAAAGGCCTGCCAGCTTTTTCTTCATTGTTGCCGTTATTTTATTATAGGATTTTTTCTTTCTGCTGCGACGTCTGCTTTTCGTACTCAAAACCGACTATATCCTTCTTTTATCGAACCGGCGCACAGCGCTTTTCCTCCGCGCCCGGCTTCAATCGTTATTCAGAGGGCACGTCCCCGAACTGATGGACATACTCTCTGTCTTCCGTAGTATACCACACAATCTGGTCTTCTGTCGCATACTTCATTCCCAATTCGTTGATTGCGACATCCCGGATATGGTCCCAGTCGATCTCGTTGGTGACATTTTCCAAAAGCGCGTCGTTCTCGTTTCTCAGCGTATCGAGCTCCGCTGTGAGTCTCGTGTTGGTCCTGGTCTGCGTCGTGATGATCTCCTTGAGCTGCAGATACCGCACACAGACGAACACGGTGAGCAGGCACATGACCGCAAGGAACATGACGTAGGTGCGGTCCACCTCGAGCGCCTTTGTCCGGTTCCTTCTCGTCCGGACGCTGACCGTCTTCTCCCGGGCAGGAGACGTGACCACCCTCTCCGCAGGATCGGAGTACGATCTTCCCGCAGCCCGGCTCTTTGTCCCGGCTGCATACCGGTCTCTTCTGCCTGCTGCTGCACTCCGCGAAACTCTTCCCGCTGTACTTCCTGCGGGCGCAATTCTCCCGCCTCCGACCTTCGCGGTCTTCCTGTTCTTTACGGTTCTGCCGGACCCGGTATTTACTTTTTCCCTGTAGTTATAAGAAGTGCGCACTATATTCGTGCGCACGTTCCCCATCGTCCTGGCATTTGTCATTTTTATGACCTTCTCTCAAACACCCGGAGCTTCGCGCTGCGGGCTCTGGAATTTTCTTCCATCTCCTTCCCGGTCGGTATGATCGGCTTTCTTGTGATCACTCTTCCTCTGCTCTTTTTGCCGCACACACATACCGGAAAATCCGGCGGACAGGTACACGGGTTTTCATTTCTCTTAAATGCCGCCTTGACGATCCGGTCCTCCAGCGAGTGAAATGTGATCACTGCGATCCGACCGCCGTCCGTCAGCATCTCTATCATGGAATCCAGGCTGTCCGAAAGAGCCGTCAGTTCTCCGTTCAGCTCTATCCGCAGTGCCTGAAATGTTCTCTTCGCAGGGTGTCCGCCCGTCTTCTGGACTTTCATCGGGATCGACGCCTTGATGATCTCGACCAGCTCCCCAGTTGTCTCGATCCTCTTTTTCGCGCGCGCTTCCACGATGTGTCTGGCGATGTTGGACGCGAACCGGTCCTCGCCGTAGTCACGGATGATCCGGTAGAGCTCGGAGCGGTCCGCCTCGTTGACGAGATCCGCTGCCGTCCTTGTCTCTCTCGTATCCATCCGCATATCGAGCGGAGCGTCTGCCATATAGGAAAATCCACGCTCCGCGTTGTCCAGCTGGTAGGAGGACACCCCCAGATCCAGCACTATGCCGTCGACTGCATCGACTCCCATCCCGTGCACGATCTCCGGCATCTGGCTGTAATTCCCGTGCACGATATGTACACGGCTGTCATGTGCCGCCTGCAGCCGCTCCCCGGCTGCCTTTATCGCGGCATCATCCCGATCTATTCCTATTAATACTCCCGAAGCGGATAAGGAACGAAGTATCTCAGCGGAATGTCCCCCGCCGCCGAGCGTACCGTCCACGTAAATCCCATCCGGCCTGATCAGCAGACTTGCGATCGTCTCTTCAAGTAATACCGAAGTATGCGAAAACTCCATATCGCTTTCCCTTCTTTTAAGATTCCGAACTACTTTTTTTCTATGGCCCGCCTGTCCAATCACTCCCACTTGACAGACGGACGCGCATGTCCGGTCTCTTACAGCGTTATGCCAAGCGCCATCGCCTCCTCGGCCATCTCCATCGGAGAACCGAAATCACAGATCTCTGCCCACTTGTCCGCATCCCAGATCTCAAAGTAGTCGTCGGAACCAACGATGACGACGTCCTTTGTGAGGTTCGCCTTCGTCCGCTGATCCTGGCTGATCAGGATCCTCCCCTGCGGATCAAGACTCACCTCTCTCATATTCGAAAGGATGTATCTCTTCATGCGCATCATTTTGCGGTCTGTGCTGCTGATGCCGGTGAGGGACTTGGTATGTTCGCGGAAAGATGACTGGGGATAGACCGAAAGGCACTCGTCGAACGCTGTCACAAGGCACAGCGGTTCGCCGGCGATCTCATCCCTGTACTTCGCGGGAATCATCAGCCGCCCCTTTCCGTCTATCGAATGTCTGTACTCTCCTCCGAACATCTTTTTCCCCACTTTATGGGATTTTTCTCCCACAATCCACCACTTGGTTACATTCTAACCTACAAAATACCAAAAATCAACGCCCGTTTTGGGCATAAAAAAGGCGGCCCCATGGGCCGCACTTTATGTTGTGCCGTGCATTTTTCAAAAGCGCAACATGTAGGATATTTTATTTTTTCTTTAATAAAAAATATTTTGTAACTGCTCAGCGCCCTACGAGAATGAATGATTTACAGGACGAAATGCTCGCATTTCGGACAAAATCATTCATTCTCGCGGGGCGGACAAGGTGCGAAGCACCTCTGGCCGCCAACATGAGCAAGGCGCAAAGCTCCTGCGAATGGGCTGCTGAGCAGCTGCATCATTATTCGCTCTTTTTCGCAAATTTCTTCCTTCCTATAAGGATCATGAGGACCGCACCGACAAAGGCGACAGCGGACACCACCATCGATACGGGAATCTCCGTGTTCATGATGAGCAGCTGGTCCGTCCGAAGCGATTCGATCCAGAATCTCCCGCTTGCATATCCTGCGATATAAAACAGGAAGAGCTCACCGTTGAATTTCATTTTTTTCCGGATCAGGAAAAGAATGAGAAGGACCATCAGGTTCCAGCAGCCCTCGTAGAGGAAGGTCGGGTGTACCTGTATGTAATCGATCCCGCCGATCGTCTGAAGGTGCGCCCACATCTCCTCGGAGATCTCGTGCTGACGGACAGCCGAGACCGGAAGCTGCATCGCAAAGAGACTGTCCGTGTACTTCCCGAAGGCCTCGCGGTTGAAGAAGTTCCCCCAGCGGCCGACAATCTGACCGATCGGGACGCTCATTGCGATCGTATCGAATATGACGCCGAACGGGATCTTCTTGATCTTCGACAGGACAAGCACAGCAAGAGCTCCGCCGATGATCCCGCCGTAGATGGCAAGGCCGCCCTGCCTTATGTTGAAGACCGACAGCGGATCGTTCTTATAGGCGTCCCACGAGAACACGACATAGTAGATGCGCGCGCCGATGATCCCGACGATCATGCCGATGAGGACAATATCGACATAATCGTCCGGCTTCTGGCCCGTCTCCTTCGCGCGCCACATGGCGACCCGCATGCCGATCAGCATGCCGATCGCGATCACGATGCCGTAGTAGGCGATCGTGAAATTTCCTATTGAAATGTTCTTTCCCACATGCTCAAGAAATATGCCGAGGTGCGGGAAGTTGATATTATAGTCCATTCCGTCTCCTCTTATAACGGCAGGCGTTGTCCGGCGGCATATTCACAAATGCCATTCCGCCTGTCTTCACACTCTGAAAATACAGCGGACGGAGTCCCGCAGGCTTCCGTCCGTCACTGATGTGTCTGCCCGGCATCTGCCGGGCCCCTGACCTTTCACATGTACTCAGACATTAAATCTGAATAAAATCACATCCCCGTCCCGAACGACATATTCCTTTCCCTCGATCCGGATCAGTCCCTTCTCCCTTGCAGCCGCATAAGATCCGGCTTCAAGGAGTTCCTTATAATTGATGACCTCCGCCTTGATGAATCCTCTCTCGAAATCGGAGTGGATCTTCCCGGCAGCCTTCGGAGCCTTGCAGCCGATCGGGATCGTCCAGGCTCTGGTCTCGTCCTCACCCGTCGTCAGGTAGCTCATGAGACCCAGCAGATGGTAGCTTGCCGCGATCAGCTTCTCGAGACCGGATTTCTCGATGCCCAGATCAGCGAGGAACTCCGCCTTCTCCTCGTCGTCGAGCTCGACGAGCTCCTGCTCGATCTGCGCGGAAATCACGAAAACTTCCGACTTCTCATTTGCTGCGATCTCACGGACCTTCTGCACATACGGATTGGACTCCCCATCATCTGCGAGGTCTTCTTCCTTGACATTGGCCGCGTAAATGACCGGCTTGTCCGTCAGCAAATCAAGGCTGGCTTTGAAGCGGTCGGAATCTTCGTCGCCGAATGTGACCTCGATCGCCTTCTTCCCCTCCTCGAGGTTTTTCTTCAGCTCCACGAGGATCTCATACTCTTTCTTCGCGTTCTTGTCCGCGCCCGATTTCGCAGATCTTGCCGTCTTCGCGATCCTGCGCTCAAGAACTTCAATGTCCGCAAAGATGAGCTCCAGGTCGATCGTCTCAATGTCCCTTGCGGGATCAACAGAACCGTCGACATGGATGATATTGCTGTCCTCGAAGCAGCGGACAACGTGCACGATCGCATCGCACTCCCGGATGTTGGCGAGGAACTGATTTCCGAGACCTTCTCCCTTGGACGCACCCTTCACAAGACCTGCGATGTCAACAAACTCGATCGTCGCCGGCGTGATTTTCTTTGAATGGCTGAATTCGCCGAGCAGCGTGAGGCGTTCGTCCGGAACCGGGACGATGCCTACATTCGGGTCGATCGTGCAGAACGGATAGTTGGCCGATTCCGCCCCTGCACGGGTCAGAGAGTTGAACAGTGTGCTTTTTCCTACGTTCGGAAGTCCGACGATACCTAATTTCATTTTTACATCTATCTCCTTAAGTTTCCTTTATCGAGCGGCCCTCAGACCGCGATACTTCCCGGCTTTGCCGGGAAAGTACCCCTGGGTTTTCAGCATCAGTCCGGCGCTTTTCTCTTATCGAAAAAAGAGCCTGATGTGACAAAAAGAACTTTATCACATTGGCTCTCGTTTCTCCACCATTTTATAAAATTTCATTTTTGACTTCGTTCATCCGGTTCGCTGCTCTTCCGCGTGATGATCTCCTGTATTTTCATCACGCGGAAGCAGGATTATATCTTGCAGACAAAACTCCGGATAAAGCTGCAGCAGACTCTGCCCGATTCTTGTAATCAGGGCAGTGCATCTATTTTAAATTTGCCAACCATATAACGATTATTTATTTTGAATATGCCAATCGTAAACCAGAGCATTATTTTGATTTTGCCAACCAAAAATCTTATCACATACTATTTCCCGGTATTCCAGACAGAGATCCGCCGTTTTTCATTTTGCACAATCACACTGTAAAAGCCTCTGAACCGCATCGGCTCAGAGGCTTTTTTAATTCTTCCATTCTTGTTTTTTACCGGTGGATTTCCTTATAAAGACTGTTTCAGAGTGTCTCTGCCTGCACTATATTCCGTTATCCGTACACCTTCCCCATACAGAATTCACAGCGGCCGTCTGCGGTAGGCGTTGTCATCTCCCCGCAGTAGGGGCAGGGAATCTTCCTGACGACCCCGCCGGCTGGCTGCGTGTCATAAGACTGGGCCGGCACACCGTTATTAATCTGCTGCGGTGCGTATGCCTGACCCTGTGCACCGTTGTATCCCTGCTGAGCTGCATACGGCTGACCTTGTGCTCCGGTATATCCCTGCTGACCTGCGTACGTCTGCCCCTGTGCTCCGGTATATGCCGGCTGACCCGCGTACGGCTGTCCCTGCGCTCCGGTGTATGGCTGCTGAGCCGCGTACGGCTGGCCCTGTACACTGTTGTATCCCGGCTGGCCCGCGTACGGCTGGCCCTGCGCTCCGGTGTATGGCTGCTGAGCCGCATACGGCTGACCCTGTGCTCCGGTGTATGCCTGCTGAGCCGCGTACGGCTGGCCCTGTACACTGTTGTATCCCTGCTGGCCCGCGTACGGCTGGCCCTGTGCTCCGGTGTATGCCTGCTGAGCCGCATACGGCTGACCCTGCGCTCCGGTGTATACTGGCTGCCCCGCGTACGGCTGACCGGCTCCCGCGGAATACGGATCAGCAGCTGCGCCATACTGTCCGGCTGCCTGTCCATGTCCGTACCTGCGGGAGTCTATGAATGCGATTATTTCATTTCCAAGCGCCATATACTGTTCATATTCCGCATTGTAGCCCACGCGGTTATTCACGCCGAAAGCACCGGCCACTCCCGCAGCAAGTCCGCTCATAGCTGCTTCGCCTGCGGTCGCCGGACGCATGCCCTGGGCCGTCATGCCCGCGCCCGGATTCTTCTGACTGAAATTCCCGGTCTTTACCGCGCTCGGGTTCAGCCTGAAGCGCATATCATCGATGTATGGATGATTGACGGAGAATTTCATATAAAAATCATAGCTGTATTCGTAGCGCGGAGGATTGTAGCTCACCATCTTTCCTTCCGCGTCCTTTTTCTTCTGTTCGGACTTGTGCTCCTGAACATCCAGATAGGTACTTGTGATCTGCGTGAGCTCGAGGACATCCGGATTCGATTTCGCAAAATCCGCAGCACTTGTAATCATGAACGTTCCGTTCCCCTCATCGATGAGGAGCTTCGACGGGCAGCGCCCGTAAGACCTTGTCGTGTTGAACGCGGCCGCCTTTGGCCGGTTCTCCTCGCGGTAAGCGAGCTGCGCCTTGATCTGTTCCACTGTGGAATGTCTTCTCTCGTCGAACCACGGGGAGAGCTTCTCCGCGCAGTCCTTGCACAGATTCCCGTCCTCCAGCTTGCGGTTGCCGAGGATCTTGATCTCATTGCCGCAGACATCACAATATTTCTTCTCAAAGATCTTTCCAAATAAACCCATCCTGCGACCTCCTTTTAACTTATGCCCTTCTTTTAGCAGCTGCGAAACATATGTCTCACATGAATTGCATGAACATTCGAACAGCTTCCTGAAATAATTATAACTTATCGGAAAGCACAGGGCAACCGGGTTTCAAGTCGCAATTGCAGGATAATTTCACGGCAGCTGACTGCACGGCTGCTTTTCCGCCGGTTCCGTCTCCCGGCATTTTCCGCACAGTCTTCCTACATTTTCCACCGGCTCAGTCTCCCGACAAAATGAGGATCAGGATCCCCTTTTCAAACAGGATCTCCGCCGTCTCCTTCTCGCACAAATTGCTGATCGTGAGCGTTCCTTCCCACCTGACTTCCGCCCCGTCGAGCGGATAGTGGAAGCCTTTGAGGGTCACATTTTCTACCCGGTCCGTGTAGGGAATGAGCGAGACATACCGGCCTGCGACCTCCTCTTTCTGAAGCGCAATGCTTTTGTCGATCAGGCGGATCTCATTTTTCACATCGAGGATCCGCGCGTCGACCCCTTCCCGGAGGGCTGTCCTGAGAAGCCCGATGTTCGCAAGAAAATGGTCGAGCCTTCCTCCCGTCGCACACAGAAAATCGATCCTGCCGGATTCTCCCCGCTCCTTCATGATGTCCATGGCAACGTGAAGGGCTGCCTCGGAATCGCTGAAATCCTTTTCCGCGGGATATGTATACATCTTCCCTTCGGAGAAGGAAATGCCCTCTGCCCCCTGCTCGACGCTGTCATAATCTCCGAGCAGGATATCCGGTCTGCGCCCGATCTCCGTCAGGTAGTTATATCCCCGGTCAGCAGCGATCGTCACATCGACCTCATTTTTCTTAAAGTATGCCGAAAGAAAACTGCGGCTGGAGGTCCCGCCGCAGACAATTGCAATTCTCATGTCCTGTCTCCGCTCTCAACGCGCTCGAAGATTTCATAAAAGCTTTTCACATTCTCAGAGATACTGTTCTTAAAGACCGCGCTTCCCGCAACGACAACATCTACCCCCGCCCGAAGGATCTCCTCCGCGTTTTTGGGAGACACGCCGCCGTCTATCTCAATTTTTGCATGACTTCCGCTCTCGTCGATCATTTTGCGCAGATCCATGACCTTCTGCGTAGAGGAGGGGATATAGGACTGTCCGCCGAAGCCCGGCTCCACGGACATGAGGAGGATAAGGTCGACAAGCCCCACATACGGACGAAGCTCTTCGACCGGTGTGCCCGGCTTGATGGTGATGCCGACCTGCTTACCGCATGCCCTGATCTCACGGATCACTGCCTCCGGATCCTTCGCGGCTTCCAGATGAAAATTGATGAGATCGGCTCCCGCATCCGCAAAATCCTTAATATAGCGGATCGGATCGACGATCATAAGGTGGGTGTCGAAAAAAAGGTCCGTCGCCTTCCGGATGGAGGAGATAACGGTAAGCCCCATGGAAATATTGGGGACAAAGACGCCGTCCATGACATCGAGGTGAAGCCAGCGGACTCCGCTCTCCACGAGCTCCTCGAACTGAGGAGAAAGACATGCAAAATTGCCTGAAAGGAGTGACGGTGAAAGAATATGCTGCATAATGAACCTCCTTTTTTCCAATGTTCCTGACAGTTCGCGGGATGTACTCTCCGGCACATTAATTCCGCAGTCCGGGTTTCAGGATGAATATGCGAAGTGAAACAACTTTTTTATTCTTCATCGCGCAATGCCCGTGATTTCAATGATCGAAACCGCTTCTCGGATCCCGTATTCAAGTCTCGCCCGCGAGACCCGGCGCGGGATCCGGATCAGCGTCAGCTGATATCTTCCGAACCGAATCCCTGCGCGGCAGGAACGCCGAGGTGTTCCTGATCGTGAGTTCCTTTCGGAACTTCCGATAAGAGCCATCATGAGATACGCGCGAAAAAAGACCTGTCTAATATCTGCGCCGTTCCTGCTCCTTCAGATCCTCATAGATCATACAGTAGTTCTCATAGCGCACCCGGTTTATCCTGCCCGCCTCCACGGCCTCCCGGACCGGGCAGTCCGGTTCGTGTATGTGCACGCAGCCGTCAAAGCGGCAGGATCCCTCATACCCGGAGAACTCATTGTAGTAGAAGCGAAGCTCCTCCTTCGTGATCCCCGTCGTCGCGAGATTCGTAAAGCCGGGCGTATCCATGATATAAGTCCTGTTCCCGCAGGGAATCAGCTCCGCGTGCCTCGTCGTGTTCTTCCCGCGCATGAGCTTTCTTGAGATCTCACCCGTCTCCATGTGCACAACGTCCTGACACAGGTTCGTCAGGGTGGATTTCCCGACCCCCGACGGGCCGGCCAGCAGCGTCGTCTTTCCGGCCAGGTATGCTTCGACCTCATCGTGCTGTCCTGTCTCCCCGAAGGAGGTGAAAAACACCGGATAGCCGGAGCCCTCATAAATCGCCCGGATCTCCTCCCGTTCCTTCTCGTCCGTGAGATCCATCTTGTTAAAGCAGATCGCGGACGGGATTCCCTGCATTTCCATGGAGATCAGGAACCTGTCCAGGACCTGAAAATTCGGGACGGGATCTCTCAGCGCGAAGAGGACGAGAGCCTGTTCCACATTGGCGCAGGCGGGCCGGATCAGTTCATTCTCCCGCGGGAAAATGTTCTCCACGCTGCCCTCCATATCACCCTCGTGCGTGATGACAAACTCGACATTATCCCCGACAAGGGGCTTCATCTTCTGCTTCCGGAAGATTCCCTTCGCCCTGCATTCATAGATACGGCCGTCCCCGCAGTCCACATAGTAGAAACCGCCGATTCCCTTAATGATTTTTCCCTGCATTCTTAAAATCCAATACAGGGGAAGCCAATTGCTTGTCTTCCCCTGCTCTCATACAATCGTTATACTTTATAGTTCGTTTTCCCGCCGGATCACCACGTGTGCGTGTTGATCGTGAGGATCAGCGTCGACCCGACTTCCGCCTCGCCGATGACGCTCTGGTCAATAACATCCCCGGTAGCGAAATCGGTGGAATCTCCATATTCGATCTGAACATTGAGCCCCAGTGCGCGCGCAGCTTCCGTCGCCATCTCCTCCGGAAGACCTGTATAGGCCGGGACCGAGACGACCTCGCCTGTCGGCCGGATGATCTCCGCCGGCTGGCTTTCGCCCGTGGTCGTCGTTCCGTCCGCGGAAGCGTTGACCATGATCGTGACCATCGTGTCCGTCATCACGGTCTCGCCGGCTCCCGGAGATACGGATACGACCGTTCCCACTGCGATATTCTCATCGACCTGCGTCACAATGTTGATATTGTTGAAGCCTGCCGCGCTCAGCTGTGCTGCCGCTTCTTCCTGAGAGAGACCCACGATCTCGGGGATCGTGCTCTCGTAAGCTCCGCTGGCCACATAGAAGCTGATTGTCGTATTCTTATCGACCATCGTGCCTGCTGCCGGCTCCTGGCTCACGATCTGTCCCACGGAATATTCAGTGGAGGCAACTTCGCCCATATACTTGACGCCGAGGTTATACTTGTTTGCCTCAGCCTGCGCTTCTTCCTGTGTCATACCGATGATGACCGGGACCTGGACCTGCTCCGGAACAGCCGTGGAAGATCCGCTCTGGGACGTCGTCTCAACGACCTGTGAGGTCGATGCGGGTGAGCTCGCTGTCTGTCCGTTCATCTTGAACAGGCCTGCCGCCCTTCCGATGAAATAGATCAGGACAACGATGATCAGGATTCCGATAATAAATCCACCGATCGTCATCGCATGCTCAAGCTTCGAGCTGATGCCGTCCTCCGCCTCTTCAATTTCATCTTCCGGCTCATCGTCCGAATAATCGGGCTCCCTGCGTGAACGCGGCTTCTGCGCAGCCTCCGTCGACCCATAGGTCTTCTTCCCGTTATCCGTCATCTCCGACGCCTTCTTCTGGGCACGGATCTCTGCCACCTGGGCAGGCGTGATCATGACTGTCTGCGCGTGATCCTCGAGCGGCGTGATCGTGACGAATCTGCCGTTCGGCTCGACCAGAGACTGCTTGAGGTCTGCGATCACATCGTTCATGGACTGATATCTGCGGTCAACGCTCTTCTGCGTACACTTCGCGATGATCTGCTCCAGCGAGTACGGAAGATCCGGAGTATATCTCGAGGGCGGCTCCATCTCATCCTGAAGGTGCTTGATCGCAATCGCGACCGTGGTCTCCCCGTCAAAAGGAACTCTTCCGGTGACCATCTCATAGAGCGTGATGCCGAGAGAATAGATGTCTGAACGGGAATCCGAGTATCCGCCGCGCACCTGCTCCGGAGAGCTGTAGTGGACAGACCCCATCGCATTGGCACTGATGGTGTTGGACGATGCCGCGCGGGCGATCCCGAAGTCCGTCACCTTTACCTTGCCGTCTGTCGAGATAATGATATTCTGCGGCTTTACATCGCGGTGGACGATTCCCTGCGCATGTGCGGCCGCAAGACCCATACATACCTGGATCGCGATGCTTGTGGCCTCGCGCACGGAAAGCTTGCCCTTCTTAGCGATATAATCCTTGAGGGTAATGCCCTCGACCAGCTCCATGACTATATAATAATTGCCCTGGTCCTCCCCGACGTCGAAAACATTGACGATATTGGGATTCGCCAGACCGGCCGCCGCCTGCGCCTCTCTCCTGAACTTGGAAATGAAAGTCCCGTCCTCCCGGAACTCCGGCTTCATGACCTTGACCGCGACAAAACGATTCAATTTCAGATCCATCGCCTTATAGACATCAGCCATTCCGCCCGAGCCTATACGACCGACGATCTCGTATCTCTCCCCTAAATTAGTCCCCGATTTTAACATTATTCCTCCTCGTCTGCATCCGGCTCGATAATAATGACTGCGATGTTGTCCATTCCGCCGTTGTCATTGGCAGCTGCCACCAATGCCCTCGCCGTCTGCTCCGCAGCCGCTGGCTTTTCTATTATTCTCTGGATTTCAACGTTATCGACCATGTTGGACAGACCATCCGAGCACATAAGGATCTTTGCATCCGGCGATAACTTATAATCAAAGAAATCCGCATCCACCCTCCTGGATGCTCCCAACGCCCTTGTGATGATATGCTTGTCCGGGTGATTCCTGGCGTCATCCTCGCTGAGTTCTCCGAGCCGGACCATCTCCTCGACAAGTGAATGATCCTTTGTGATCTGCACGAGCTCCCCATCGTACAGATAAAGGCGGCTGTCTCCGACATTAGCCGTGTAAGCAAAATGGTCGATGACCGTCGTCACGACGATCGTAGTGCCCATTCCGCGCATTTCCTCATGCTCTGCTGCTTTTTCCAGAATTCCTCTGTTGGCAAGTGCGATTGCTTCTGTGATCAGCTTGATCGGATTCTGCTCTGCACTGGCCGCGATATATTCCTTTACCGTGTTGACCGCGTACTTCGAAGCAAAATCTCCGGCATTGTGTCCCCCCATTCCGTCTGCGACTATGAACAGATTCGGAAGATTTCCGACCGGCGTCTGGGAAGCAAATACACTATCCTGATTTATTTTTCTTTTCTGACCTACATCCGTAAGCGCATATGCTATCATATGTTATCCGTTTCCATGTATCGTTTTCTTAATTGTCCACAGGCACCATCGATATCTCTGCCCATTTCCCTTCTAATAGTAACATTTATTCCACATTTTTCAAGTTTTTTCTGAAACGCCAAAGAAGCCCCGCCCGAAGGCGCGACGAAATTATTCTCCCGGACCGGATTGACCGGAATCAGGTTGATGAGACAGTTCAGACCGCGCACGCGCCGGGCAAGTTTTGCCACGCATTCATCGGAATCATTGACCCCGGCGATCAGGCTGTACTCGAAGGTGAGCCGTCTGCGGTTCACGCTGTAATACTCCTTCAGCGCATCGAAGATCTCGTCGAGCGTATACTTCTTTGCGATCGGCATGATCTGCTTTCGGAGCGCGTCATCCGGCGCGTGCAGCGAGAGCGCGAGGTTGATCATGAGATCCTCCTCCTTCAGTCGGAGGATCCCGGGGACGATCCCGCAGGTGGACAGCGTGACATTCCGTTCGCTGATATTATGTCCGTCCGGATCCGTCAGCATGCGGATGAACAGGACGACATTGTCATAATTGTCAAGCGGCTCCCCGGTCCCCATGCAGACAACGTTGGAGACCCGCTCGCCGGTCGCGCGCTCGATGCCGTACACCTGGCCGAGCATCTCGCCTGCCGTGAGGTTCCGCGAAAGCCCGCCGATCGTCGACGCGCAGAACCTGCAGCCCATCCGGCAGCCGACCTGCGTTGAGATGCAGACCGTGTTCCCGTGCTTATACTTCATGAGAACGCTCTCGACGAAGCTCCCGTCCCGCATCCTGTAGAGGACCTTCATCGTCCCGTCGATCTTCGAGACCTGCGTGGATACGGCTTCCGGCGCAGCCAGATATGCCTCGCCGGAAAGCTTCTCCCGAAGGGCCTTCGAGAGGTCTGTCATCTCGTCGAAAGACGCTGCGTTCTTCTTATTGATCCAGTCATAGATCTGCCGCGCGCGGAACTTCTTTTCACCGAGTGACAGAATGAATTCCGTAAGGGCGGCGAGATCCATCGATGAAATATCTTTCATAGTATTCTCGGTCATTCCGGGTCGCGCCTCATGCGGCACAGGAAAAATCCGTCCGTCTCATGGATCCCGGGCATGAGCTGGAGATATCCCTCCTCTGTCGAGTTCCTCCAGATCTCACGCGGCAGATACGGGTTCAGGCTCTCCGTGTGGAACGGATAGTTCTCGACGAACCACTTTACGTTCTCCTGATTCTCCTCCCGGCTGATCGTGCATGTACTGTACATGAGCGTTCCGCCCGGCTTCACATAGGAGGCCGCGTTGTGGAGGATCCTTCTCTGCAGCTCTACGAGCTCCCCGATCTTCGCTTTCGTTATGCGGTACTTGATATCCGGCTTGCGTCCGATGACGCCGAGACCGGAACAGGGAAGATCGCAGATCACAAGATCCGCGCGGGCTTCCGACGCGCCGTCGAAGGTGAGCGCGTCCATGACAGATGCCCTCACATTGATGAGGTCCGCACGCCGTACATTTTCCTGAATGAGGGAGACCTTATCCTGCGAGACATCCCTCGCGTCGACCATCCCGAATCCGCCCATCATATCCGCCACGTGCAGGCACTTTCCGCCGGGCGCGGCGCACATATCGATGACATAATCGCCGGGATCCGGCTTCGCGCACTCTCCCACGAGCATCGAGCTCACGTCCTGCGGGAAGATCCATCCCTTCATGAACGCGTCAAGCGCAGGCAGATAGTTGTACCCGGAAATGTTATAGGCATAATTCACATAGGGCGCGCGGGACACCGTGACTCCCTGGCTCCGGAGGCTTTGAAGGATATCCTTCTTATTCGCCGCATGAAGCTTCAGTCTCACGGTCGTGGGCCGCTCCTTAAGGAAGCTCTCGAGCATCCTGACGGTCACGAGCTCGCCGAATTCCATGAGCCACTCTTCCACGATCCACTCCGGCATCGAGTAGCGGACGGACAGGTACCGGACCGGTTCGCTCTTCCTGCTCGGATACTCAATATCGGACGCGCTTCTCGCGATATTCCGGAGGACGCCGTTCACGAACGCTTTCAGCCCGTAGAACCCTCTCGCCTGAGCGATCTTAACCGCTTCGTTGATCGCCGCCGAATTCGGAACACCCCCCATAAAGCAGATCTGGTAGGTCGCGCTCCGCAGGATATTCTGGATGACGGGCTTCATCTTCGTGACCGGAACGGAGGAGAACTTATCGATGATATAATCGAGCTCGATCAGACGCTCAACAGTCCCCTCGCAGACCTTCGTGATAAATGCCCTGTCTCTTTTTGAAAAATACTGGACCTTCTCGAGCGCGCCGTGTATCGCGTTGTGACTGTACACTCCGTCCCGGAACACTGAGAGGAGAATATCGAGAATGATCTCTCTTACATTGTTCGTTGTCAAGTTACTCCACCTCCGGTCAGCCCAGTCTGCTTCCGGGGGTCACTCTGTATCCCCGGAGGAAGTCCGATACGGGCATCCGCAATTTCCCGGCGATCTGCACCTCGTCAAGGTACAGCATCCCCTCCCCTGTACGGACAGCCATGTGCCCGTCCGCATCGAATGCGATCTCCCCGGGTGCGCCTTCTCCAAAGGTCTGCCCGGTGTGCGCTCTCCATATCTTGAATGATTTTCCGTCGATCTCGGTAAATGCGCTCGGCCAGGGCGAATAAGCCCTCACCTTCCGGCAGATCGAGGCCGCGTCTTGTGTCCAGTCGATCCTGCCCTGTTCCTTTTTGATCGTGCGGACATAGGGCATATCCGGGCACGCCGGCTGCGGTGTATAGACTGCATCGCCGTTTATGATAAGGGGAAGCGTTTCGACAAGAAGCTCCGCCCCGGCTTTCGCGAGTTTCTCCGTGAGACTCCCGCCCGTATCCTCTTCACTGATCGGGACCGTCGTCTTCGCGATCATATCTCCTGTGTCCAGGCCTTCATCCATGCGCATGATCGTGACACCGGTCTCTTCCCTTCCGTCAAGGATCGCCTGCTGGATCGGGGCCGCGCCTCTGTATTCCGGAAGCAGGGAGGCATGTACATTGATGCAGCCGTATCGCGGAATGTCAAGAAGCTCCTTCGGCAGGATCTGCCCGAAAGCCGCGACGACGATCACGTCGGGCTCCATGCTCCTCACCTCTTCCACAGCTTCCGGAAGCCTTACCTTCTGCGGCTGGAAAACACGCAGTCCCTCGCTTACCGCAAGCTCCTTGACCGGGCACATCACGGGCGTCTTCTTTCTGCCCTTCGCCCTGTCCGGCTGCGTAACGACGCCCGTCACACGGTAACCGGCATCAAGGATCGCCCGGAGCACTTCCGCTGCAAGCTCCGGCGTTCCCATAAATACGACCTTTGTGTCACTCATCCGCTTCCTCCGCCATAGCGGCCTCGGCCGCTGCATCCTTTATATCACCCTCGACGAGCTCCATATACATTTTCCCGTCAAGGTGATCGATCTCATGACAGAAATCGCGCGCAAGAAGACCTTCCGCTTCCATGCGCACAGGCTTCATCTCACGGTCAAGTCCCTCGACGACCACGTGCATCGGTCTCGTCACGATGCCGTATTTTCCGGGATAGGACAGGCAGCCCTCCTCCCCGGTCTGCTCTCCGTCCGACTCGACGATGACCGGATTGATGAGTACACGCGGATCGTCTCCGGTATCCACGACGATGATCCTCCGGAGGACTCCGACCTGCGGAGCTGCAAGGCCGACCCCGTTGCTCTCATACATGGTGTCGAACATGTCGTCGATGAGTTCCTCTATTCTGGGAGTCATTGCCTTGACTTCTTTGCATTTTTTCTCGAGCACCGGATCTCCTACGGTGCGAACGGTACGAATTGCCATCTCAGATTCCTTTCCTCTTTCTAAT
>CAMOXU010000032.1 GCA_946629525.1 uncultured Clostridia bacterium
GCGCACCAGCGCGCAAAGAGCCGCAATGCGGCTCTTTGTTCTCTCATAGGAAATTTATCCGGATTTCTTAAAAAAATTCAAAAAACATAAGCTTTAGTGTCTTTTCTGTGTCCTTTTATATGATATAAATAAATCAACATAGAAATGTGACGATATCTACAGGTACTTAAGCGTTATTAATTATTGCAGGAGCGCTTCATTCAATATAATTCTTCGGACTTTGCAGACATTTTTATCGGATAAAAACGGAGGAATGGGACTATGCAGGAAGATAATATAAAAATATTAATTGTAGAAAACAACAGAGAAGTATCGAGCATCCTTCGTATGTATCTTGTGGGCAGCCATTTTGAAGTGTCTGAGACAGATGAATCCGCCGCCGTGGAGGCTGCCGCCTGTGAAAATCCGGACTGCCTTATTCTCGGAATGAAGCCTGACATCAGAGAGAATATGAACACGATCCGCTGTATCCGGAAGCAGACATTTGCGCCGATCGTTATCATTTCCGGACATGAAGATGACGAGGAACAGATCCTCGTGCTGAACAACGGAGCGGACGATTATATCAAAAAGCCTTTTAATCCGCTGATCGCCGTTTCCCGGGTCAATGCAGCCGTAAGAAGATACAGGAAGTGGAACGCATCGGAAGCTTTGACGGAGGAGAACAGTGAGCTGAAGGTGGGGGATCTGCTTCTTGACAATGAAGCTCTGATCCTTTACAAGAACGGCGAGGCGATCCACCTCACGATCAACGAATTCAAGATCCTCAGACTTCTGATGAGGCATCCGGGGGAGATCTTTACAAAGTCGGATATCTGCAGGGCAGTCAACGGAACGCTTTACGAGAACTACGAGAACGCGATCATGGTACACATATCGCATCTGCGGGACAAGATCGAGGATGACTCGAGAGAGCCGAGATATATACGCAATGTAAGAGGGCTCGGCTACAAAATCGGCATATAAGGAGTCTGTCCTTACTGAAAAAGCCTGCGCCGGTAGATCCGGACGCAGGCTTTTCTCAGTCATTTTATACCATAATACTTGAAAAAACAGTCTGTTTTTAGTAGAATGTACGAAGAATGTTTTTTGGAGGTTACTATGAACGTTTATACAACTGACAGAATCCGAAACGTTGTGCTTCTTGGCCATGGCGGAGCGGGTAAGACAACACTTACAGAAGCGATGGCTTACCTTGGCGGCATTACGAGCCGTATGGGTACCGTGACAGACGGAAATACCATCAGTGACTACGATAAGGAAGAAATCAAGAGAAAATTCTCGATCGGTGCAAGTGTTGTTCCGGTAGAATGGAATAAAGTCAAGATCAATGTTCTCGACACACCCGGATATTTCGACTTTGTCGGCGAAGTGGAGCAGGCTGCCGGTGTAGCGGACGCCGCCATTATCGTTATCTCGGGAAAGGACGGCATCACAGTCGGTACCGAGAAGGCATGGGAGCTCTGCGAGGAGAGGAACCTTCCGCGCATGTTCTTCATCACCAATATGGACAACAACGATGCTTCTTATCGTACGATCGTGGAGAATCTTCAGGAAATGTACGGCAAGAAGGTCGCTCCGATCCATATGCCGATCCGTGAAAATGAAAAGTTTGTCGGCTATGTCAGCATCGTGAAGCAGACAGGCCGCCGCTTTGTAAACAAGCAGGAGAAGGTTCCGTGCGATGTTCCGGATTACCTTCAGGAGTATCTTGAGTCCTACAGAGAGTCCCTGATGGAGTCTGTGGCGGAGACAAGCGAGGAGTTCATGGACCGCTACTTCGGCGGAGAAGAGTTCTCCGAGAAGGAGATCGCAATGGCGCTCGCTACCAATATGCGTGACTGCGCGATCGTCCCGGTCAGCATGGGCTCTCCGATCAACCTTCAGGGCGTTGCGAACCTCATGGATGACATCGTTGAGATGTTCCCGGATCCGACGCAGCGTGCATGCAACGGCATCGTTCAGAAGACCAACGAGATCTTCGAGGCGAACTTTGATTTCCAGAAGCAGAAGTCTGCATATGTCTTCAAGACGATCGCGGACCCGTTCATCGGCAAGTACAGCTTTATCAAGGTATGCTCAGGCGTTCTGAAAGCTGACGATACGCTCTATGATGTTCAGAAGGAAGCTGAGATGCGTCTTGGCAAGCTCTACATCATGACAGGAAACAAGTCCCAGGAAGTTCCGGAGCTCTTCGCCGGAGATATCGGAGCACTGGCAAAGCTTGTCGACGTGAATACGGGCGATACGCTTTCACTGAAGTCGAACCCGGTCGTATTTGCGAGAACAAAGCTCTCCACACCGTATACGGTCAAGAGATATAAGGCAGTCAAGAAGGGTGATGAGGATAAGATCGCTTCCTCGCTCACAAAGCTTGCCGCTGAAGACAATACATTCAAGGTCGTGAACGACTCCGCCAACCGCCAGACCCTGATCTACGGTATCGGCGAGCAGCAGCTTGAGATCATCAAGAGCAAGCTGAAGGAGCGCTATAAGGTCGACATCGATCTCGACACACCGAAGGTCGCTTTCCGTGAGACGATCAGAAAGAATTCTGACGTTGAAGGAAAGTACAAGAAGCAGACCGGCGGTCATGGACAGTACGGTCATGTCAAGATGCGCTTCGAGCCGAGCGGCGACCTGTCAAAACCGTATGAGTTCGCGATCGAAGTCGTCGGCGGTGCTGTACCGAAGAACTATTATCCGGCAGTTGAGAAGGGACTCAATGAGTGCGTAGTCAAGGGACCGCTTGCGGCTTACCCGGTCGTCGGCGTGAAGGCTGTTCTCTACGATGGATCCTATCATCCGGTAGACTCCTCCGAGCAGGCGTTCAAGACAGCTACGCATATGGCATTCAAGGACGGCTTCCTGAAGGCAAGCCCGGTTCTTCTTGAGCCGATCATCAGCCTCAAGGTCAAGGTCCGCGATAAGTTCACCGGCGATGTCATGGGCGATCTGAACAAGCGCCGCGGCCGTGTAATGGGAATGAACCCGGATCACAAGGGCAATACAATCATTGAGGCGGAAGTTCCGCAGAAGGAAATGGACGGATACGGCACGATCCTCCGCTCCATGACCGGCGGACAGGGAGAATTCTCCTATGAATTCGCAAGATATGAGCAGGCTCCGGCTGACGTTCAGGAGAAGGAGATCAAAGCTCGTCAGGAAGAACTGCAGGAAGGCAGCGAGGACTGATCCGGATCTTTCGTAGATTCTATGGGAACCGCTTCGCGGTTCCCATATTCATAATTCGGCCCGCTCCGCAGGTCTTTATCGAAGGCTGCTTCGCAGCTTTCGATAAGACAAAAAAGAAGCTCCGCATGGCGGAGCTTCTTTTTTGCTTTTTGATATTACCTGGGACTTTAAGTCCTGTCAGCGTGACCTTCGATGAGGAACTCAGTCTGCATCTTCCAGTCTGCTGCTGACCGCTTCACGGAACCGGTTCTTCTTCTCGAGGATCTTGGTGATCTTATGTGTGGTGCTCTTGACGCGCTCCATAGAGAGATCATGGTTCAGCGTATCAATGATGTTGGCCATGTACTTGTACATATTGGCAGTCACATAGTATTCCCGCTTCATCAGTTCCGGCGGGCGGTACGTGAGATTTGTCGTGATCAGCTTCGTGAACATTCCCTTCTCGTAGAATTCATCGAATTTGTCGAGTCCTTCCGTGAAGAGACCGAACGTCGTGCAGATGAAGACACGGTTCGCGCCGCGGGCTTTGATCTGCCGGCAGACATCCAGCATAGATCCGCCGGAGGCGATCATATCGTCGATGATGACACAGTCTTTGCCCTTTACCGTATCGCCGAGGAACTCGTGAGCAACGATCGGATTCTTGCCGTTCACGATCCTGGAGTAGTCACGCCTCTTGTAGAACATTCCCATATCCGCGCCGAGGATATTTGAGAAATAGACTGCGCGGTCAGTAGCGCCCTCGTCGGGGCTGATGACCATAAAGTGCTCTTTGTCGAACTTGAGATCAGGAACCGACTTGAGCAGAGCGCGCAGGAACTGATAGGTAGGCATGAAATTGTCAAAGGCAAGAAGGGGGATGGCATCCATAACGCGCGGGTCGTGCGCGTCAAATGTAATAATATTGGATACACCGTAATCAGCGAGCTCTTTCAGTGCGAGAGCGCAGTCCAGAGACTCTCTGCCGGAGCGTCTGTGCTGCCGGCTTTCGTAGAGGAACGGAAGCACTACATTGATCCTGTGCGCCTTGCCGTTCGCAGCGGAGATCACCCGCTTGAGATCCTGAAAATAGTTATCGGGAGACATGTGATTAATACGGCCGCAGACTTTGTAGGTCACGGAATAATTCGTCACGTCGCCGATAATGAAGAGATCGCTGCCCCGGACCGAGTCGTTGAGCCTGACCTTGCCCTCGCCGGTTCCGAAGCGTACATACTGCGTGTCAATCAGATAGGTGGGTTCGATGTAGCCGGAAAGGGAGTTCGTTTCCTTGATCCTTCCTGCCATTGCCCTGCGTGCCTTCACCAGACTGTTGTCAACGGCTTTTGCCATCTCGTGACTTCCGTTGAGGTATACAATCTTAAGAGGCGCGATCGGCATCTGGATCTTATGATTCTCTATCATTGCCATTAAACATCCTCCGAGATAAGTTTGAACCGGGAGTGAGACCGGGAATGAAATGCATGCATTTAAGGAAAAGGAGCTGGCTCGCGACTTTCCCGCAAACGCATACCTAGTAAAGTTTATAACATAAATCGGCAGTCAAAACAAGAACGAGAATCGTATATGATGAGGGGAATCTCGTTTTGTCGGCTGCTAAAAGTTTACAAAAAGAGGTTTGGATGGTAAATTAACTAGTATACGAGAAGAACTCTGCCTTTGGAAATTCTATGTAGGTAAGGCGAAAACGCATGGAGACAGGGCAAAAATACGGTTTTCTTTCCAGAGGGGATTTCATGCGGCAGGAAGGACACAGAATAAAAAATGTTGAAGAGGGCAGTATCGCCTGGGAGCTGGGTGTTCTTCCGGGCATGTACCTCGTATCCGTGAACGGGATCTATGTCGAGGACGTCTTCGACTACCGGTATCTCATGAATGACGAACTTGTCAACGTGCTGATCCGGGAGGAGAGCGGGGAGGAGACCCTTCTCGAGATCGAGAAGGAGACCTATGAGGATTTCGGAGTGGAATTCGAGAGCTCGCTCATGGACGATTACAGGAACTGCTGCAACCGGTGCATTTTCTGCTTCATAGACCAGATGCCGAAGGGGATGCGGGAAACGCTCTACTTCAAGGATGATGACGCGCGGCTGAGTTTTCTTCAGGGAAATTATGTCACCCTCACCAATATGAAGGACGCCGATATCGAGCGGATCATCCGGTATCATATGGAACCGATCAACATCTCCGTCCACACGACGAATCCCGGCCTGCGCCGCAGGATGCTGGGGAACCGTTTCGCGGGAGATGTCTTTCCGAGGATCCGGGCTCTTTGTGACGCCGGGATCCTCATGAACGGGCAGGTCGTGCTCTGCCGCGGGATCAACGACGGGGATGAACTGGACCGCACGATCCGGGATCTCTCATCCTATCGCCCTGCTATGCGGAGCGTCTCGGTCGTCCCCGTCGGACTGACGAAGTACAGGGACGGTCTGGCCGAACTGATCCCGTTCGACGCGGAATCCGCCGGAGCGGTGATCGATCAGATTGAAGGGTGGCAGAAAAAACTTGCCGCGGACAATGTCGATCCGGTCTCCCCGCACTTTGTGCACGCCTCGGACGAGTGGTATATCCTCGCTGGCAGAGAGCTCCCCGAGGAGGAGAGGTACGACGGATATCTCCAGCTGGAGAACGGAGTGGGGATGGTCCGTCTCCTTGAAAATGAAGTCAAAGCGACGCTCGAAAGCCCGGAATTTCTCCGTGAAGCAGATAAGGCTGCGGCAGGCGGAGAGAGAAAGATAATTCTTGCCTGCGGAAAGCTGATCGAGGATCATCTGAAAAAGATCGCGGGATGGATCGGGGAGAGATGGCCGAAGGTCCGTATCCGCGTCATCTCCATCAGAAATGATTTCTTCGGGGAACGCATAACGGTCAGCGGTCTGATCACAGGCGGAGACCTGATCGGACAGCTCCGGCCCGATGCGGGAACGGCGGATGAACTTCTTCTGCCGGTCTCCATGCTCAGGAGCGGAGAGAAGGTCTTTCTCGATGACCTGACGACGGAGGACGTCGAGAGAGAACTCTCGATGCCGGTGAGGATCACATGGACCGGAGGAGAAGAATTTGTCAGGGCCTGCCTCGGCATGGATTCCGCTGTGCCGCAGGAACGGCAGGTCTATGAGAGCTGGGAGTGAACATGGAAGCGGTATCGTCACCGGACGATAATCTGAACAGAAAGTGAGAAAATAGATGAGCAAACCCATTGTAGCAATTGTCGGAAGACCGAATGTAGGAAAATCTACGCTTTTCAATGCGCTTGCCGGAGAGAATATTTCTATAGTAAAGGATACTCCGGGAGTGACCCGGGACAGGATCTATGCGGAGGTGAGCTGGACGGGATATGAGTTCACGCTGATCGATACAGGCGGGATCGAGCCCGAATCCAACGATATCCTTCTCCGCCAGATGCGTGAGCAGGCACAGATCGCGATCGAGACGGCGGATGTGATCATTTTCCTTGTGGACTCGAAGGACGGGCTGGTCGACGCGGATGCCCGGGTGGCGGATATGCTGCGGAAATCCAGAAAGCCGGTCGTTCTTGCCGTCAACAAGATCGACGACTTCAAGAAGCAGGAAGCCAATATCTATGAGTTCTATTCGCTGGGCCTGGGCGACCCGCTTCCGATCTCCAGCGCGAACCGTCAGGGGATCGGAGATATGCTCGACGAGGTCGCGAAATACTTCGGAGAGGGCGTCGGCCTCCCGGAAGAGACGGATATTCCGCGGATCGCGATCGTCGGAAAGCCCAATGTCGGGAAGTCCAGCATCATCAACAGGCTGCTCGGAGAGAGCAGAGTCATCGTATCCGATATCGCGGGAACGACCCGCGACGCGATCGATACTCCGGTCCGCTGGAACGGAAAGACCTATACCTTTATTGATACGGCAGGACTTCGCAGAAAGAGCAAGATCAAGGAAGAGCTCGAGCGGTACAGTATTATCCGGACAGTCACGGCGGTCGACCGGGCGGATGTCGTGATCCTTGTGATCGATGCGGTGGAAGGAATTGCGGAGCAGGATGCGAAGATCGCCGGGATCGCGCACGAGCGCGGCAAGGGGATCGTGATCGCCGTGAACAAGTGGGACGCGGTGGAGAAGGACACGAACACGGTGAAAGAATACTCTGAGAAAATAAGGAACATTCTTTCCTATCTCCCGTATGCGGAGATCCTGTTCGTCTCCGCGGAGACCGGACAGCGGCTTCCGAAGATCTTCGACGCGATCGAGCTTGTCCTTGAGAATCAGCGCCGTCGGATCCAGACGGGAATCCTGAACCAGATCATGTCGGAGGCGGTCGCCCTCAATTCCCCGCCGACGGACAAGGGAAAACGTTTACGGCTCTACTACATTACGCAGGTGAGCATCGTGCCTCCGACGTTCGTCATTTTCGTGAATGACAAGAAGCTTATGCACTTCTCCTACCAGCGGTATATTGAGAATAAGATCCGGGAGACCTTCGATTTCCGCGGAACATCGCTGCGCTTTATCATTAGGGAGAGAAGTGAAAAGGACCGGCCGGACTGAGATGCAGATCTTATCGGAGGCTGCGGAGCAGATCCGACAGACCGGTCTGCATAGCGGGCAGGATCATGATTATGAGGACTGAGAAACAGTTCTCATTTATAGGAGAGAGAACATGCTGACCAGACTCTTGTGTCTTTTAATAGGGTATTGCTTTGGGCTGTTCCAGACAGCATTCATTTACGGCAAGACAAAGGGGATCGATATCAGAAAAGTCGGTTCCGGAAATTCTGGCACGACCAACGCTCTTCGGAACTTCGGAGCGAAGGCCGGAATCATCGTGCTCGTCGGGGATATCACGAAATGCGTACTCGCATTCCTGATCGCTTCGAAGCTTTTCGGAGGCGGTGAGCTTCCCGCGATCCTGTGCGGCCTCTATGCCGGCGCAGGCGCAATTCTCGGGCACTGCTTCCCGTTCTACATGCAGTTCCGTGGGGGAAAGGGGATCGCTTCCATGGCCGGACTGATCGGCGTCTTCTCGTGGAAGATTCTCCTCGTCGGGTTCGTCCTCTTTGCCCTGATCTTCTTCACGACGCACTATGTATCGCTTGGAAGCCTGACCGGTGCCCTCGTATTTTTTGCCGGCACCATTATACTGGGACAGATGGGAGAATTCGGCGTCTCCCAGGGATATCTGTACGAGATGTATGTCATCATCGGATGCCTCGCAGCCCTTACGTGGTTCCTCCACAGGGAGAACATTGCGAGACTTCTCTCAGGTACCGAGAGAAAGACGTATCTGACAAAGAAAAACAAAAAGGATTGAGATTGGAGGTTTATCATGGCTTATGTATCTGTGATCGGGGCAGGCACCTGGGGGACCGGTATTGCGAGACTTCTGTGCAATAACGGACATTCTGTTCTCATGTGGAGTCCGTTTCCCGCCGAGGCGGAGAGTCTGAAGAAGACGCATATTCATCCGAATCTCCCGAATGTCGTGCTGCCGGAGGAACTGGACTTCACGGCCGACCTTGAGGCTGCGATGCGGGATAAGGATCTCATCGTCATGGCCGTTGCATCGCCCTTTACGCGTGCGACGGCGGAGAAGATGGCTGCGTTTGCGAAGCCGGGGCAGAGGATCGTCACGGTGACGAAGGGAATCGAGGAGACGACCCTGAAGACACAGGTGGAGATCCTTTCCGAGTTCATGCCCGACTGCGTCATCGGCGCGCTTTCAGGTCCGTCCCATGCGGAGGAAGTCATTATCGGACTTCCGACGCTGATCGTCTCGGCATCGGAAGATCGTGAGATGGCGGAGTATGTACAGAACATTTTCATGAGCGAGGTATTCCGGGTGTACACGAGTCCGGATGTCCTTGGCGTCGAGCTCGGCGGATCTCTGAAAAATGTCATTGCGCTCGCAGCCGGTATGGCGGACGGAATGGGATTCGGAGATAATACGAAGGCCGCGCTGATCACGAGAGGGATCCATGAGATGTCCTCGCTTGCGATCAGGATGGGCGCGCAGCCGGATACACTGTCCGGTCTCTCCGGGATCGGCGATCTGATCGTGACCTGCGCTTCCATGCACAGCAGGAACCGCCGCGCGGGCATTCTTCTCGGACAGGGAAAGAGCATGGAGGAAGCCATGCGCGAGGTCGGGCAGGTCGTTGAGGGTGTATACTCGGCAAAGGCTGCCATAGGGCTCGCAAAGAAGTATAATGTGACGCTTCCGATCACGGAGGAGGTCAATAAGGTCCTCTTTGAGGGAAAGGATCCGAAGACCGCCGTCCTTGATCTGATGCTCAGGGACAGGAAGATGGAGGTTCCCGTGAAGGGAGAAGACCTGCCGGAAGGCTGGAAATAAAACGGAAACCGCGGGAATCCCGCGTCAGAGATGAAAAGGCCTCCGTGCCGGAACGTCAGGTGCAGATAAATCTCTTCGAAAGAGAGGATCTGCCGACGCCCCGGCACGGAGGCCTTTTTATTCTTCATAGTGCAATGCACGTGAATATATACATGCGCTACACTCGCAGAGTGAAACCAGCCTTCTTCGCGCGATAATTGACGTGACTCAGGAGCTGGAAACGAAATCTCTTATTCTGAATACTTTCCTCCGGCTTCACGTAAGAAACGGTGCGAGATCCTCCGGGATCCCGGAAGTCCTGTAATTTTCGTTGAGGGAGTCGAGGACCATCATCTCGTCCGGCGTGAGCTCGAAGTCAAAAATCTGCGTGTTCTCGAGGAGCCTGTCCGTACGGACTGTCTTGGGGATGGCTCCGACACCTTTCTGGATGATCCAGCGCAGCCCGATCTGCGCCTCGCTCCGGTGATACTTTTCCGCCAGACGCGTCATGTTGCTCATCCCGAGATAAGTGCCCCGTGCGAGCGGAGCCGCGGCCTGGACCGTGATCCCGTTCTTTGCGCAGAAAGCCCGCGTCTCCTCCTGATTATAGAGAGGATGATACTCAATCTGGTTCACGGCAGGAACGACATCGGAATGAAGGAGAAGGTCGTTGATCTCCCGCGCACTGAAATTGGAGACGCCGATCGCTCTGGCACGGCCTTTGCGGAAAAGCTTCTCCATCTTGAGCCAGGTGTCCAGGTAGCATCCGGGTACGGGCCACTGGATCAGATAGAGATCCACGTAGTCAAGACGGAGACGTTCAAGGCTTCTCTCGAGCGCATCCTCGATATTACCGATCCGCTGGGCAGTGTTCCATACCTTTGTCGTGATGAAAAGCTCTTCGCGCGGCACATGGCAGCGCATGAGAGCATTCCCGAGCTCCGCTTCGTTTTTGTAGACGGATGCGGTGTCGAAAAGGCGGTAGCCTATACTCAGCGCATCGCTTATTGTGCGGTCCATGGCTGCCTGGTCGGTGATCTTAAAGAGACCAAGTCCGAGCGCCGGCATGGAAGCTCCGGTATTCAGTGTTAAAGAAGGGATCATACATAACCTCCGCGCAGCAGTCAGTGCCGCCTGAACAATGCGGTCCGGAGGTGTCCGGGGTCCTCGCGAACAGGGCACTGCAGAGTGCTGAAAAAAGCAAATTATAATTCAAATTACCATATTATTATAAATGAAAAGCTACAAAAGTATTAAAAAAAGGTTACATGAAGGGCCGCGCAGAGAGGAAGCGGAGAAAGAAGAGGGCACGGACTGTGGACAGACGGTACACTGAGTGATAGACTGGGATGGAATTCGATGCATGAACGCTTCGGCATCCTGTCCGGCAGGGTGCGAAGAGGTTCTCATATACAGAAATCACGGGATTGTACTCACGATGAAGGATGGTCCTGCTCTGCGCGCTTATCTCATGAATAAATCTGCAGGTACTGCGCGATGAAGCATGGACCGAACATATATCAGGAGGAGCAGATTGACCGAGGCAGCGCCGCTTCTTGTCATTTCCGCGCTGATCGTTCTGGCAGCGGCCATGATGATCAGCCAGGAGAACAGGAGACAGAGAAAGAATTTAATAAAGAAGATCAGCCGGTCCTGGGGAAGGATGCCGGATACGGTAATGAGCGCGGAGGAGTTCGGATCGATCCCGCACTATTTCCAATCTGAGCTTTTCGATCCGGACGCCTATTGGGTCGACGACATCACATGGAATGACTGCGATATGGACAGGATCTTCAAAGCTCTTGCCGCGACCATGACGTCCCCGGGAGATTCCGTCCTCTATGCATGGCTCAGGAAGCCGTCTTTTGATCAGCAGGAGCTTAACGACAGGGATCAGCTGATCGGGTTCCTGGGATCCGATGAGGAGACTCGAAAAAAGCTTCTCTATGTGCTGGCGGAGACCGGTCGGATGAAGGGAATGTCATCTTATGACGGTCTCGCCGCACTGCGCGATGCACAGAAGATCGGCAGCGCAAAGTTCATCGTGCCCGGGATCTTTATGCTTGCGGGAATTATCCTGCTCTTTGTGAATCCGCTGATCGGCCTGGGAATCATCCTCCCGACGATGGCAGTGAACATCATTTTATATCTGAGGAGCAGAGAGACCACAAAGACGCAGATCAGGGCCTTTTCGTGCATTCTGAAAATGATCCGGTGCGCGGAGAAGATCTGTGCGATGAAGGTGCCGGAATTCGGGGCGGTCTGCGCTGAGCTTGAAGATGCAGTCCGGAAGCTCGCCTCCTTCAAAAAAGGCGCGTTTCTCGTGACGTCGTCCCTCACGAAGGGGACCGGGCTTTCTGACATGCTCCTTGAATATATGAAGCTTTTCTTTCACGCGGACCTGATCAAATTCGATCAGATGCTTGACGCGGTCTCTGGAAATGAGGATGCGTGTCTTGCACTTCTTCGAGGGATCGGAACGCTTGACGCAGCCTGTGCGGCGGCCTCTTTCAGGGAATATCTTCCGGTCTCCTGCAGACCGGAGTTCACAGAGAACGATGATCCGGAAAGCGGCCGGGAGGTGGTGATCGAGGCGGAGGGGATGGTGCATCCGCTTCTTCCGGATGCCGTGCCGAACAGCTTTACGGCTTCCGGCGGAAATCTGATCACAGGCTCCAACGCGTCCGGAAAATCGACGTTCCTAAAGAGCACTGCGATCGCCCAGATCCTTGCCCAGAGCATAATGACCGTGCCGGCGGAAAGCTGGAGATCACCCTTCCTCAGAGTGTATTCCTCCATGGCCCTCACGGACGATCTTGTGAAGGGGGAGAGCTATTTTATTGTGGAGATCAGGTCTCTCAAGCGGATCATGGACGCGGCGGCGGACGGCAGCGGGATCCCGGTCCTCGGGATCGTAGATGAGGTCCTGCGCGGAACGAACACCATCGAGCGGATCTCTGCCTCCTCTCAGATACTGAACAAGATCGCGGGGGATCAGAGGATCATCTTTGCCGCGACCCACGATATTGAACTGACATACATTCTTGACGGCATATACAGGAACCTCCACTTTGAGGAGGAGGTCCGCGGAAAGGACGTTGTCTTTAACTATAAGCTCATGCCGGGGCGGGCGCACTCAAGGAACGCGATCACACTGCTTTCGGTCGCGGGATATGACGAAGATGTCGTTACCGGAGCGAGAGCGCAGGCAGAACGATTTGAAGAAACAGGAGAATGGAGCCTCTTATGAAAGTAGATTTATATTCAGACGGGTCGTCGAGAGGGAATCCCGGCCCGGGAGGATACGGGACGATCCTCACGTATACGGACAGGGCGGGCGTCCTTCACGAGAAAGAGATCTCGGAGGGATTTGAAAATACGACGAACAACAGGATGGAGCTCATGGGAGTGATCGCCGGACTGGAAGCGCTCACGAAGCCGTGCAGCGTCGATGTCTGGTCCGACTCCCAGTATGTGATCAAAGCCTTCAATGACCACTGGGTCGACGGATGGAAAAAGAGGGGGTGGAAGAAGGCTGACGGGAAGCCGGTCCTCAATGATGAGCTCTGGAAGAGGCTTCTTCTGGCGGCGGAACCCCATGAGATCACATGGCACTGGGTGAAAGGGCACGCCGGCCATCCTGAAAATGAACGCTGCGATGCGCTTGCGACAGCGGCGGCGGATGCTGTAAGCTCCGGCGGGGAATGAGACCGGCGGACAGACGGGCGATTTCGTGTTCCGGGGAGTGCAGAAGGCAAGCCGGATCCCCGCAAAGATCCGGCGCGGGAGTTCGCGTTCCGCAGAGCGCACGAAGAAAGCTACTTGTGCTTGGGAACAGTTTGAGCTATAATTTTGAAAGTTATTGTTACAGAACGGCGTATGCAGGCAGAACGGAGCAGGAGCTGCTCCCTGCGGATGATACCGTATCGTATGCTGCACTTTGGAGATGTTCAATAATCATAAGCTGTACATAGATCCTGGGAGGAAATTATTGTGGAAAAATATGGTGTTAATCAGCTGAGAAAGATGTTCCTTGATTTCATGGAGTCAAAAGGACATCTTGCCATGAAATCATTTTCGCTTGTCCCGCACAACGACAATTCTCTGCTTCTGATCAACGCGGGCATGGCTCCGCTGAAGCCTTATTTTACAGGCGCGGAGATTCCGCCGCGCAGACGTGTGACGACATGCCAGAAGTGCATCCGCACGGGCGATATCGAGAATGTCGGACATACATCACGCCACGGAACATTCTTTGAGATGCTCGGAAACTTCTCCTTCGGCGATTACTTCAAGCGCGAGGCGATCCACTGGACATGGGAGTTCCTGACGGAGGTGGTAGGTCTTGACAAGGACCGTCTGTATCCGTCCGTCTATCTGGACGACGATGAAGCCTATAACATCTGGAAGGATGAGATCGGAGTCCCGGCGGAACGCATTTACCGTTTCGGCAAGGAGGACAACTTCTGGGAGCACGGCGCAGGTCCATGCGGCCCGTGTTCGGAAGTCTACTATGACCGCGGCGAGAAGTACAGAAGCTTCCCGGAGGACAATGAGCCGGGCAGCGAAGGCGACCGCTTTATGGAGATCTGGAACGATGTCTTCACGCAGTTCGAAAATGACGGAAAGGGCAACTATACGACCCTGAAGCAGAAGAATATTGATACCGGCATGGGCCTTGAGCGTCTCGCGGTCGCGGTACAGGACGTCGACTCCATGTTCGATATCGACACGATCCGCGCGCTCAGAGACAAGGTCTGCGAGATCGCGGGCGTGACATACAATAAGGATGAAAATGCGGATGTTTCCGTCCGCGTGATCACGGACCATATCCGTTCTGCGACATTCATGATCTCCGACGGAATCATGCCGTCGAACGAAGGGCGCGGATATGTCCTCCGCAGACTGATCCGCCGTGCGGCAAGACACGGACGTCTTCTGGGCATCAGCGGGACTTTCCTCGCAGATCTGTCCGCGACTGTGATCGAGACGTCCCGTGAGGGCTATCCGGAGCTGGAGGAAAAGCGCGTATTTATCCACGAAGTCCTCGACAAGGAGGAGGAAGCCTTCGGAAAGACCATCGATCAGGGCCTTAAGATCCTCGCAGATCTCGAGAATGAGCTCGCCTCGAAAAATGAAAAGACCCTCTCCGGAGAGAAGGCATTTGAACTTTATGACACATACGGATTCCCGCTCGACCTCACCAAAGATATCCTGACAGAGAAGGGATATGAGGTCGATGAGGAGGCATTTGCAGCGTGCATGAAGGAGCAGAGGGAGCGTGCCCGCAAGGCCAGAAAGACCACGAACTACATGGGCAAGGAGCTCACTGTATATGACAAGGTGGATCCGGCCCTCCAGACGGAGTTCACGGGATACGATACGCTCTGCGACGAGTCCGAGATCGTGCTTCTCATGACAGAGGTGACGGAGGATGATGCGGGCGATTTCGTGGAGGCGCTCACGGAAGGCATGAGGAGTGCAGTCATCACGAAGAAGACACCTTTCTATGCGACGAAGGGCGGTCAGATCGGTGACAAGGGTGTTCTCGAGACGGCGGAAGGCGAGTTCAGAGTAGAGGATACGATTTCTATTCTTGACGGCAAGACGGTCCACACCGGCGTGATGACAAAGGGAATGTTCCGGGTCGGCGATAAAGTCACTCTGCGCGTTGACAGGGAAGGAAGACTGGATACGGAGAAGAACCATTCGGGCACACATCTTCTTCAGAAGGCCCTCAAGGTTGTTCTCGGTGAGCATGTTGAGCAGAAGGGATCCTACGTGGCTCCGAACCGTCTGCGCTTTGACTTCGCGCATTTCAAGCCGATGACGAAGGAAGAGATCAGGAAGGTCGAAGATCTTGTCAACGAGAAGATCCGTGAAGAGATCAGTGTCAGAACGGATGTCATGACGCTCGATGAGGCGAAGAAGACCGGAGCGATGGCTCTCTTCGGAGAAAAATACGGAGAGAAGGTCCGCGTTGTCTCGATGGGCGACTTCTCGAAGGAATTCTGCGGCGGCACGCATGTAAAGAACACGGGCGAGATCCAGGCGTTCAAGATCGTCGCGGAGAACGGCGTGGCGGCAGGCGTTCGCAGAATTGAAGCTCTTACAGGCAGGAATGTCTTTGAATACTACCGCGGGATCGAGGAGACGCTCCTCTCTGTCTCCGACGTTCTTCGTGCCGGGAACGGTGACGTTCTCGAGAAGGCGCGCAAGCTTCAGGAGGAGGTCAAGGCCCTCTCGTCCGAGATCGAATCCATGAAGGCGAAGGCGGCGCAGGCTTCCCTCGGCGACGCGGCTTCCGATGCGGAAGATATCAACGGAGTTTCGGTCGTCGCAAAAGCGCTGGAGAACGTTGACATGAACGGGATGAGAGATCTCGGCGACTCCCTGAAGGAGAAGCTTGGCAGCTGCGTCGTGATCCTTGCGTCTTCGGCCGGTCCGAAGGTCAACCTGATGGTCATGGCGACGGATGATGCCGTAAAGCGCGGGGCTCACGCGGGAAATATTATCCGCGAGGCGGCAAAGCTCGTCGGCGGTGGCGGCGGCGGACGTCCGAACCTTGCCCAGGCAGGCGGCAAAAATGCTTCCGGCATCCCGGACGCGATCAGCAAGGCTCTGGAGATCGTAAGAAGCCAGATCAAGTGATATTCCGGCCCGGACCTCTTTCAAAGAGAAAAAAATTTGTTTTTTACATTGACGCGGCATGCATTCTGAGGATATAATAAAAAAGCTTTAGGCTTATCGGGGATTTGTATCCCGGCATGTATGAGACATAAAGCAAATAACCCCACGTGGTCAGGGGGAGGTGAGATCAGTATGGCAGGCATTATCGTAAAAGAGAATGAATCGCTTGACAGTGCGCTGAGAAGATTCAAGCGCAGCTGTGCGAAGGCCGGCATCCAGCAGGAAATCCGCAAGCGCGAACATTACGAAAAACCGTCTGTTCGTCGCAAGAAGAAATCTGAGGCTGCCCGCAAGAGAAAATATAACTGACATACATAGGATCCCCGACTTTATGTCGGGGATTTATTATTCATCGCGCGTATCTCATGTTTATTCATGAATACGCGCACAAAGTGAAGACGGCCTTCATCGTGAGTACATTCACGCGATGAAAAACAGATCTTATCGGAAGCTGCGTAAGCAGCTTTCGAAAAAAAGAGGCTGCCTTCCGGAGGGACATCAGGAGTTTGATTTTATGGACCGGCCGATCGTCAAATCATATAAAGTAAAAACGGATAAGCTGTCCGGACCGGTCCGGTTCGTTCTTCTTACGGACCTGCACAGCAGGATCTATGAGGGGGGGAACAGCTCCCTCACAGATCTTGTGCGGGAGCTTCGGCCCGATATCATTCTGTGCGCAGGGGATATGCTGGTGGGAAGACCGTGGCTTCCTTATCGCACCGCAGTCGACTTTCTGAGTACTCTCCCGGAGATCGCACCGGTCTTCTTCTCGAACGGAAATCATGAGACCCAGTACCGGACCTTCAGCAGGAGCCGCTACGGGAACTTTCTCCTGTCGATCCGGGATGCGGGCGTCGTCGTCCTCAATAACTCGAGGACAACGGTCGGGACCCCCGGCGGTCCTTGTGACATTGCCGGTCTCGAGCTCCAGCTCGGCAAGTACAGGAAGTTCAAAAGACATCATCTTTTGGAAGACGATATCAGGATGAGGATCGGGGAGAGGGCTGACGACGGGAAATTCCAGATCCTGATGGCCCATAATCCCGAATTTGCGGAAGCGTACCTGGACTGGGGAGCGGATCTTATCGTATCGGGACACTATCACGGGGGCGTTGTTCGCTCTCCGTTTACCGGACATGCGCTGCTCAGTCCCTACGGATATCCATTTCCGAAATACGGCTACGGACATTATTTCCGGGATGCTTCCGGAAAAGTGCGCTGTGACACAGCCGGAGAGGAGCTTTCCACGGTGCGGGGAGAGGAAGAGACGGAGAGAATTCGCACTTCATTTCCCGGAACCGAAGGAAAGGGGGCACATCTCGTGGTCTCGGGAGGTCTCGGCGATCATTCGGTGCCGATCCGCATCTTCAACCCGCGCGAGATCGTATGTATTGACGCGGTCTGAATGAACGGCCGATCTCATGGAAAGTGTATCGCTTCAAAATTCTAATGTGCCTTTTTGCGATATGTGAGGAGGGTATATGGCACTTACGGTTGAACTGCCTGTATTTGACGGGCCTCTGGATCTGCTCCTGCATCTGATCGACAAGAATAAGATCAATATTTTTGATATTCCGATCGTGGAGATCACGGATCAGTATCTTGCCTACGTGCGGGAAATGAGAGAGACAGACCTCGGTGTCATGTCCGAGTTCATGGTGATGGCGGCCGAGCTCATTGCGATCAAATGCAGGATGCTCCTTCCGCCCGATGTGGACGAGGAGGGGGAGGAGATCGACCCCAGAGAAGAGCTGGTCGCTCAGCTCCTGGAATATAAGATGTACAAATATATGTCCTATGAACTCCGGGACAGGATGGAGGAGGCGAAAAAACGGCTCTTCAAACCGGATACGACTCCGAAGGAAGTCAAAAGCTTCCGCCCTGAGATCGACCCCGCCGAGCTGACGGCGGACCTCACCCTGCAGAAGCTTTCCGCGGTGTTCGATTCGATCATCCGAAGGCAGACGGACAAGATCGATCCGATCCGCAGCAGTTTCGGAACGATCGAGAAGGAGGAAGTCAGTATGGAGGACAAGCTTCGCGAAGTCGCGGACTTCGCGAAGAAGAGAAAACGCTTTTCCTTCAGGGAACTCCTCACAAAGCAGAAGAGCAGGATGCAGACGATCGTCGCATTTCTCGCAATGCTGGAACTTATGAAATACGGAATCATCGAGGCGTCTCAGGAGGAGACGGCCGGCGATATTCTGATCGAAGCTGTGCCGGGAGCGGATCTTTCCGGCGTCAATATTGAGGCGGATTTCGGGAACTGAAAAAGTCTGTTTCGGGCAGACCGCTTCACGGAGAGAAAAGTATGGATGGATCAAGGATCAAAGCAGTGCTGGAGGCGATTCTTTTTACAACAGGGAAAGCCACCAGACTGACGGATATCGCGAAAGCTCTTGAGATCGGGACGGATGAGGTCTGTGAGGCCGCCCGTTCCCTTAAGGAGCAGTACGAGAGAGAGGAACGGGGGATCCGCATCATAGAGCTTGAGGACTCTTTACAGATGTGCACGAATCCCGAATTCTATGATGAACTGATCAAGCTCGAGCTGCAGCCGAAAAAGCCGAAGATCTCCGAGGTACAGCTGGAAACGCTCTCGGTCATTGCTTACAAGCAGCCGGTCACGAAATCGGAGATAGAACGGATCCGAGGCGTGAACTCGGACCATGCCGTCAACCGGCTCATCGAGTACGGACTCGTGAAGGAACTGGGAAGGGCAAGACTGCCGGGCAGACCGGTGCTCTTCGGGACGACCGAGGAATTCCTGCGGTCATTCGGAGTGTCCTCAAAAGACGAGCTGCCGGACATAAGCCCGGTGCGGCTTGAAGACTTCAGGGCGGAGGCCGAGAATGAAGCGGGTATAAAGGTGGGTGTCTGATCACTGCTCCTCATAAAAGGGGAATCGTGACCGACAGAGGCGTCATCCACATATAGAGTTTTTTGAAAAGCGGATTTCCATATATTGCGGGATCCGTTTTTTGTGTAATAGGAAACTTCGTTTCCTATTACACAAAAACGCTCCGCGAGGATGCGACTGGTGCGCATCTGAAAGTGCAAGCTGACGCTTGCGCGCACCAGCGCGCAAAGAGCCGCAATGCGGCTCTTTGTTCTTTCCATATACATAATGATCAAATGTAAGAGATTACAAATAATTCAGTTGTAAAAAATGAAGCGCTGCGTTATCATAGTACAGAAAACGGGTTTTTATAGTATCATCAAAGTATTCATAAAATGGAGGAGTAATGATGAGTGTTACGCAAACAGCTGCGGGCAGAGTGAATGCACTGCTCGACGCGAATAGCTTCGTTGAGATCGGTGCCCAGGTGACAGCTCGCAGCACGGATTTCAACCTGACAGCAAAGTCCGCTCCGTCAGATGGTGTTCTTACCGGATACGGCACAGTGGACGGCAGCCTTGTGTATGTATACTGTCAGGATGCTGCTGTTCTTGGCGGCTCCATCGGAGAAATGCACGCAAAAAAGATCGTCCGGATCTATGATCTCGCGCGCAAAATGGGTGCACCGGTCGTTGCCGTACTGGATTCCACAGGCGTCCGTATCGAGGAAGCGGCGGATGCGCTGAATGCACTGGGTGAGATCATGAATCGCCAGATCATGTCTTCCGGCGTTGTGCCGCAGATTACAGTGGTACTCGGTACATGCGGCGGCGGTCTTTCCTTTATCCCCGCACTCTCTGATTTTGCCTTTATGTCTGACGGTGCAAAGCTTTTCGTGCATACACCGGACGCAGTCGAAGGGAACAGCGCGGACAAAAAGGACACATCTTCTGCTGCCTTTCAGGCGGAAGCCGGGAATGTCGATGTGACCGGCAGCGAGGAGGAAGTGATCGCCGAGGTCCGCAGACTTCTCGGGTTCCTTCCCTGCAACAACGAGGACGACGGTGAGATCTGTGACTGCACGGATGACCTGAACCGTTCCACACCGAACCTCTCCACGCTGTCCGGGGATGCGGCGCAGATCGCTGCACAGATCGCCGACAATGGGGATTTCTTCGAGCTGAAGAAAGAATTCGGTAAGAATATGGTCACAGGCTTCATGCGCCTGAACGGCCAGACTGTCGGCGTCGTCGCGAACAGAGGGGTCAGGGATACGATCTGCCCGAACTGCGCAAAGAAGGCAGCCCGCTTTATAAAGATCTGCGACGCTTTCAACATTCCGGTCCTTACGCTTGCGAACGCAGCGGCTGTCAGGAATTCGGAGAAGGCAGAGTATGCGATGCCGGAGGCGGCTGCGCTCCTTACATCCGCTTACGCGAACGCTACTGTTCCGAAGGTCACGGTCGTCACGGGCAGGAACTACGGGAGTGCGTACGTGATCATGGGCTCGAAAGCAGTCGGTGCGGACATCGTATATGCATGGCCGGGCGCTGAGATCGGGACGATGGACGCAAAGCAGGCCGGCAAGATCCTTGCAGCAGGCAAAGACGCGAAGAGCATGAATGAAGCCGCGAAGGAATACGCCGCGCTTCAGCAGAATGTTCTTTCTGCCGCGCAGAGAGGGTATGTCGATACGATTATCGAGGAAGCCGACACAAGAAAGTATGTGATCGGAGCTTTTGAGATGCTCTACACAAAGAGAGAGGATCGTCCGGAGAGGAAGCACGGAACGATTTGAGAAAGGCGGAATAAATGAAGAATTTTAAAAAACTTGTAATTGCCTTTCTGGTACTTGTTGTTGCGGCTTTTTCATTTACCGGGTGCAGCAAGACATCCACTCAGATCGAGGCGGAAGCGATAGAAGGCATTCGAGAGCAGAATCTTGCGTCGATCAGGACGCAGACGGAGAGCCTGGCTGCGGTCTTTGTTCAGGCGACCTATGAGAATTTCATGCAGTATAAAGAGCAGGGAGCCGTGGTCGTGGGCCTGACCTTCGACAATGATCTGGCTGCCCGCTGGAAAGCATTCAACGATGCGCACGGCGCCGTGACGAATGCCGTCGTGGACGAAGTCGCCCGCGAGAAATATGAATATACCGGAAGGATCATCCTTACGGGAGAGGATAATGCGCAGATGGCGCTCACCGTCACCTATGATAAGACCGGAACGCCGTACAAGACGACGCTTCAGGATTATTCCGATGACAGCAAGCTGAGCTTCGGTGAACGCATGGCTGTTGCCGGCGGAAATACGATCATCGGACTGTTGACCGTATTCGCGGTCCTTATCCTTCTGAGCCTTATCATCTACTGCTTCAAATTTGTCAATGCGGCAGCAGCTCCGCCTGCTCCGAAGAAGGACGCTTCCGTGTCCGCTCCGAAGGCACCGGCAAAGAGTCCGGCGGCAGCGGCCGCTCCGGCTCCGAAGAAGGAAAGCGATCCGATGATGGATCCGGCGCTTGTCGCAGTGATCGCCGCAGCGATCGCCGCTGCGGAGGAGAAGCCGGTCGAAGGCTTTGTAGTTCGTTCCATTAAGAGAGTAAAGACCAATAAGTGGCGCTGAAACGTTGCGCCGGGGTCCGCATGGGACCCTGTAAGAGAATCCAGGAGGATATAATAATGAAGAATTATACGATTACAGTTAACGGCGTAGCATACAGTGTTACAGTGGAAGAGACAGCGGGCGGCGCAGCAGCACCGGCGGCAGCTCCCGCACCGGCAGCGGCTCCGGCTCCTGTGGCAGCACCGGCAGCAGCTCCTGCACCGGCAGCGCAGGGATCTGCGGGAAGCATTGAAGTTGCAGCGGCTGTTCCGGGCAAGGTATTCAAGGTCGTCGCAAACGTCGGTGACGCTCTGAAGGCCGGCGATACTGTCATCATCCTTGAGTCCATGAAGATGGAGATCCCGGTCGTCGCTCCGGAAGACGGGACCGTTGCGAGCATCAATGTCGCTGCAGGCGACGCTGTTGAGTCCGGTGATCTTCTCGCGACAATGAACTGATAAACGGAGGCATTTAAATGGATATTTTAGGAACACTGTCAAATCTGGTAGCCCAGACAGCGTTTTTCAATCTGACGGTAGGAAACTACATCATGATCGTGGTTGCGCTGGTATTCCTGTATTTGGCGATAGCGAAGGACTATGAGCCGCTTCTGCTTGTTCCGATCGCGTTCGGTATGCTTCTCGTAAATATCTATCCGGATATTATCGCGAGCCCTTCCGAGACGACGAACGGCACCGGTGGTCTTCTGTATTATTTCTATCAGCTCGACGAATGGTCGATCCTGCCGTCCCTTATCTTCATGGGCGTCGGCGCGATGACGGACTTCGGCCCGCTGATCGCGAACCCCATCTCTTTCCTGATGGGCGCTGCGGCACAGTTCGGAATCTATGTTGCGTACTTCCTTGCGATCATGCTCGGATTTAACGGAAAGTCCGCCGCTGCCATCTCCATCATCGGCGGCGCTGACGGCCCGACATCCATTTTCCTGGCTTCCAAGCTGGGACAGACTTCTCTGCTCGGCCCGATCGCCGTGGCGGCATATTCCTATATGTCCCTCGTACCGATCATTCAGCCGCCTGTCATGAAGCTGTTCACGACTGAGAGCGAGAGAAAGATCAAGATGGGACAGCTCCGCAATGTCTCGAAGCTCGAGAAGATCCTCTTCCCGATCGTCATCACGATTGTTGTCTGCCTCATTCTTCCGACAACAGCTCCGCTGGTCGGTATGCTCATGCTCGGAAATCTGTTCCGTGAGAGCGGCGTTGTCCGTCAGCTCACGGAGACAGCTTCCAACGCTCTTATGTACATCGTCGTTATCCTTCTCGGAACATCCGTAGGCGCGACGACTTCCGCGGAAGCTTTCCTGAACATCAATACGATCAAGATCGTTGTTCTTGGTCTTGCGGCTTTCGCTTTCGGTACATTCGGCGGTGTCATGCTCGGAAAGCTTCTGTGTGCGATCACGCACAGAAAGATCAACCCGCTGATCGGTTCGGCCGGCGTATCCGCTGTCCCGATGGCTGCGCGTGTATCCCAGAAGGTCGGTGCGGAATATGATCCGACGAACTTCCTTCTCATGCATGCGATGGGACCGAACGTCGCGGGCGTTATCGGAACAGCCGTTGCGGCCGGTACTTTCATGGCTATTTTCGGCATCTGATGTAACAAAATGATCGTGCGGACCGTGCGGAATTCCGCACAGAGCCGCTTAAAATGGTGATTTCCGGAGGATAAAATGGGAATAAAGAAACCTGTTCAGATTACTGAGACAGTGCTGCGCGACGCGCACCAGAGTCTCATTGCTACCAGAATGACTACTGAAGAGATGCTCCCGGCTGTCCCGATGCTGGACGAGATCGGCTATCGTGCCGTTGAGTGCTGGGGCGGTGCTACATTCGATGCAGCGCTTCGTTTCCTGCACGAGGATCCGTGGGTCAGACTCAGAAAGTTCAAGGCCGGCTTTAAGAAGACAAAGCTTCAGATGCTTTTCCGCGGCCAGAATATTCTCGGATACAAGCCGTATCCGGACGATGTCGTCGAATACTTTGTTCAGAAGTCCGTCGCGAACGGAATCGACGTGATCCGTATCTTCGACTGCCTGAACGACCTCAGGAACCTTGAGACCTGCGTAAAGGCAGCGAAGAAGGAAGGTGCGGAGGCACAGGTCGCGCTCTCCTACACACTGGGCGATGCCTACACACTCGACTACTGGAAAAATATCGCCAAAGAGATCGAGAACATGGGCGCGGACTCCATCTGCATTAAGGATATGGCCGGACTTCTCGTTCCGAAGGCTGCTACGGAGCTCGTAACGGCCCTCAAGCAGGGATCGAGCCTTCCGCTTGAAATGCATACGCACTATACTTCCGGCTGCGCTTCCATGACCTACATGAAGGCCGTAGAGGCAGGTGCTGATATTCTCGACACGGCCATCAGCCCGTTCGCTCTGGGCACATCCCAGCCCGCGACGGAAGTTATGGTCGAAGCTTTCCGCGGCACGGAATATGATACGGGTCTCAACCTTGAGAAGCTCGCAGAGATCGCCGACTACTTCCGTCCGATCCGTGAGAAGTATCTTGAGAACGGCCTGATGAACCCGAAGAACATGGGCGTCAACATCAAGACTCTTCAGTATCAGGTTCCCGGCGGCATGCTTTCGAACCTTACGAGCCAGCTTGCCCAGCAGCACGCTGAGGACAAGTTCTATGACGTGCTCGAGGAAGTTCCGCGCGTCAGAAAGGACATGGGCGAGCCGCCTCTGGTCACTCCGTCCTCTCAGATTGTCGGTACGCAGGCTGTCATGAACGTCCTGACCGGCAAGAGATATATGGTCGTTCCTCAGGAGACGAAGGATATCTTCCTCGGCAGGTACGGAAAGTGCATCAAGCCGTTCAACGAGGAGATCCAGAAGCAGGTCATCGGAAATGAAAAGCCAATCACCTGCCGCCCGGCAGACCTTCTTGAGCCGAAGCTTCAGGAGTACGAAGAGAAGATCAAGGCTTACAAGCAGCAGGACGAGGATGTCCTTACCTATGCGCTGTTCCCGGAAGTTGCAATGGATTACTTCAAGTACAGGGATGCGCAGGCGACCGGCGTGGACGCAAAGGCTGCGGATGCAGAGAATAAGGCCTATCCGGTATAAAGGATCCATTCGTTAAAGTTACGAATAATGAAGGAAGCTCTCCCTAGAGGACAGGAAGAGATACCTGCGGAGCTTCCGTTACAAACGGCTGCCGCATCTACGGTGCCTTCGATCCGGTGCAGACTGGCATACCATGCGGTCTGTTCCGGATCCCGGGACTCCAGGATGCAGCAGCCGCTTCTTTTGAGAGGAATGTGGATTTGAGCAATATCGCCATCATTGGTGCCGGAGCGGCCGGTATGATGTCTGCGATCCTGATCGCAGAGCAGGGACATGCGGTCACAGTGTTCGAGCAGAACGAGAGGATCGGGAAAAAACTTTATATTACGGGCAAGGGAAGATGCAATTTCACGAATGCCTGTACCCGGGATACATTTTTATCCAGCGTCATCGACAATCCGAGATTTCTTTACAGCGCCTATGATACGATGGATTCCGGGGCTGTGATCGAATTCTTCGAAAGCCGCGGGATGCGGACGAAGATTGAACGCGGGAACCGGGCATTTCCTGCATCCGATAAATCGGCGGATGTGATCGACACCCTTCGCGACGCCATGAAACGCGCGGGAGTGAAGGTCAGGCTCGGCTGCCGGGTCCTCTCGATCCTCGCGGAGGAGGGAAAGGTCACGGGTCTTGTCGTAAAGAGCTCCGATCAGGAAGCGGAGCGGTCTTTCCAATTTGACCGTGTGATCGTGGCCACCGGAGGGCTCTCGTATCCGTCGACCGGAGCGACGGGGGATGGACTGCGATTTGCCAGGGACCTCGGGCTTCGTGTCACCCCCACATCTCCCTCGCTTGTCCCGATCGAGTGCGCGGAACGGTACTGCGCGGAAATGCAGGGACTTTCCCTCCGAAATGTAGAGCTTCACATTAAAAGCGGAAAGAAAGAAGTCTTCCGTGAATTCGGGGAGATGATGTTCACGCATTTCGGCGTGACGGGACCGCTCATACTCACGGCCAGCGCAAGGATCGGACAGTTGATCGGGAAGAAGGAGCTTCGGACCTGTATCGATCTGAAGCCCGCAGTGAGCGAGGAAAAGCTGGATGACAGACTCCTCCGGCTCTTTGCGGAGAACAGGAACAAGGACGTTCAGAATGTTGTGAGCGAGCTGTACCCGGCAAAGATGCTCCCGGTAATTCTCGCTCTGTCCGGAATAGAACCGGGAAAGAAAGTTCACGACATCACAAAAGGTGACCGGATGACGATCATTCAGATGACGAAAAGATTCCCCCTGACATTCGAGCGGCTCCGGGGGTATAATGAAGCGGTCATTACGAAAGGCGGAGTATCCGTCCGGGAGATCGATCCGGGAAGTATGGAGTCTAAGAAAACAGCGGGTCTTCATTTTATCGGGGAGGTCCTCGATGTGGATGCCCTGACGGGCGGATTTAATCTGCAGATCGCATGGTGCACAGCTGCGCAGTGCGCGAGGGCCATCGGTCCGAACACTTAAAACCGAAATCGCGGATGCAGGGATCCGGTCCGGAAAATGAAAGCCTGTGCCGGCCCCGGTACAGCATTTTCGCTCTGCGGGCGAGACTTTACTCATGGAGGTTTATTATGAATATTGCAATTGACGGTCCGGCCGGCGCCGGGAAAAGTACGATCGCACAGAGAGTGGCTGCGGTGAGAGGCGCGATCTATGTTGATACAGGTGCGATGTATCGGGCGATGGCCCTTTTCATGATCAGGAAGGGGATCGATCCGAAGGATACGGAGGCTGTCGGGGAAGCATGCGGGGACGCGGATATCAGTATTGAATACAGGAACGGCGAACAGCGTGTGCTTTTGAACGGCGAAGATGTGTCGGATGAGATCCGAACGGAGGCTGTCTCCGCCATAGCCAGCACAACTTCCGCCAATCCGAAAGTCCGCCAAAAGCTCGTTCTTCTCCAGCAGGCACTTGCAAAGAAGACGGACGTGGTGATGGACGGGAGAGATATCGGCACAGTCGTCCTTCCCGATGCGGAGGTCAAGATCTATCTCACGGCGAGCCCCCGGGCAAGAGCTGAGAGAAGATACCGCCAGACCTTAGAGAAGGCTGCTCCCGGGCAGGAGATCCCTTCGGTCGAGGAGATCATGAAAAACATCGAGGAGCGCGACTATCAGGATATGCACAGAGAGCACTCGCCGCTCAGACAGGCGGAGGATGCATGCCTCGTGGATTCTTCGGACATGACGATCGGGGAGGTCGTGGACCGGATCCTTGCGATCTGTGACGAGACCGCCTGATTCCGTCTGCCTCAGTGATCCTGAAGAGCGGTCATTTCACAGTCAATCGATTCCCTGGGCGGAATACTGATTCGCAGTCATCTTAAGAAACAGAGGACAGGCAATTGCGAAACGCTGTGCTTCATGGAAATTGTGTGAACATTCAAACGGCTTCCGC
>CAMOXU010000033.1 GCA_946629525.1 uncultured Clostridia bacterium
GTCAGAGCTTTCACCTGCCGCATCATTCGTATTCCCGGGATCCTTACAGGAATTCTTCATCTGCCGCATCTGATATTCCTTGATGAACCTTGCGAAATAGTCCTCCTCAGAGGCCATCTCATGGGCGGGCAGCAGACTCATGCTTTTCACTTTCAGAAGCAAGTTTGTCTTATCATATTTATCGGATACCGTAAATAAGCTGCTCCGTATCGCGGCTTCTGAAAAAAGCATGCAGTCTTTCAGGAGGGCTCTGTCAGGAGAGAGGACATTTTCGAGGATGGGATTTTCCTCGATCAGTTTTCGGCAGGTCTCCGGATCCAGAATGATCGGGGAAGAATTCAGCGCGAGAATTCCCCGGAGCACGGAAACCTGTGATTTGTCATTCAGATTCTGCCGTTCTCTGAAAACAGCCATTTTCTGGAAGAGCGGGTTGTGGACCTGGGCGATCGAGAGGGTCAGCATCCCCATCGTCATATAGTATCTGATATCGGAGGCGAGCTCCAGATAGCTGAACATCAGAGCCATAAAACGTCGCCCGTCTTCATTTACTATAAAGCTGTAGACTAAATTACTCTGCTCAAAGCGGTATAGATTGCCGGTGAGCACGTACGGCTTCAGAGTATCTCCGTAGAACCCTTTTTCGGAGTTCGTCTGTCGGAAGGTCAGGCGGGTCCGCCCGTTCTCTATCCCGATCGACATGATGCCCTCTTTTATGGGCAGTTCTTCTACCGGACGGATATCATCGTCCGAATCTTCGGGATAGAAATAATAACAGTAATAATTGCCCTCGTAATATCTGTTGGTTATGGGCTTCCGGTCCCGGTATCCTTTATTTTTCCACTTGATCAGGCTGCCGACCTCAATGCTGGAAGGAGCGTTGGACGGGTGCTCACAGATTTCCCATATGGGGATGTCAAAAAGCTGCGCGAGGGCTGTCAGAACGTCCAGGCGAACTTCCCGGTCGTCATCCTGGACGAACATTTTCCCGATCAGCGCGGCGGATACATAGATGCCGAACTGCTGCTCGAGCGTCCGCGAAATGCCGGCATAGTTCAATTCGATTCCGCCAAGCTGATCTTCAAAAGATTTCTTCCATTCTATGAGCCTCTTTTTGACGAGGCGGGTATAGGAATAGTTCGGGTCGTGGATATTCTGTGTGACAGAATTGGTCTTCTTATTTCCGCTCATTTTTCTCCTTTCTGAAAGAAGCATACCAGAGTCCTCTGGCGGGTTCCCGATGTAAATGCCCTGCAAACTGCTTCAGTTATTTCTCATGAAGTGCAGAAATTCGAAACCGATTGTTTCCGATAAGCCGCAGCATCAGAAAAAAGCTCTGTTGGAAATGTTTCTCCTGCAGTCCTTATATTGAATCATATCAGTAAAGGCGCCTGATATCAACGAGCACCTGCATAAGTGCACGAATAAACTGTCATAAATAAAAGGTATTGAGTTTCATAATCGTTATAAATAGAGGCATAACTTCTGTTTTTGATTTACTGCGTCTGTGATACGATATATTTACAGGAGGCTCGGAAGCAAAATTCAGGCTGCATTGCCTGCATGTTTCCCGGCTGCACCGTTCAAAACCATTCCGGTCATCCCGCCGGTGTATGGGTCAGGCTGTATCGCCGAAACATTTTACAATTGCATTTTCTAAAAAAGGAGGAAACGTGTATGTCAGGAAGGGAGGTGTCTTATGGAAGCTCATATCATTCAAATCATGAGATTTGCAATCTGCATGTTGACCATGTTTGTCTCGGTCCCCGCGATATTCAGGGCGAGGACGCCGAAAGTAAGACGCCTCACGGCGATTCTGGCGGCGTTCCTCATCTTCTTTAATGAGCGGGCCGGGGTGGCGGCATATCTGATACTCCGTGCAATGCTCGAGATGCTGGCTGCCCTTGCGGTTCTGGGATTTTTTCTGATTGCAGGAGCCACGCTCATGATCCTCCCAATCGCGGGAGTGATCCGCTGGTTCAAGCAATGAGGAAGCGAATTCAGGACGGTCCTGATACACGGCGTATTGACACAGAAATATGGCGGCTGCGCACACTTATTTACTTACTTAAGGAGGGCCGGATATGTTCTACAGTATAGAAAATACATTGTCCATCCTGCCGCAGATCTGCCTCATCGTTCTGGGTGCCTGCCTCCTGCTTGGTGAGCTTCGGGAGAGGGAACCTCAGAATGCATCTGATCTTATCACGGACAGGGAAGGCAGGAGTACCGCCGCAGGGCGCAGGAATGAATTCACTCTTCCGCCCGGTGAAGGTGCCGGGTGCTCTGCGGGACATGACAGGTTTTATATCGTGCAAAGAGAGGAGGAGCTCTTCCAGGTCTATATAGCAAAAGGAAATGCGCCTGTGAGCGCATTGAGAAGAGACAGGTTCGGAAGATACTTTATGATTCGCTGCGGCGGGTTCAGGGAAGCGATGCAGATTATAAGAGATATGCATGAAGCGGAAGCGGAATGCAAAGGGCACTATGAGGAAAACTGAGATGTATTCGTATCTGCCGTGCAGAGAAGAAAGCTGTCCGGGACAGATTCAGGAGGGGACGATCTGTCAATTCGAAGGGGCTGCCGCACTGGATGGGAGAGACACTGTATAGGGGAATGTTCTTTAAAGAATTTTCCCGTACAGCGGCTCTCCCGATCAGATGCGGCAGCCCCTTTTGCTGTCAGTATAGATTTATAATTTTTCTTCGCGCTTTACTCGTGGATTCATTCATGAGATACGCGCGCAGAGCGAAATCCGTATTCTTTGTGCTTTAATGCGCAGGCAGCCGGCTGTTTATGCCTTTGCCTTTACTTCGTCCGCATGGATCCTTCCGCGCATCGCTGTCGCGAGAGCCTTGCAAACGATTCCGCCCAGTATACCGCACACACTTGCCTCGACCAGCGCCTGAATGCCAACGAGCAGGGCAACGAACATGAACGGGTTGGTCGCGCCTACGCTGCTGACCAGTCCCTGGACATAATCTGTATTGTAGAACGCGATGCACAGATAACTCATGAAGAACAGCGTGTTGAGAAGCGGAGCGGAGAGCGCACCGACGAAGTAGCTCCAGGTCTTTGTATGATCAATTTTACGAACAGCCTTGAAAATGTATCCTGTGCAGAGACCCATGAGAACACGGGTGACAACGCAGAGAATAAATGAGTGTACCGGGTTGATCTGGAAAAGAATGCTTCCCATGACGGATCCGCCGGTGACGGAATCCCAGAAGCTGATGAGTCCGAATACCGCTCCGAGAACGACGCCTCCGATCGGGCCGACCATCATCGCGCCGACTGCGATCGGCAGTGTGAGAAAGCTCATGTAGAGTGGTCCGACGGGAACGTTGCCAAGTCCTGTCAGCCGCATGATGATCTCGATCGCGATGAGCAGAGCAAGCTGTGCCAGTAAGGTTGAATCGACTTTGTTTGTTTTCATTATATATCCCTCCTTGCTGCCGTTTCGTCCTATTACGAATACAGCGCACCTTGAATATACGGGTTTGGGGGGCTTATGTCAATTGGTATCAAAAAGTATTTGAAAAAATACAATACTTGTGTAACAGACGTCGATTGTTTGTGTTCAATGTGTGAAACATACAGCTTTAGGTTCTTGTCTCGAATAAAGCCGCGGAATTCAGCGTCATGAACCTCCACCCCTAAGCGGCGTGGCTGCTTCTATGGATGTGGTACTTACGCTGCTTCGCTTCACAGAATCAGGAACACCTCGGTGTTCCGGGAATGTCAGAGATTAAGTCTCAAGCTTCTGCAGAGCATGTTTGATATCCGTGAAATCGATGACCAGATCACCGTTGTAGAGCGCCATCGGGACTTTATCCTCAAAGGAGTACATTGTAACATCAAGAGGTGCTTCTTCTGTAAAGTTGTAGACAATGACTCTTTCTTTGGAGGGGTCAATGATCCAGTACTCTTTCACGCCCGCATCGAAGTACTTTTTCAGCTTTAAAATGTAATCCTTCCGACGGGTAGAGGGGGAAATGACCTCCGCAGCGAAGTCCGGTGCGCCGAATATCTTTCCCTCACGGTACTTTTGCGGATCGCATACGATGAGGACGTCGGGCTGCACCATTGTCTTTTCGTCACAGTCGAGCTGAACATCGACAGGAGCGATAAAAGGGATGCACGATCCGCCGTGCGCATCGATAAACTGTGTAATCCGGTAGTAAAGGCGGCCGGCAATGACCTGATGGCGCAGTATCGGTGCGCCCATATCAAAAATCACGCCGTCGATCAGTTCGACCCGAATGTCATCCGGCATGTTCAGATAATCCGAAATGGTGTAATCTCCCTGCTTTTTGGGGGAGGAACCGTATTCGGGCAGAGCTTCCCGGACCATACCGAAAGACCTGCCGTAAGAAGCAGGATCATAGTAGTACTTATCGTCCGAATCAGGATGGTCGGCTTCCCGGAAGGAAGCGGAGCGTTCCTGATAAGGGGATTTTTCGGAAGAGGAGGACTGCCTGACGGAATCTGCACGGGGGACCGGACAGAGTGCCTTCTCCAGAGCCTTCAGTGTCTCATGTCTCGGTGACTTCGTGATTCCTCCAAGCACCTTCTGGACAGTACTGAGCGGCAGTCCGGAAATTTCCGCAATCTTCATGTAGCTGAAACCGAGTTCGGTTTTTATTTTGTTCATCTCTTCGATTGTCATGGCAGCTCCTCTCTGTCGCCTTACAGCAGGTATTCCGCAGAATATCTGCCTGCATCCGCTGCGGCACGATAGAACACCGGGGTGTTCCCGGTAGTGCAGATCCGTGCCTGTCCATCCCTATAAGTGAAGGATAGCATATATGTCGAAAAGTATCAAGATAATAGCAATAAAATATCAAATAAATATCAATGTTCAGAGAAATGGATATTTCATTCGTATCGATCCCCTCACGCGGCAGAAAGAACAGCAAAAAGCAGGACTGCATTTTTCCTGCAGTCCTGCCCCGGAACCGGTCACTCCCGGCAGAGGTCTTTAGAATTCGTCATGCCGTTTGCGATCGTTTGCGTCATTGCTCTGTTAAGCCGCCTCGTTAAGAGCGGGTGCGCCATTGTTCCGTTATGCCGCCTCGTTGAGAGCGGGTGCGTCAACCTTTGTGACGCCGTCCCCGTAGATCGTCGTCCAGTCGTTTGCCATGGAGACAGCTGTCCAGCCGTGCTCTGCGCACATCTGGACCATGTCGGCTGCCTTCTTCTCATTGCCGTTCTCGCGGACCAGATCGTCGCAGCAGAGCATGAAGCCGCGGCTCTCATACGGATTGCTGCTGCATGTGTACTCGAGCATGCTGCCGTCGCCGGAGCTGTTGCCGAAGGCGAGGACCGGCTGCTTTCCGATTTCCTGGATGATGACGGAGACTTTGTTCATTTTCAGGTTCTTGATGATGAAATCACCGCCGAGAACGACCTGATCGTCCGCCTTGTATGTATAGTCAAGGCCGTCTGTGTCCGCCTGCCCCGTGGCGACGGTCGTCTCATCCGATCCGATAATGTGATTTGTCGGAATATCGACGCCCGAGTCATGCATGATGCCGCGGACGATGAAGCGGTCGGTTCCGCTGACGATATATACCGTGAAGTCATTGGCCTGCAGATAATCGACGACCTGCAGCATCGGCAGGTAGAAGCCTTCGCCTCTTGTCATGCCTTCATAGCTCGGCATGGGCTGCTTCTTGAACTCCTGGATATAGTTGTTGAACTCGTCCAGTGTCATTCCCTTGAATGCGGAAGCCACCGCCTTGCCGTGATCCACTTCCAGACCTTCGAATTTGGTCTTCTTTTCATTTACCTCGACGATCTTGTTGGCAACTTCCTTCTCAAAGTCGGATGCCTTGTCCTTGTATTCCGGGTCCTCCAGGACACGGTATACGAGCAGCGTGTAATCGAAGTAGTTGGGGTCTGTCTCGCAGAAGAGAGTGCCGTCGAAATCGAATACTGCGATCCGGTCTTCCACCGGGATGAATTTCGGGCTGCTCTCGTCTGTGATCTCAGCCATGTAGTTGATGAGCTCGCTCTTTAAGGGGGCGCCGTCTGTCCAGAGGTCCATCATGGCGTTTCCGTCGATCTTGATGGAAGGCGCGTTCTGCGCCGCACCGGCTGCGGATTCTGTTCCCGCGGCTGCAGCGGATTCGGTTTTCGACTCGGTCTTGCCGGTGTCAGCAGCGCTGTCAGTCGCTTCGACTGCACTTGCGGTCGTCTCGGTTCCTGCTGTCTGCTGTGAAGTCTTTGTCTTCCCGATCACTGTCAATATCGGCAGTGCGATGATCAGTGCGCAAAGAGCGATAATTCCTGCGGTTTTCCATTTGCTGTTCATTTTCTCTCTCCTGTCCGGTATATCTCATACCTGTAAGCTGTTTTCATATCCCCGTGAATGGGTGAAAATGGTATACGAACGAGCTTCCCTGAAAGGAACAGATCCCTGAGGAACGTTCGGGACTTATATTTTATATTATTATACGAGTGAAGGGGAGAGCAGGCTAAAAAAATTTTTTTGCGGCTGAAAAATCCATGCCGCCTGTACCCTTTCAATTGAAGGCGGTCCCGCAGAATGCTATTATTGGGAAGGCAGATGTTCTGCGCTTTTTCGCACAGGCTGCGCTTCGGTGCGGCCATAACACACAGGAAGGGAATGCTCACGATGGCAGAATATAAATTGTACAAAGGACGTCCCGAAACCAATGAGGGCCGTCTCCCTAAAGAAATCAGGTGCTATGATTTTCTGGATGCTCAGGGAGTGGAGTACTGGAGAACAGATCACCCCGACGCGGAGGCCTATACTATGGAAGCCTGCAGGGAGATCGATGCGGTGCTCGGTGCGGTCGTCTGCAAGAATCTTTTTCTCACGAACAGACAGCACACGAACTTTTATCTGCTCCTCATGCCCGGCGACAAGGTGTTCAAGACAAAGGAGCTCTCGTCGCAGATCAACAGCGCAAGGCTCTCCTTCGGGTCGGCCGAAGAGATGGAGGAAATGCTGGACTGCACCCCGGGCTCCTCAAGCATTCTCGGTCTCATGAACGACCGGGAGAACAGAGTGCAGCTTCTTGTGGATGAGGATATTCTGGAGGGAGAGTTCCTCGGATGCCATCCCTGCATCAACACTTCGAGCCTCAAACTCTATACGAAGGACGCATTCGGAAAACTCCTCTCTGCGATGCATCATGAGATGAAGGTCGTGAAGCTGGTCGGGGAGCAGTGAGGGAATTGTGAAATTCCCGGCGAGGAAGGAACGCCGGGAACGGCTGATCTCCCGCAGAATGAAGACCGGGACTTCCGGGGAAAAGGCAGCGGCATTCGTGGATTTCAGTGACATGTACAATGTACGTATATGCCTGCCGGAATCCGCGAATGCGGATGTTGTGCTGGAGGTGCAAAGGGACGGATCCTACCGAATGAGGGGATAAAAACACCGGCAGGAACGTCGGGATCCTGACTGGCTGAAGTCAGGATTCAGGAGGATTTCGAAAAGAAGAGCGTACCAGAGCTTTTATGTGATACAATACATATATATTTACAGGCAAATATATAAATGTTGAATGGATTATCAGTACCTGGAATGCTTGTTGACGAAAACTTCCCGCATGCATTGGTACGACGGCGTCCGGGAGCATGAAGAGTCCAGGCCTGGAAAGTTTTTATTACCGATACTATTAAAAAAGGAGATTCAGATTTATGGAACACATCACTTTCAGCCCGAAGGGCGTATGTGCAATGAAGATTGATTTTGACATCGAGGACGGAAAACTCTACAATGTCAGCTTCCAAAGAGGATGCAACGGGAACCTCAAGGCGATCGGCAAGCTCGTCGAGGGAAAGGATGCCCGGGAAGTCGCAGACATCCTGAGAGGCAACAAGTGCGGAATGCGGGGAACTTCCTGTGCAGACCAGTTTGCGAAGGCGATCGACGGCTATTATAATATTTGACACTTCAGCCGTGAGCTGAATCCGCAAAGTGGAACCCGTAATCGGCACCCGAAAAAAGGATGGGATCAGGGCATGCAGATCAGCAAGGAATACATTCTAAAGAACAGCAGGCGCTGGGCTGTCTACGGCCTGCGGCTTGGTCTGGCCAGCTCTCTGGCCATCTATGCGGCGCACACCATGGGACTGCAGTTCGAGACACAGGCGGGCGTGATCTGCATTTTCTCAATGCTCACGACGTCCAAGGATACACTCCGCCTGTCTGTATCCCGCCTTGTCAGCTTTATCATTACGGCGGTCGCCGCATACTTCCTTTTTCAGTACATCAATGAGTTCGTTGCGTACGGGATCTTCATTTTCATCACGATCTACTTCAGTGAGATGATGGGATGGGGAGCGGCCCTCTCTGCCAACGTCGTCGCCGGCACGCACTTTCTCTCGGTTCCGGATTTTACACCGGCGGTCATCGTCAACGAATTCTTTATCGTGCTCACCGGCATGGTGTTCGCCCTGATCTTCAACCTGTTCAGGGACACGTATTCCATGAAGGACCAGCTCGACACGGAGATCCTGGTCATACAGAGCAAAATGCAGACCGCGCTGACAGGTATCGCAGACTATGTTGAATCCGGAATAGAGAAGGGAAAGATCTGGGGAGAGATCCACAGTCTGGAGGAAAGGCTGGAGCACTGTATCCGGATCTCCACGGAATTTCAGGGAAATTCATTCACCCAGGATTCCGACTATTATTTCAGTTACTTTGAGATGCGCAGAGACCAGTGCCAGATCCTTGCAAATCTTCAGAGAGAAATGCAGCTGATCCGGAATGTTCCCGCGCAGGCCTCCATCATCGTCGAATACATTCTCTACATGAGCCGTTACGTGACGGAACTCAACACTCCCGACCGGCAGCTTGAGCATCTGCGGACGATCTTTGACAGGATGAAGGAGGAGCCGCTGCCGAAGACGCGCGAGGAGTTCGAGAACCGCGCGATCCTCTACCACGTGCTCATGGATCTGGAGGACTTCCTGCTGATCAAAAAGCACTATCTGGAAAATCAGAAAAATATTCCGAAGTTCTGAGAGGAAATTGAAGTTGTGAAGTCGCAAATTGCGCCTTCATCGAATTTCCACATAGGTGCATCCATAAAGGATGCATAGAAGAAGCAGGGGGATTTTGTAGAGAAAGAAACGAGTGCCCGTGATGCATCTGCATCGCGGGCACCCGCTTTTAAGGCAAGATTCAATTCATCATCCGAGCTGGCCGTCAAAGAATTCGACGATCCCTGCCATGACCTCGTTCTTGATCGCCTTGTAGTTGTGGATCTCATGCCGGTAAGAGATTTGTGGTACAATACGGATAAAGAATATCGGCCCCATGCGGGGCAAAAGGAAAGACGGGAGAAATCAGAGTGGCGAAATGCTGCAGATGTGCGGAGGCACTCTGCTGTCTGGCAGGCATCGCCATTCTCGCGAAACACTGCAGGTGTGCGGAGGCACTCCTGACAGAGAAGGAGAAGAGTATGGATATTTTGGAGCGGGCCGAAAAAGCGGCAGAACGAAAACAGCGCGGCGGATATAACTGCGCACAGGCCGTTGCGTCTGTACTGGCGGATCAGACGGGCCTTTCGGAGGCGGAGCTCATGAAGATCACCTCGGGTTTTGCGGTCGGCATGGGAAATATGGAAGCGACCTGCGGCGCTCTGATCGGCGCGGTCATCGCAGCCGGCCTGAGTGTGGAAGGAAAAGGAACGGTCCGTCTGGCAAAGCGGATGTCCGAGGAGTTCTCAAAGAAGACCGGCGCTTCCCTCTGCAAGGATATTAAGGGGAGGGATACGAAGGTCGTTCTCTGTCCCTGTGAGGATTGTGTGCGCAATGCGGTGCTCATATACGGTGAGACGGTGGGAATCAGGGAGTGAGGATGAGCAGATGAGAACAAGACAGGAGGCGCTTTCCTACGGACTTTCATTTCCCGACACATATGTGGCAGCGCCCTTTCATGATCAGAACTGGCAGCTCGTCAGAGTCCGGGGAACAAAGAAGGCTTTTCTCTGGACATATGAGAGGAATGGATATATCAATCTCAATGTGAAGGTGGACCCGGAGTGGAGAGATTTCTGGAGAGAGACCTATCCTTCCGTACTTCCCGGATGGCACCAGAATAAAGATCACTGGAATACGATCATTCTCGACGGGACTGTTCCGGACGGGGAGATAAAGCGCATGATCGCGGAGAGCTATGATCTTGTGACGGACAGCCCGAGCAGACGGATCTATGAGGCTGTGAAGAAGATTCCCCCGGGAAGGGTCGCGACCTACGGGCAGGTGGCGGAGATGGCCGGGGACAGAAAGATGGCCCGCGCGGTCGGAAATGCCCTCCATAGAAATCCTGATCCGGAAAATATCCCCTGCTTCCGCGTGGTGAACGCGAAGGGAGAGCTCTCGGGAGAATTTGCCTTCGGCGGCGCGGGTGCCCAGGCCGCGCGTCTTCGCGAGGACGGCGTGGAGGTGGTGGACGGCAGGGTCGACCTTGAAAAGTACGGGATATGAGACATCCGGCACAGAATGTGAAGCAGGCTGCGTATTTATGAGGCAGCCGCTGAAGCACCGGATGCAGTCTCCGGAATCAACAGGCAGCCGGTGCGGCGGGGGAACAGCACGGCAGATCCGAAAGTTTTTTTAATTTTTCGATGCAATCTTTTCCTTAATGATATATAATTGCTTTTCAAAAGGAAACATAGCGAAAAATCGGCGGAAATGCGGAAACCGCATTTATAAAGAAGAGGAGGAATATGCGAGTATGAACGAATATATCAGGCAGATTTCCGAGAGAATCAGAGAGCTCCGGGATATTCTTGAGATCTCCGTAGAAGATGTCGCCCGCGAGATCGGCGTTACACCCGAAGAGTTCATGGCTTATGAAAGCGGTGCGAAAGAGATTCCGATCAGCATGCTCTACAGGACCGCTGCGGTCTTTAAGGTAGACCCGACCGTTCTTATGACAGGCGATGTCCCGAGGATGGATGACTATACGGTCGTCCGCGGCGGGAACGGTGTCAAGGTCGAGCGCTATCCGGGATATTCCTTCAGCGCGCTCGCATTCAACTATAAGCACAGGATCATGGATCCGATGATCGTCACGCTCTCCAGATCTGAGACGGCCGAGCTTGTCACGCATGGCGGACAGGAATTCAACTATGTGATCGAGGGAACGATCAAGGTAGTGGTCGGGAAGCGGGAATTTACGCTCAATGCCGGCGACAGCATTTACTTTAACCCGCAGAAGCCGCACGGCCAGCGCGCCGTCACGGAGACCGCAAAGTTCCTGACGATCATCAACGAATGATAACGTGGATGGGAATGTCTGACGTGCCCGAAGAATGACAATGCGGCTGATACCTGCCTGCGTCCGTGCATGACAGAGCGGGCTTAAGATGCCTGCCCGACACCTGGGAGTGTGAGAGCTGGCTGAATAATCTGATCATGACAGGCGAGAGAATACTGCTAAGATATAATTAGGAAGAAAGAATTATGCTGGAAAGATTTGTCGAAAGAATTGATTTTACAAGCTACGAGGACTTTAAAGAGAATTTCAAGCTGAAGATTCCGGAGAACTTCAACTTCGGATTTGACGTCGTCGACGTCTATGCCGAGGAGGAGCCGGACCGGGAAGCGCTGATCTGGTGCGACGACGACGGAAATGAAAGGCACTTCACCTTCGCTGATGTGAAGGATCGGAGCAACCGTGCCGCCAATATGTTCAAAAGCCTTGGAATAAAGAAGGGAGATACCGTACTCATGATGCTCCGGCAGCGTCCGGAAGTCTGGTTCGTGATGGTCGGTCTTCACAAGCTGGGCGCGATCGTCATCCCGGCTACCTTCCAGCTCATGGCTCATGATATCGTTTACCGCTGCAACGCGGCGGATGTGAAGATGATCTGCTGTGCGGATGACCCGCAGATCGTGGAGCATGTCAATGTCGCAAGACCGGAATGTAAGACGCTTCGGTATGTGAGCGTTCTCGGCGAAGCGCCGGAAGGCTGGAGATCACTTTCCGACGATCTCGACGCCGCATCCCCGGATTTCCCGCGCCCGCAGGGCGAGGAAGCGACGCACAACGACGACCCGATGCTCATCTACTTCTCGTCCGGAACGACCGGCGAGCCGAAGATGATCCTGCACGATTATCTGCTTCCGCTCGGCCATATCGTCACGGCCAAATACTGGCAGCAGGTCTATGAGGGATGCAGACATCTCACGCAGGCGGATTCCGGCTGGGCAAAATTCGCCTGGGGCAAGATCTACGGACAGTGGATCTGCGGTGCGGTCATCGTGACTTACGATACACAGAGATTCAATCCCCGCCGGATGCTTGAGATCATGGAGAAGCTTAAGCTGAATTCCTTCTGCGGACCGTCCACGATCTACAGATATCTGATCCAGGAGGATCTGACGAAATACGACTTCTCCTCCATAAAGCACTGCTCGATGGCAGGAGAGCCGCTGAATCCGGAAGTCTACTACAAGTGGAAAGAGGCCACGGGTCTTGAGATCCGTGAAGGCTTCGGACAGAGCGAGGGCAGCGTCCTCTTCGCGAATTTCCCGTGGATCGATGTCCGTCCGGGCTCGACCGGCATGCCGACGCCTCTCTACGATATCGATATCGTGGACGAGAACGGCGAATCCTGCGAAGATGGTATCGTAGGAACGATCGTGATCAAGAACACGGACAAGCAGCATCCGACAGGCCTTTTCCGTGAATACTTCAAGAATCCCGAGGCGATGGCGGAGCAGTGGCCGGCCGGAACTTATTCTACCGGTGATACGGCGTGGCGTGATCCCGAAGGATACTACTGGTTCGTCGGAAGAAATGACGACGTGATCAAGTGCTCCGGCTATCGGATCGGACCCTTTGAGGTGGAGAGCGCCCTCATGACGCATCCGGCAGTTCTCGAGTGTGCGGTGACTGCCGTTCCGGATCCGATGCGCGGCCAGATCGTGAAGGCGACCGTCGTCCTCACAAGGAAATTCACGCCGTCCCCGCAGCTCGTGAAGGAGCTTCAGAATCACGTCAAGCATGCGACCGCGCCGTATAAGTACCCGCGTGTCATAGAGTTCGTCGAGGAGCTGCCGAAGACCACGAGCGGCAAGATCATGCGCGGCGCGATCAGGAAGGCGGACCTTCTGAAGGCTGCACAGCAGGGATGAGATGATCTGCACCTGCCCTGAGAGCGGTTCACATTGAGATATAAGGCTGATGACTTTTGCATTTCCAAAGTGCGGAGTTCATCAGCCTTTTGTGCCTGTCAGGGATGAAAAATCCCGGCAGAAAAGCGGCCGGGCAATCTGAAAGGTGCCTCTCGCTTTGCCCGGCGGGGCAGGAACGCCGGAACATTCTTTCTATGAAGAAAAGCTGCGTTGGTACCACATTCATAGGAGCCGCACCGCATGGGGGTGGAGGTTCATGCGTCTGACCGGAAAATACAGATGAGGGAGGATAGTATCACTATGGCTGAGGAAAAACTGAAGATTCTCTATCTCATGAAGATCCTTCTGGATGAAACGGACAAGGATCATATATTGAACGCCAGTGAGCTCTGTGACCGGATGCAGGCAAGATATTCGCTGCCCTGCAACCGCAAGACCATTTACGGAGATGTGGAACGCCTTCAGACCTTCGGGATCAAAGTGGAACAGGTCAAGGGGGACCGGCAGGGGTACTATGTAGCCGACCGCGAATTCTCCCTTCCGGAGCTGAAGCTTCTGGTGGATGCGGTGCAGTCCTCGAAGTTCATCACGAAGACCGGATCGGAAGAGCTCATACGAAAGCTGGAGAAGCTCACGAGCTGGGAAAATGCAAGGAAGCTGCGGCGCCAGGTATTCATAATCAACAGGACAAAGACCCTGAACGAGGCAGCCCTGGAATGCGTCGACCTGATCCATGAAGCGATGTCGGACAACCGTCAGATCCGCTTTCATTACTGTGACTGGAACGTGCGGAAGGAGTTCGTTCCGCGCCGGAACGGGATGATTTATGAGATATCGCCGTGGGCGCTCACCTGGGACGACGAGAACTACTATCTGGTCGGCCATGAGGAGCGTACGGACATGATCAAGCATTACCGCGTCGACAAGATGCAGGATATGGAGATCAGCGAAAAAGAGCGGGCCGGGCAGGAGAAATTCCGGAATTTTGACCTGGCGGCATTTTCCAGAAAGACATTCGGAATGTTCGGAGGACAGGATACGAACGTGACGCTCTCGTGCGAGAATCGCCTGATCGGCGTTGTGCTGGACCGCTTCGGAAGGGATATCATGATCATGCCGAAGGCGGACGGGACATTTACCGCCCATGTCGTCGTGACCGTGAGCCCGCAGTTCTTCGGATGGGTGACGGGGATCGGCGAAGGGATGCGGATCGCGGGGCCTCTGAGCGTGCAGAAGGAATATCGGGAGTATCTTTCGAAGATACTGGCAGGGTACTAAAGAAACCTGACCTATCTGTCGCTTGCAAGCCCCCACAGAATACCTATAATGTTAAGTAAGAGGACCAATAAACCGGAGCTTCCGGGTTCCTGCAAGAAGGAATCACGAGGCCAAAGTAAGGAGAAATCGTATGCAGTATGGATATTTTGACAATGAAAATCTGGAGTATGTGATCACAAGACCTGACACACCCGGACCATGGGCCAACTATCTCGGATCGCCTGAATACGGCGCGCTCATTTCCAACCATGCGGGAGGATACAGCTTTGCCAGATCCGGCGCGAACGGCCGCATTCTCCGCTATGTATTTAATCGCTTTGATGAGCCGGGCCGCTATATTTATCTGCGCGACAACGCCGACGGGGATTACTGGTCAGCGTCGTGGCAGCCGGTCGGCAAGGATACGGAAACATATAAGGGAGTATGCCGCCACGGGACCGGCTATACGGTATTCGACGCGGACTATAAGGGAATCCACAGTGAGGCGGTCTACTATGTTCCGGACCGCATGAGCTATGAAGTCTGGAAGCTCACCGTGCGGAACGACTCCGATGCGCCGAGGGAACTCACGATCACAGGATCCTGTGAGTTCACGAATCACGGAAATTATGAGCAGGACCAGGTCAATCTCCAGTACTCGATGTTCATCACGAGAACACTCTTTGCCGGCAACCGGATCCGCCAGCAGATCAACGGCAATCTGGACGGCTATAAGGGAGATGTGGCGGTCGACGACAAGGGCGTCACGGAGCGCTTCTTCGGACTTGCCGGCGCGGAGGTTTCCTCCTGCTGCGGCGAGCGGGATGCATTCCTTGGCAATTACCACACGTACAGGAATCCTGTCGGCGTGATGAGCGGTGATCTCGGCGGGCGCATGGCCTACAACGGGAACTGCGTCGGCGCGCTGTCGACCGTTCTTTCCCTGGCTCCCGGCGAGAGCAGAACCATCGCGTTCGTTCTCGGAGAGAAGGGACCGGAGGAGAGCGCGCAGATCATGGAGAGCTACGCAGCTCCGGAAAATGTCTGCGACAAGGAAGTCGAGGCTCTGAAGGCCATGTGGCGCGAGAGATTCTCGCACTTTAAGGTCAAGACTCCCTGCCCGGAATTTGACACTATGATCAACACATGGAATGCCTATAACTGCTTCATGACATTTACCTGGTCCAGAGCAGCTTCCTTCTTCTACTGCGGACTTCGGAACGGCTACGGATACCGCGATACGGTGCAGGATATCCAGGGCGTTATCCACCTGTCCCCGGAGGAGGCAGCCGACAAGATCAGATTCATGCTCTCCGCCCAGGTACATCACGGCGGCGGACTTCCGCTGGTCAAGTTCAACCACAATGCAGGCCATGAGGACACTCCGGAGGACGACAGCTACGTCCGTGCGACGGGACATCCGGCTTACCGCGCGGATGACGCGCTCTGGCTCTTCCCCACGGTCTACAAGTATATCTCTGAGACCGGCAACGTCGCATTCCTCGACGAGGTGATCCCGTTCGCGAACCGCGATGAGGGAAGCGTCTACGAGCATCTAAAGAGAGCTCTGGACTTCTCGCTGAATCATCTCGGACCGCACGGAATGCCGGCAGGTCTGTACGCCGACTGGAATGACTGCCTGCGCCTCGGAAAGAACGGCGAGTCGGCATTTGTCGCCTTCCAGTTCTATTATGCATTTACGATCCTTCGGGAGTTCGCAGCCGAGAAGAAGGATGCGGAGTATCTGAAGTATCTGGAGGAGACGCAGGAAGCTCTCGGAAAGAAGCTGATCGACCTCTGCTGGGACGGCGACCGCTTCATCCGCGGCTACACGGAGGCAGGCGAGACGATCGGAAAGGGCACGGATCCGGAAGCCAATATGTGGCTGAATCCGCAGAGCTGGGGCGTGATCAGCGGACTTGCGGACGCGGAGAAGGCAAAGCTCTCCATGGATATGGTCTACGAGAGACTGAACACGGAGTACGGTGCCGTCCTCATGGATCCGCCGTATCATGAGCATGCATTTGACGGGGCGCTGGCGGTCATTTTCAACGCCGGTGTCAAGGAGAACGGAGGCGTGTTCTCCCAGTCCCAGGGCTGGCTGATCCTTGCGGAAGCGCTGATGGGACGCGGAAACCGCGCATTTACCTACTTCTGCGAAAATGCTCCGTCCATGCAGAATGACCGGGCCGAGATCCGCGTCATCGAGCCGTACTGCTACGGGCAGTTCACGGAGGGCAAGGCGAGCCCGCACGCGGGAAGGTCTCACGTGCACTGGCTGACGGGTACGGCCTCCACGGTCATGGTCGGCTGCGTCGAGGGTATCCTCGGCATGCGTCCGGACCTCCACGGCATAAAGATCGCGCCGTCCATCCCGGCTGACTGGAAGAACTTTGAGATCGAGAAGGACTTCCGCGGCAGAAAGCTGCACATCACGGTCGCAAATCCCGACGGGAAGGAGAGCGGCTGCAAGTTCATGACGGTGAACGGTGCGCCGGTCGAGGGCAATTATGTACCGGAGGCCCTTCTTACGGAGAACACGGAGATCGTGCTTACGATGTAACGGACGGCTCTGCAGCGGAATTTTACGTGGCTCCGGCTGCAGGAAAATGCGCATAGAGAAGACAATGACAGATTGCGTGATGCCGGGTCTTGTAGTATAAATAATGCATAGGAATTGTTGAAAATAACGAATATTGGCGATTCAAATACGGGTCGCTTGTGCACAATGACACAAAAGGATCCGGCGCTGTCCCGCATATACAGGACAGGAGCGGACGGCAGTGCCGGCATTCTGGAGTTTCAGGCAGGAAGGAACATACCTTTATAAAGGAGGCGGCAATGAAATTCAGAGACGATTTTGTCTGGGGCGCGGCCACCAGCAGTTACCAGATCGAGGGCGCGCAGTATGAAGGCGGAAAGGGAGCACATCTCTGGGACGAGTATGTAAAGGAGAAAGGAAAAGTCTTCGAGAACCAGAGAGGCGATGTCTCCTGCGACCACTATCATCTCTTCCGCGAGGATGTGAAGCTGATGAAGGAGCTCGGCCTGAAAGCATATCGTTTTTCGGTTGACTGGACCCGTATCATGCCGGAAGGCAAGGGCAAGGTCAATGAAGAGGGCGTTGCTTTCTACAATGCCCTGATCGATGAGCTCTGCGCAAATGACATCGAGCCCTACCTTACGCTGTTCCACTGGGAGCTTCCGATGGAACTCTACAAGCGCGGCGGCTGGATGAATCCCAAGATGCCGGAATGGTTCGCGCAGTACGCTGCCGTCATCGCCGACCGCTTCTCCGACAGAGTCAAGAATTTCTTCACGGTCAACGAGCCGCAGTGCTTCGTAGGCCTGAGTTTCTCTGAGGGCGTACACGCGCCCTGGCTGCAGCTGCCTGACCGTGAGACGATCCTCATGTCCCACAATGCCCTGAAGGCACACGGAAGAGCCGTTCAGGAGCTGCGCGCACATGCAAAACAGCCTCTCGTGATCGGTTACGCGCCGACTTCGGGCATCGCGCTTCCCGCTACGGATAAGCCGGAGGATATCGAGGCTGCAAGGCAGGCTTACTTCGGAATCCCGCAGGAAGGGACCTGGGCGTGGAATACGGCGTGGTGGTCGGATCCGGTCATTTTCGGAAAATATCCGGAAGAGTTCCTTGTTCACTTTGAGAAGGACCTGCCGAAGATCACGGACGACGATATGAAGCTCATCAGCGAGCCGATCGATATCTACGGACAGAACATTTACCTCGGTTATCCCGTCTGCATGGGCGAGGACGGAAAGCCGGAGCTTCTGAGCCGCAACACGGGCTACGCGAAGAGTGCGTCCAACTGGCCGATGACGCCGGAAGCGCTCTACTGGGGACCCAAGTTCCTGTATGACCGCTACAAGAAGCCGATCTTCATCACAGAGAACGGTCTGGCCTGCCATGACTGGATCCATCTGGACGGGAAGGTCCATGACCCGAGCCGCATCGACTTCACGGCGAGATACCTTGGAGCGCTCAAGCGCGCTGCGCAGGAGGCGGATATCCGCGGCTACTTCGCGTGGTCGCTCATGGATAACTTCGAGTGGGCGGAAGGCTTCGGCCAGCGCTACGGTCTGGTCTATGTGGATTTCAAGACACAGAAGAGAATTCCGAAGGATTCAGCCTACTGGTACAGGGACGTCATTCGGACGAACGGCGAGAATATCTGACGGTCAGCGTCGGATCATGCAACCCTTCGCTTTTCGCACATAACAATATAGCAGATTGAATTCGGACTTGAAGGGCGAAGGTTTTTTACGGGAAACCTTCGTCTTTTTGCGTATCAGGATAATGAATAACAGCGGGAAGGAGGAAATGGATGTGTTGATGATCATACCGGCCTGTGCCGCTCTGGCACTTGTATTTGCGCTGTATCTTGCAGGGAGCGTCCGGAAGGAGGAGGAAGGGACCGACCGCATGAAGGAGATCGCGGTAGCGATCCAGGAAGGGGCAAACGCGTTCCTCTTCTCGGAGTACAAGGTGCTTGTGATCTTTGCCGCGGTACTCTTCGTTGTGATCGGAGTCGGAATCGGGAACTGGATCACCGCAGTCTGTTTCCTCGTCGGAGCGGTCTTCTCGACCCTCGCCGGTTTCTTCGGCATGCGGATCGCCACGGAGGCCAATGTGCGCACGGCCAACGCAGCCCGGACCTCCGGCATGGCGAAGGCGCTCGCGGTCGCCTATCACGGCGGCGCGGTCATGGGATTTTCCGTCGTAGGGCTGGGGCTTCTCGGCATTTCCGTGATATACATCCTGACCGGCAATGCGGATGTCCTCTTCGGCTACAGCCTCGGAGCCTCATCGGTCGCACTGTTCGCCCGTGTCGGCGGCGGTATTTACACGAAAGCGGCTGACGTTGGGGCAGATCTTGTCGGAAAAGTCGAGAACAATATCCCTGAGGACGATCCGAGAAACCCGGCCGTCATCGCGGACAATGTCGGCGATAACGTGGGAGACGTGGCCGGCATGGGCGCGGACCTCTTCGAGTCGTACGTGGGTGCCGTCGTCTCCGCGATCACCCTCGGGATCCTCGCGTATGGGGAGGCGGGTGCGCTGTATCCTCTGCTCCTCGCGGGAGCAGGTATTCTCGCTTCGATGATCGGGACATTTTTCGTCAGAGGAAAAGAGGGCGGGAACCCGCAGACCGCCTTGAACCGCGGAAGCTATGTCGCGTATTACATTATGATCGTCTGTGCACTAATCTCCGGAAAGCTGGTCCTCGGGTCCATGAAACCGGCTCTGGCCGTGATCTTCGGTCTGTTGGTCGGCTTCGTCATCGGACAGGCGACGGAAATGTTCACGTCCGACAGATATAAATCCGTAAAGAAGATCGCGGAGCAGTCCCAGACCGGATCCGGCACGAACATCATCTCGGGTCTGGCGGTCGGCATGAAGTCGACGGTCGTCCCGATCGTGTGCATCTGCGCCGGGATCATGGGCGCTTATCTGATCGCCGGATTGTACGGAATCGCGCTTGCGGCGGTCGGCATGCTTGCCACGACCGGAAGCACGATCGCAGTCGATGCCTACGGTCCGATCGCAGACAATGCGGGCGGGATCGCGGAGATGTCCGGTCTTCCCGAGGATGTCAGAAATATCACGGACAAGCTCGATGCGGTGGGCAATACCACAGCCGCGATCGGCAAGGGCTTTGCCATCGGCTCCGCGGCGCTGACCGCGCTGGCCCTCTTCGTATCCTATGCGCAGGCAGTTGAGCTGGAAGCCATAAATATCATGGCGCCGAGGGTCATCACCGGCCTCTTCATCGGCGGCATGCTCACATTCCTCTTCTCGGCGATCACGATGGAGTCTGTCTCGAAAGCGGCTTACAGTATGATCGAGGAGGTGAGACGGCAGTTCCGCGAGGATCCGGGGATCCTTCAGGGAACCAGCCGGCCGGATTATAAGACCTGCGTCGGCATTTCCACGATCGCCGCGCTCCGGGAAATGATCATTCCCGGCATCATCGCGGCAGCAGCCCCGATCGCGATCGGCCTGCTGCTCGGGGTGGAAGCTCTCGGCGGACTTCTGGCAGGAGCCCTGGTGACCGGTGTCCTTCTTGCGATCTTCATGTCGAATTCCGGCGGTGCCTGGGACAACGCGAAGAAGTACATCGAAGGCGGGAATTTCGGCGGAAAGGGGTCGGAGTCCCACCACGCCGCCGTTGTCGGTGATACGGTCGGTGATCCCTTCAAGGATACTTCCGGCCCGTCGATCAACATCCTGATCAAGCTGATGACGGTCGTGTCGCTGGTGTTCGCGCCGCTGTTCCTTACGCTGGGGAGCCTGCTTTAATAGCTGTTTATTCTTGCAAAAATGTCAGTACGAATGGATTTGTTTTTAGGGAACATTTCGTGTATAGCTGCTTGAGTTTCCGTGAGTTTCATTGACAGCAAATTGACCGCAGATGATTGACTAATATACTTATCATGTCGTATAATGTAAGTGCCAAGAGAGGAATCTCTTCCTGGTAACAGGACATGCAGGTTAAGGAGCGACCTGCCGTTAGACTGGAAACGTAAAAACTATGCATATACTTTACGAAATAGTTGATTTCGCAAGAAAGTGGAAGGCTTTCAAATGGGTGGCACGCACCTAAATAAACCAGTAGTTCATGAAATTAAAGAGGTCTTGCCAGAAGGCAAGACCTCTTTGTTGTTCAGGAGCTGTAGATGATCATTGTTAAAGACAAGTTGACGGATGAACAGTTATTCAATGAAATATATAAGGCGGCCGCAGAGTACGAAAAATTATTAGGAAAGAAGTATTTGATAATAGGAAAGAATAGAAATTCGGATTATTATTGGTTTGAATGCTTCTTCGAAAAAAAACAGTTTATGCATTTACTGGGAATTGATAGCAGAACACTATCCGCTAATGAGTTTTTTAATAGGTGTGCTGCACATAATCAAGGAGAGAGAGTTAAATTAAAAATAACCGACTGTACTCCGTCAAGAAATCATAGTAGAAATACAATAAATAAAAAATGTTCATGTTGTGCAGCTTTATTGAGGATTCAGGATGCGAAGTACATGAACATAGGGAAAAAGGATAAAATCAATCAATATGTTGACTTCTCATATGCTTATGGCAAAGAAGCAATTCTTGGATTTAAAGAATCTACCCAGGGTGGCTGTTTCCCGATCACATTAATGCCACAAAATATAGATACGGTTACGACAAAAAAATATAAAATAATCTTTGCACTTCAAAAAGAAAAAGCTGATGAGAAGTATGGATGTATTATATCAGAAATAAAAAAAGGAATATTTTCAGATATTTATAATGATCAATGCTTCCCTGATGCTTTAAAAGAACTTATAGAATTAGAAAGATAAAAAACTGTTTATAGAGAGGAGATGCTGGATGAATACGAAAGTATATATAGATGGCCAGGCCGGCACGACCGGCCTTCAGATTTACGAGCGCATCGGGATGCGGGAAGACCTCACCCTTCTGCGCATCGATGAGGACAAGCGCCATGATCTCTCTGAGAGAAAGAAATTCCTGAACATGGCGGATATCGTCTTTCTCTGTCTGCCGGACGCGGGCGCGATCGAGGCGGTCTCCCTTATCGAGAACCCGGACGTGCGCGTGATTGACGCGTCCACCGCCCACAGAACCTCGGATGAGTGGACCTACGGATTTCCGGAGCTCTCCCGCGAACAGAGGGCAGCGATCGCTGCGAGCAAGCGCGTCGCAAATCCGGGCTGCCATGCGACAGGCCTGATCTCGTCCGTCGCCCCGCTCGTTCGGATGGGAATCCTTCCGAAGGATTATCCGGTCACATGCTATTCGCTGACGGGCTATTCCGGAGGCGGAAAGAAGATGATCGCCCAGTATGAGGCGGAGGGACGGGAGGAGAAGCTCTCGGCGCCGGGCATTTACGGGCTCACTTTAAAGCACAAGCATATCCCCGAGATGCAGAAGGTCACTGGGCTTGCCTGCCCGCCGGTCTTCATGCCGGTCGTCGACGACTATTACAAGGGGATGGCGACCTCCATCATGCTGCAGAACCGTCTCCTTAACGGTCAGCCGACCGCGGAGGAGATCTGCAGGAGACTTTCGGAGTACTATGCGGATGAGCATTTTGTCACGGTGATGCCGTATGATCCGAAGCAGGGGACCATTTACGCCAACGAGCTTGCCGGCACCAACCACCTGCAGCTTGTCGTCTGCGGCTATGAGGAGCAGACGACGGTGACAGCCCTCTTTGACAATCTCGGGAAGGGCGCGTCCGGGGCTGCGGTCCAGAATATGAACATTATGCTGGGGCTTCCAGAGACGACGGGGCTTGAGTGAGTTTCATGAATGTATGGCTGCCATTTTAGAAAGACATAAAGCCGTCGGCGAGTCGCAGCAGCGAAATAAGGAGGGTGCTTTGCGCCTTGCGTGACGTTTCAGGAACACTGAGGCGTTCATGAAACAGAAAAGCAATCCCCGTCACTCTGATTGGATCCGAGTGACGGGGATTGCAAGTTATTTGGCACCTAATTTTTTCTTAATAATATCTTCTGATACTCCGGCTCTTGCCGCGGCATCTTTTATGGACAGGATTCCATCCCTAACGAGAGAGACCAGTGTATCGAGAATGCCTTCTCTTCGACCATCTTCTTTAAAGAGTTCCATTTGCTCTGCTTCGTTATATTCTGTTAACAGCATCCCCTTCACCTCCGCTTTATGTGCCACAAGAAAGGGCTTGATAATTATAGTAGTAAATTTGATTGCTGACTCTTTTCTTCACGTGTTCTCTTAAGAAAATAGTAACATAAGTTGAAACTTTTCTTCAATAAATCTGCCTCGAATGAATGAGGCTGTCGAACTCACCAAGTGTAGGACTAATTGCCGCAGTTATGTAAGGGGAAGAATCGGACGTTCACCCTGAATGCGTATCGTCTTGAGGAATCCTGAGGGGATTCCCGAATCGTATATAGAACGGATGATTTTTAATGTGTGATTCATACCGGATGAAGGAGCAGAAAAAGAATCTCTGAAAGCAGGAGATCTGAGGCGTTCGCATATGCGGGCGCCTTTTTGCCTGCTGCTCCGGGAGCTGCGGACGGATGCTTTCGGAAAAATGCCTGCAGGTGCATTCGAGGAGCTTTCGAGGGAATGCTGCAGAAATTGACAGAGATAAGTCGTGTTGATATACTCTAAGATACCCGCAGCGATGGGGTACATGTCCGGAAGGGCATGGAAGGGATACAGGAAAGCGTAAAGCGGTTGGCCTACACTCTCCGAAAGGAGGTGGAGCTTATGCCTATTATTCTGACTATTCATGTGTTCGGATATACCGTCACGTTGAGAATCACGAAGAAAAGCAACAACCGCCACTCGGCCAAGTGACGGTTGTTTAAAGAAATTTAAACACTAAATACTGTCTGAGGCCAACCGCTTATCGCTGTATCCCTCTTTCAATTATCATTATATGGAAGTCTGCAATTTCTGTCAAGTTGACGGAATCTGAAGATGAAGCGGCAGGAATACTTACAACACTGAGTCGGACTGGCAGAGATAGGGCATATCGGAGGATTCGAATTGGAACGCAAAAACTTATTTATAAAACAGATGGCAATTGATTACTGCTGTACCGAGGAAGAAATCCTGGACGGGGAGAATCAGTTTCACACTTTTGTACCGCAGGAGGGCAGACGGCGTTTTCAGCAGGATCGGGAGTGCTTCCTCAAGATCGCAGCCCTTCGGAACAAGCTGCTCTTTGCCGGAGACGAGCAGATCATCGGCTGGTGCCGCGAGCGCTTTGAGAACGAGAACGGTGCCTGGTTCATGGCGCCGGCAAAGCTTCGAGAGCTCGATCGGGAGCTTTCCCGTTACGGCTACGGAATCGACTTTATGCACCCCTTCTTCGTATCGTACAAGCCCTCGGATCCCACGCCGCATCCCTACGAGATCCGATACTTCAGGGATGATGAGATCGAAGCTTTTCGAGGGGACCCGAGGTTTAAGTACGCGCTTTCCTTCTCAAAAGCGGCACCGGACAGGATCGCCGTCACGGCCTGTGAGGACGGAAAAATCCTCGGAATGGCGGGCGTGAGCGAGGACAGCCGGTATCTGTGGCAGATCGGCATCGACGTCCTGCCGGAGGCCAGGGGGAAGGGGATCGGCGTGCTGCTCGTGAATCTCCTGAAAAATGAAATTCTCGCGGAGGGCAAAGTCCCCTATTACGGGACGGCATTTTCGCACACACTCTCCATGGATATAGCGGTCCGGACAGGTTTCCACCCGGCATGGACGGAGCTCTTTGCGGAGAGGACAGACAATAAGAAGGAAAATGCATAGAAGGCAGAAGCCGTATGGTGCCTGCGTCGTAATCGTATGAGAAGTGGAAACTGTTTGAGTATACGATTCACGATGAATCGGAAGAAAGTGCTGATCAGGATCTGATAGAAAGCTGTGCGGCTGCAGGCGGAAAGCCCGGCGAAGAGGCACAGAAGATCCGGCAGAAAGAAGAAGGAAATGAAGACAGACAGAGACCTTAAGCTTTTGCTAAATGAGATCGACCACCGGGGCTACCCGGCCTACAAGGAGACGCGGGGCAGCTACCGTTTCAGGGACTACATACTGAATATCGAGCACGTGCAGGGCGACCCGTTCGCCGCCCCCTCGAAGCTCAGCATCGTGATCGACGGCCGCACGGCCGGCTTCCCGGCGGAGTGCTATGGCAAAAAGCACCGGCGGATCGCGCTGGCGGACCTTCTGCTCCGGAGCTTTGGAAGGACGCTTAGTGACAACGGGAGAATTCATGCCGGATCCGGGAAGAGCGGACTTATCGCCTGCAGCCGTCCGGGGCAGGAGATCCTCGAGAGAAGCGCCCTTGTGATCGGTGAGAATGACGGACAGGTCCTCGTCCGCTTTGAGGTCGGATTCCCCGCGGCGGGGAGGAGCATCCGGAGCGGAGAGCTCATTAAGATCCTTTTTGATTTCCTGCCCGAGGCGGTCAGGAAGTCTCTCTTTTATAAAGCTTATAAGCCGTCTGTCATCTCCGACCGCATGGAGCTTTGCGACAGCCAGAAGGCGATCCGGGACGCGCTCTCCGAGAGAGGGCTTGCAGCCTTTGTGGCGGATGGAGCGATCCTGCCCAGAGAGAGCGGGGTGTCGGCAAGGCCGATGAGGGGAGCGGTGCCGTTCATTTCCCCGAAATCCCTCTCGGTCACGATGGAGCTGCCGAACGGGAAGACTATCACGGGAATGGGGATCCGGAAGGGGATCACGCTCATCATCGGCGGCGGATATCACGGGAAATCAACACTTTTGAAAGCCCTCGAGATGGGTGTGTACGATCATATCCGGGGCGACGGCCGGGAATTCGTGATCACAGATCCGACGGCCGTGAAGATCCGGGCGGAGGACGGGAGGAGCGTCCGGGGAACGGACATTTCCATGTTCATCAGTAACCTCCCGAACAGGAAAGATACGAAGGCATTCTATACCGAGGACGCGAGCGGCAGCACGTCGGAGGCGGCCAATGTCGTCGAGGCCCTCTCGATGGGGTCGGGCCTTCTCCTGATCGACGAGGACACCTGCGCGACGAACTTTATGGTGCGGGATGCGCTGATGCAGAAGGTCGTGCGCCGTGACCGCGAGCCGATCACGCCCTTTATCGAGAAAATGCGCTCGATCAGCGGCGATCTCAGGACTTCGATCGTGCTGGTCGCCGGGAGCCAGGGAGAGTTCTTCCACACCGCGGATACGATCCTGCTCATGGAGAATTACGTGCCGGTCGACATCACGGAGGAGGCACGGGCGACGGCGCAGGCCTTTTCAAAGGAGAGGCCGGTCCAGTCCCCGATGGAGATGGAAAATGACCGCCGGATCCCTCTTAAGAATGCGCGCATGTGCGGCGACCGCGTAAAGACGAAGGTCCTCGGGAAGGATGCGTTCCTGACGGATCACGAGACCGTGGACATCCGGTATGTGGAACAGGTCGCGGATATCGAGCAGACGGCGGCCATAGCTAAGTTACTTCTCTATCTGCACAGAAATGTGTTCGACGGAAAAAAGAGTCTTGCCGAGTGTATGGACATCCTGAAGAAGCTTCTCGACGACAAGGGATTTGAGTTCCTGGACGGAGGAAGGAATGTTCCGGGGAATCTTGCGATGCCGCGGATCGAAGAGATTTGCGCGGCGGTGAACCGGTGCAGGTGGACGGAGATGAATTGTCGATGAATTTGGTTGGATGCCGGAAAGGATATGAAAAAGATCCCGGGAACGTGCCTGTTCCCGGGATCTTTTTCTGGTGCGCCTGGCGGCGCACGTTTCTAACGGGTGAAAGTCCCGAATCCG
>CAMOXU010000034.1 GCA_946629525.1 uncultured Clostridia bacterium
TGATGGAGAAGCTGATCCTTCCCATCTTGTCCTTGCCGAGGCAGATCGCGCGGACAACGTCGCCGATCTGGAGGACATCCTCTACCTTGTTGATGCGCGCGTTGGCGATCTTCGAAATATGTACCATGGCCTCCTTGCCCGGAGCGAACTCGAGGAACGCGCCGAACTCCTTGATGGAAACAACCTTGCCCGTAAGGACCATGCCTTTCTCGAAATCGGTCGTGATGATGCGGATCGTCTCGATCGCCTGTTCCATCTTGTCCGGATCCTGTCCGCAGACGGAAACAGATCCGTCGTCCTCGATGTCGATCGATACGTCGTAAGCCGCGATGATGGCGTTGATGTTCTTGCCCTTCTGGCCGACAACATCGCCGATCTTCTCCGGATTGATCTTGATCTGAACGATCTTCGGCGCATATCTGGAGACTTCCGCTCTCGGCTTTGCGATGACCGGCTCCATGACCTCTGTGAGGATGTACTCTCTCGCCTCTTTCGTGCGTGCGATTGCTTCCTCTACGATCTGTCTTGTGAGGCCGTGGATCTTGATGTCCATCTGGATCGCGGTGATACCGTCATGTGTACCGGCGACCTTGAAATCCATGTCGCCGAAGAAGTCCTCGAGACCCTGGATATCTGTCAGGACGATATAGTCGTCATCCGTCTCTCCGGTCACAAGACCGCAGGAAATGCCCGCAACAGCCTTCTTGATCGGAACGCCGGCCGCCATGAGTGCCATGGAGGAAGCGCAGATGGAAGCCTGCGATGTCGAGCCGTTGGATTCGAATGTCTCGGAGACCGCACGGATCGCGTACGGGAACTCTTCCTTGGACGGGAGCATCGGGATAAGGGCCTTCTCTGCAAGAGCGCCGTGGCCGATCTCACGTCTTCCCGGTCCTCTGGACGGCTTTGTCTCACCGACGGAGTAGGACGGGAAATTGTACTGATGCATGTATCTCGCCTCCGTGATGAACGGATTCAGGCCCTCGATGCGCTGTGCTTCGGAGAGCGGGGCGAGCGTGACGCAGTCACAGATCTGTGTCTGTCCTCTCGTGAACATCGCGGAGCCGTGTGCTCTCGGGATCAGATCGATCTCAGCTGCGAGCGGACGGATCTCACGGATGGAGCGTCCGTCCGGACGCTTGTGATCCTTGAGGATCATTTTGCGGACGGTCTTCTTCTGGTACTGATAGAGGGCGTCGCCGATCAGGCTCATCCACTCTTCATTTTCCCCGTACTTTTCTTCGAATGCCGCTCTGATCTCAGCTACATTCTTCTCACGGGTCTGCTTGTCATCCGTAAAGACGGCCTTCTCCATCTCTTCCGGCGGGCAGACTTCATAGAGCGCATCGTAAAGTTCCTGCGGGATCTCATAGTGGAGATAATCATGCTTCTCCTTGCCGCACTCAGCGATGATCTTATCGAAGAACTTGATGATCTCCTTATTGACCTCGTCGCACTTGTAGATCGCCTCGATCATCTTCTCTTCCGGAATTTCGTTGGCACCCGCCTCGATCATGATGACCTTGTCCCGAGTCGAAGCGACTGTGAGGGCGAGATCGGATTTCTCCTTCTCCTCATACCCGGGATTGACGACGAATTCTCCGTCAATCAGGCCAAGCTGCGTCATCGCGCACGGGCCGTCGAACGGAATATCCGAGATGCTGGTCGCAAGGGCGGAACCCAGCATGGCAACAACTTCCGGATCGCATGTCGGATCGACAGACATAACGAGGTTGTTCAGCGTCACGTCATTGCGGTAATCCTTCGGGAACAGCGGACGCATCGGGCGGTCGATCACGCGGCTCGTAAGTACTGCGTGCGTGCTGGCCTTGCCTTCGCGCTTGTTGAATCCGCCGGGAATCTTTCCGACCGCGTACATCTTCTCCTCAAATTCCACGGAGAGCGGGAAGAAATCGATCCCTTCTCTCGGGGCCTTTGAAGCTGTTGCTGTGGACAGTACGACCGTATCGCCATAGTGCATGAAGCAGCAGCCGTTCGCCTGCTTGCCCACACGGCCGATATCGATCGTCAGTGTCTTTCCTCCAAGTTCCATTGAATAGCTTTTGTAATCTCCCATTCTTCCTTCCTTCTGGCCGTATGGCCGGTCTTACGCACAAGGCGTGTTTTCGTCTATAACGCAAAGCAAGGGCAGGAAGTATCCTGCCCCTATTCATTGCATTACTTTCTGAGTCCGAGTCTTTCGATCAGTGAACGATAACGCTCAATATCTTTTTTCTTAAGATATGCAAGAAGACTGCGTCTGTGGCCGACCATCTTCAGAAGACCTCTTCTTGAATGATGATCCTTCTTATTTACCTTCAGATGCTCTGTAAGCTCGTTGATACGTGCTGTCAGGACAGCGACCTGAACTTCCGGTGAACCCGTGTCACCCTCTGTGCGGCCATATTCCGCCATAATTGCCTGCTTCTTAGCCTTGTCGATCATGTTTCTTTCCTCCTGTGGATTCATATAATTACTGGCCTTCCATCAAGAGGCGGTTGGAGTTTCCGCTCTCCGAATGGAGGTGAAAATGCCGTGACCCGGCAACGAGCAAAAGTATATCACGGCATCTGTTCTTATGTCAAGCGGTTAATCGGGAACGAATTCCGCCTTCCCGCATTTCCCGAAAAGTTCATTTTCAAAGCGCCGGGGCGGGAAAATTTTCCTCTCTTAAGGAGCCGCGGCGAAGTATCAGAAAGACTCCGGAAGCTGAGCCAGGCTTCTGTAATAAGCCTCTCCGGCTTCCCTGTCCCTCGCGATCTGATCTGTGAGCTCCCCGATGGAGTCGAACTTTCTCTCGGGTCTTGCAAAATGCAGAAGCTCGACCCGGAGCTCCTTCCCGTACAGGTCCCTGCTGCAGTCGAAGAGGAAGGTCTCGATCCCAAGCTCCGTGCCGTTCACTGTCGGCTTCATGCCGATGTTCGTCACGCCGCCGAAGCTTTCCCCGTCCACATGGCCTCTGACATAATAGACGCCGTTCGGAGGCAGGAGCTTTTCCTTCCCGGGAATCATGTTCGCGGTCGGAAATCCGATCTTTCTGCCGAGCTCCCTGCCGTGTGTGATCGTTCCGTCCACGAAAAATGAAAATCCGAGCATCTCGCGGACCCGCTCCATATCTCCGGCCGCAAGCGCGCTGCGGATCCTCGTGCACGAGATATCGCCGCCTTCATCCTGTACCTTCGGCAGGATCTCGATCGTGAAGCCCTCCTGCTCTCCCAGACGACAAAGCATTGCGGCGTCGCCCTTCCGCTCATGTCCGAAATGATAATCCGCTCCCACGACTACATGAACTGCGTGCAGCCGGTCCCGCAGGATATCCCGGACGAAGTCCTCCGCCTCCATATTCATCACGGACTCTTCAAACGGACACTCGATGAGCACATCTATCCCCGCATCCGAAAGAACGCTCCTCCGCTCGCTGCGGGTCAGGAGCACTTTCTGGGCGATCAGGAGAGAGAACACTACCTTCGCAGGTCTTTCCGGACTTCCATCCGCATACGCGCACACCCTGTCCATGAGTGCCCTGTGACCGCGGTGAACTCCGTCGAACTTGCCGAGCGTGACGCTGCTCACCCCGTCTATTGAAAAATCTGTAGTATCTTTTATCACCTGCATGGCAAGCGTATGTGCCTCCGTTATTATTGCTGCACCGGTGAATAGAACATTTTTTCCGGTTTCATGAAGCAGCCTTCTTTTTTATAAATACCGATAAAGGTCCCGTCTGAGGAATAGATCCGGACGAGCCCGTCTTCCGTACCGGAAGAGACCCCCCGCATCCGGAATGAATTTCCGTTAAAGACTGCCTTATCGAGGGATTCCCGGACATTCACCGCCGGGAGATCCATGAAGAACATATCGAGCGGACGCACGAACGAATACCGGTCCGCCGTCCGGCCGGGATCGCCGTCCTCCCGCTCTTTCATCGCTCTGATCTCATCGAGCGTATATGCATCCCCTATTTCGAACTGTCCCACGCGCGTCCGAAGGAGCGATTCCATACATCCGCCGCATCCGAGCTTCTTTCCGATATCGTCGCAGAGAGTCCTGATGTAAGCCCCCTTGCTGCAGGTGACCGAAAATCGGATCCGCGGCAGATTCATTTCCTTAATTATGATCTCCGAGAACTCGACCTTTCTCGCTTTCCGTTCGATCTCCACCCCCCGGCGCGCAAGGTCGACCAGCTTCTGACCGTTCACCTTGATCGCCGAATACATCGGCGGGACCTGTTCCTGTTCTCCCGTGAAGGAGAGAACAGCGCAAGCCGCTTCCTCCTCACCGACCGTCACCTCATGTTCGGCAAGAATCCTGCCGGACGTATCCTGTGTGTCCGTTGTGACGCCGAGAAGGAGGACCGCCTCATAGGTCTTCGTCCCCTTCGTCAGCGACTCGACAAGGCGGGTCGCCATTCCAAGGCAGACCGGAAGAACGCCCTCCGCATCCGGATCCAGGGTCCCGGTATGCCCTATTTTTTTCTGACCAAAAATCCGGCGCATCCGGGAGACGACATCAAAAGACGTCATACCGCGCTCCTTGCGCACGTTGATCACTCCGTTGACCATTTTCTCACCGCCATTTTTATTCTTCACCGCGCAGTACTCATTTTCTGTCATAAGAAATGCGCGCAAAGTAAAATCCGGCTTCATCGTGAGCGCAATCCCGCGATGAAGAACAGATCCAGGAAGAAAATCCAGCTCCTTCCGTTTCTCTCAAAGTGCCGCATCCGCCTGTTCCAGATATCCCGCAAGGGCATCCGTCACCTTCGCTATGCTTTCTTCAAGCGGTCCGGCAAGCGTACATCCCGCCGCCTTCACGTGTCCGCCGCCGCCGAATGCGGCTGCGACCTCCGATACGTCGAGATCACTGCTGCTCCGGAAGCTCACCTTGAACTCATCGGGTCCCGTCTGATAGAAGAAGACGGCAGCCTTCGTTCCCTCGGTATAGCGCATCTCCGCGACGACCCCGTCGAGATCTCTCTTGTCGGCGCCTTCCGCCTTCATCTCTTCATCTGTTATGCAGGTCATGATCACCTGCCCGTCAAGAAGGAGCCTGCTCTTTGCAAGTGCCCTTCCGAGCATCCGCTGCTTCCGGAAGCTTCTCATATTGAAGCTGTCATCAATGATCCTTGAGCAGTCCGCTCCTTTTTCCATAAGGCGGGCCGCCTCCCGAAGCGTTGCCGGTCTGGTATTTGCATACTGGAACACCCCGCTGTCGTGAACGATGCCCGTATAGAGGGAATCCGCGATCTGCTTTGTCAGTTCATGGTCATCGATCATGCCGCAGAGGACTTCCGCGCAGGAGCTCGCATCCGCATCGATCACATTGACATCCGCGAATCCCGGATTGCTTACATGGTGGTCGATACAGACCCTTCTCGCAGCTGCCCGGAAGAGATTGCCCGCGACACCGATCCGGTCCACGGAGCTCACGTCGCAGGAAATGAAAAGATCCTTCCGCTCATCCGCCGGGACCTCAGCGACAGCCTCTTCCATCCCCGGAAGGAACATAAGCTCCTCCGCGGGCTTTTCCAGATAGAGGGTCACGTCGATCTCCGGCCGGTACTTTTTTATGTACTGCCAGACGGCGGTCACCGATCCGACACAGTCACCGTCGGGATTCACATGCCCGGCGATCGCGCAGGTCCGGATCCCGTCCGGGATCAGTTCACACAGTTTCTTCATCTTCCGCACTCTTTCCGCAAACTTCGTCGATCAGGCGGGACATTTCCACGCCGCGCTCGATGGACCGGTCCTCAAGGAACGTGATCTGGGGAGTGTTCCGAAGGTTCAGCGAGTGGGCAAGCTCCCTCCTCACATACCCTTCCGCACTCCTGAGACCCGCCATTGTATCTTCCCTGGCCTTCTCATCCCCGAGCACGCTGATATATGCCTTGCAGGTCTTTAAGTCCGTCGCGACGATCGCTTCGACGACGGTCGTCATCGGAGCGATCCTGGGATCCTTGAGCTCGCGGATGATGACCGCAAGCTCATGGGCGACTTCCTCATTGATCCTGAGGTTCTTTGTACTGTTCTTTCTCATTCTCTGGGCACCTCTACCATAGTATAAGCCTCGACCGTATCCTCGATCGCGAAGTCTCCGAAGCCGTCAAAGACAAGACCGCACTCGAATCCTTCACGCACTTCCTTGACGTCGTCCTTGAAGCGCTTCAGAGAAGCCAGCTGGCCCTCATACAGCTTTTCCTCGCCGCGGAACACGCGGATCTTGCAGTTCCTCTGGAAGATACCGTCCTTTACATACGCACCCGCGATATTTCCGACGCCGGAAGCCTTGAAGATCTGACGGATCTCCGCATGGCCGAGGATCTTCTCCTCGTATACGGCTGCGCGCATTCCCTTGAGCGCTCTCTCGACATCCTCGATCGCCTCGTAAATGACGCTGTACAGGTTGACTTCGACCTTCTGGGACTCCGCCATCGCCTTGGCTGTCGCATCCGGACGGACATTGAATCCGATGATGATCGCATTCGAAGCCGCTGCCAGAGAGACGTCGGATTCTGTGATCGCACCGACACCGCCGTGGATGACCTTGACGACGACCTCGTCGTTGGAGAGTTTGAGCAGCGACTGCTTTACCGCCTCGACAGAGCCCTGTACGTCCGCCTTGACGACGATCGGAAGCTCCTTCAGGCTGCCCTCCTTGATCTGGTTGAACAGGTCGTCGAGGGACATCTGCGTCCTGGTCTCCTCGATGAGCGTCTTCTTTCCTTCTGTGATAAATGTCTGTGCAAATGCCTTGGCCTCCTTGTCGCTGTCAAGCGCAACGAGGACTTCGCCCGCATCCGGTACAGAGGAGAGACCGATGATCTCGACAGGCATGGACGGTGTCGCCTTCTGCAGTCTGCGGCCCTTCTCGTCCGTCATCGCACGGACCTTGCCGCTCGCGCTTCCGCAGGCGATGAAATCGCCCTGCTTCAGAGTACCCTTCTGTACGAGGATCGTTGCGACAGGACCGCGGCCCTTGTCCAGTCTCGCCTCGAGGACAAGACCTCGCGCCTTGCGGTTCGGGTTGGCCTTAAGCTCTGCGACTTCCGCTGTCAGGAGGATCATCTCGAGCAGATTGTCGATGCCCTCGTGCGTCTTCGCGGAGACCTCGCAGAAGATCGTGCTTCCGCCCCAGTCTTCCGGAATGAGCTGATACTCGGACAGCTCCTGCTTGACCCTGTCGACGTTCGCGCCCGGCTTGTCGATCTTATTGACCGCTACGATGATCTCTACGTTCGCAGCCTTGGCGTGGTTGATCGCCTCGACGGTCTGCGGCATGACGCCGTCATCGGCCGCAACGACCAGTACAGCGATATCCGTGGAGTTCGCGCCGCGCATACGCATGGCCGTAAATGCTTCGTGGCCCGGTGTATCGAGGAATGTGATCTTCTCCCCGTTGATCGTGACCATATACGCGCCGATATGCTGTGTGATGCCTCCCGCCTCGCGGTCGGTCACATGTGTGTCTCTGATCGCGTCGAGCAGGGATGTCTTGCCGTGGTCGACGTGACCCATGACGCAGACGACAGGCGGACGCGGGACCATTTCATCCTCCGACTCCTCGCTCTCTGCAAGAAGGTTCCCGATGACGTCCTCCTTCTCCTCCTGCTCGGCCACGATGTTATAATCCATGGCGATCTCTTCCGCCTGCTCGTAGGTGAGCTCGTTGTTCAGCGTGACCATTTTGCCCTTCATGAAGAGGTCCTTGACAAGGGCTGCCGGCTGCATCTTCATCGCCTCGGCAAGTTCACGGACCGTCAGCTTCTCGGGAAGCCTGATCTCCGTGACGACTTCCTTCTCCTTCGGCTGCTCATTTCTCGGCTGATTATGCTGAAGAGCCTTCGGGATCCTGTTGAACTGCTTCTTATTCTGATTCGGGCGTGAGCCGAACTGGCTGTGCTTTCCGTTCTCTCTGCGCTCCTCGCGGTTGCGGTCATACTCTTTCCCGCCGTCCTTGCGGTAATCTCTCGTCGTCTTGTGGGCGAGCGCTCCGTCAGGGGCTGCAGGTCTGGCTGCACCGGCTGCTCTGCCTCTTCCGGCAGGCGCGGCCTGTCCGAAGGAAGGTCTTCCCTGTGTTCCCTGTCCGTATGCCGGACGGCTCTGATTCTGGCCGTAAGCCGGGCGCGCATCGCCTCTCGTACCGCCGTACGGAGCCCTTCCGTCGGTTCTCGGCCCGCCGAATCCGGTCCTTCCGTCAGTCCTGCCCGTACTTCCCGCAGCTCTGCCGTCGCCTCTTGCGCCGCCGTACGGAGCCCTTCCGTCGCGGCCTGTGCCGGAATACGGCTGTCTTGCGTCACGGCCGGCACCTGCATTGCCATAGGTCCTTCCGTCGCCTCTCGCTCCGCCATAGGGCGCTCTGCCGTCACGGCCGGCACCTGCGCCTGTCCCCGCATACGGCTGCCTTGCGTCAGTCCTGCCGGCATTTCCGAAGTTCCTGCCGTCGCCTCTCGTACCGCCGTAGGGCGCTCTGCTGTCGCGGCCGGCACCTGTGCCTGTTCCGGCATACGGCTGCCTTGCGTCACGGCCCGTACCGGAATAGGGCGCTCTGCCGTCATTTCTTGTCCCTGCATAGCCGGTCCTTGCGTCGGTCCTTCCGCCGGCTGCCGGTGTCCGGTTGTCATTTCTGCCGCCTGCACCGGGTCTCGTCATATCGCGGCCCGCAGCGGAAGCTGCCGTTCTGTCGGCCCTGCCGCCCGCGGCTCTGTTGTCCCTTCCTGCCCCCTGAAGCGGCGCGGGTCTGCCGTCACGGCCGCCTGCGGTCCTCGCTCCCTGGCGCTGGTCCCGGTTCTCGCCGCTTCCTGCGGCTCTCTCGCGATTCTGAGCCGTCCCTGCGGCTGCTCTCTCGCGGTTCTCAGCACTTCCTGCCGTTCTTTCACGGCTTTCGGCTCCGACTTCGGAGGCTGCCGGACTCTCCTGCGCTCCGACTTCACGGGGTGCAGCAGCGGGCTCAGCATGCCTCTCGGCTCTCACCGGGGCACTTTCCGCGTCCTTCTTCTGCACTGGAGCAGGCTCCGCCGGTGCCTTTGCGCTCTCCGCAGGGGCTTCACTTTTCACAGCCGGTGCCGGGGCTGCAGCGGGCATCTTATTGTCCGCATCAACAGGATCCGCTCCGGCTGCCTTCTTCTGCACCGGTGCGGATGCATTGTGAGAGCGGAATACACGGACTACGCCCTTGCTCTTTTTGGGCGCTTCCTGCCCTTCCGGACGGCCTGTCTTCACATCCGTCTTCTCGCGGACTGCCGTACGGCTCTTTCCGCCTCCGAATCTCTGGCGAAGATTCTCGACCTCGCCTTCCGGCACTGCCGTTACACCCGTCATAGCTGCGTAGCCCTTGGCTCTCAGATAAGCGACGATCTCGCCCTTATCCGCTCCCAATTCTTTTGCAAGCTCATGAACCTTGATTTTTGCCATTCTTATCTCCTTTTACCTCGTCCCTCATTGTCTTAATGAACGCTCCGGCAAGATTCTCATCTGTTATCGCGCAGGAAGTTCTCTCCCCCCTGCCGATCTTTTGTCCAAGCGTCTCTTTATCCGAAAATTCAAACACCGGAACATTTCTGTACTCGCACATGTTCCTGAATTTCTTTTTTGTATTCTGCGAAGCGTCCCCGGCTATGATCACGACATATGCCTTTCCTCCCCGGACGGCATTCTCCGTCTGAAATTCACCGGACGGGACACAGCCGGCGCGCGCCGCAAGTCCCAGGTACCTGAATGCCTTAGACTCCATCCGCACCTCCTATTTCCCGCGTGAGGCGGCTGATCACGTCCTCCGGGATCTCTGCCTTCAGCGCTCTGGCAAGCGCGCGGCTTTTGACCGCCTTCTCAAGGCATGCGCTGTCGGGACATATATAGGCGCCTCTTCCGTTCGCTTTTCCCGTCAGGTCGCAGGAGACCGTTCCTTCCGGACTTCTGACGATCCTGATCAGTTCATTTTTATCCTTAGACGTCCTGCAGCCCAGGCATGTCCGCTGCGGCTTCCTCTTCACCATCGATCAGCTCCTGTCCATTTAACCCTTCGGTCAGCTCGTTCACATTTCCGGAACTCTCCCCGCCGAATTCGTCCGCAAAGATCTTGTCGAACTCACCGGACGCCTTCGCCTGTGTCTCAGACTTTATATCGATCTTGAAGCCCGTGAGGCGGGCAGCAAGCCGTGCGTTCTGTCCCTCCTTGCCGATCGCCAGGGAAAGCTGGTAATCGGGGACGATGACCTTCGCGGAGCGCTCGTCCGGATCAGCGACCACGGAGATGACCTTCGCCGGGCTCAGAGCGTTCTCAATGAGGACCGCGGCGTTTTCATCCCACGCGATGATATCGATCTTTTCGCCGCCGAGCTCCTCGACGACCGCGCTTACGCGGCTTCCGTTCAGGCCTACGCATGCGCCGACCGCATCGACATCCGGGTTGTTGGACCAGACGGCCATCTTCGTTCTGGAACCCGCCTCACGGGAAATGCCCTTGATCTCGACCACGCCGTTCCTGATCTCTGTGACTTCCTCCTCGAAGAGCTTTCTCACGAGCTCCGGATGTGTTCTCGATACCAGGATCTTCGGTCCCTTCGCCGTGTTCTTGACGTCCAGCACATAGACCTTCACGCGGTCCGTCGGCTTGAACTTCTCTCCCTTGACCTGCTCGTTCTCACTGAGCAGCGCGTCCGCCTTGCCGAGATTGATCGCATAGGATTTTCCCTGCTGTCTTGAGACGACGCCGGACACCAGCTGCTTCACCTTGCTGTTGTACTGATTAAAGACGACGTTCCTCTCCTCCTCGCGGATCCTCTGGAGAATGACGTTCTTCGCGTTCTGCGTCGCGATCCTGCCGAAGCTCCTGGAGTTGATATCCACGGTGATGATATCTCCCGCTTCGACCGTCGGGTCATCCTTTCTCGCCTCCGCCACAGTCACCTGCATGATCGGATCTACGATATCCTCCTCGCTCTCAACGACTTCCTTCTCGGCTGTCACGGAATAATCAAAAGTATCCGGATCTATGCTCACATTGATATTGTCGTTCTTACCGAAATTCGCCTTGCATGCCTGCATCAGGGAAAGCTCAATGGACTCCAGAAGAGATTCCTTGCTGATGCCCTTCTCTCTCTCCAGCAGTTCAATTGCCTCTTTTAACTCGGTATTCATTCCACGTATTCCTCCATCTTAAAAATCAAAGGCCAGACGGATCAGCGAGATGTCCGCTTTGCCAAATGTATACTCCCTGCCGTCCGACTCGATCGTAACATTCCCGTCCACGGCTGATTTGAGTATTCCCGTGAACTCTTTCCCGCCGTCCACAGGCTTATATGTATGGATCTCCACTTCCCTGCCGGCAGCGAACAGAAAATCTCTGGGGCGCTTTAAGGGTCTGCCAAGACCCGGGGAACTCACGATGAGCGTATACGGATCGGAGATAAAATTCTCCTCATCCAGCAGCGGATCCAGCGCCCGGCTGCACGCTTCACACTCGTCGATCCCGACTCCGCCTTCCTTGTCGATGTACATGAGGAGATTATACTCCCCACCGTTCTTTGCATACTCCGCGTCAACAGGTATGAGCCCCTGTTCACTGCACACCTTCACAAGGAGCTCCCACGCTTTCTCTTCAATCGTCTCTTTTCTGCTCACTTTCCTCCTCCTCTGACAACGAAAGTTATCAGCAGACGGACTTCTTTCCCGTACCGGCAAAAGTTAAGAGCGGGCTAAGCGCCCGCTCTCAAAGTCCACAGTATCTATCATCGTTGTAACTATACCACCGGGTTTTTGAAAATGCAAGACTTTATCGGCTCTTTCTGCCTTTTCTTCAGCCTTTTCTTCACCGATGTCCCGGATCGCAGCCGCGCAAGTCTCTCTTTACCTTTTCGTTCCCTTGCCGCCGCGCTTCGCCAGCCTGAGCCTGTTCAGCGAGACCTTTTTGCCCATGTAGTCGACAGAGAATTCCCGGCTGTTCTCGAGAAGGTAAGCCGCGCTCACCTCGTCCCCGTCGGAGAGCTTTATGCCGCGCACGCCCACGGCGCCCCTCTTGTACAGAGCGACTTCCGCCATGGAAAAACGGATCGAGAATCCGCCCTTCGTGAGAAGGACGATATACTCATAGACATCGGCCGGTCCCGCAAGAAGGACGCGGTCGCCCTGCGCGAGCTTCGTCGCCATGATCGACCGGCTCGTGCTTATGAATTCCTCGCCTTTCGTGAGCTTTACATTTCCCATGGCCGTCGCGAAGAAGATCGACGCGCTGCTCACCTGGGCAAGCGGGGAGACCCATACGATGTCTTCCGTGCGGTTGCTGAAGTTACTCATGTTGTCGACAGGGGTTCCCTTGTCGCGGAGCTTCCTCGCCGGAATATCCAGGACCTTGATCGTATGCATCTTTCCCGTATCCGTGAAGATACAGATCTTATCCGTGTTCATCACCGGGAATACATACCGGTTCTCTGCCTGGACCGTCTCGCGGTTCTTCTCATATACGTTCCGGTCCAGGATCTTCGCGTACCCGAACCTGTCCATCACGAAGACGACCTCTTCCTCCTCGATCTTCTTCTCCTCGATCACGATCTCCCCGGCGTTCTCGATGGTCGTCTTCCTCGGGGAGGCATACTCTTTCCTGATCGCCAGAAGCTCGGAGATAATGGTCTCCGACATCGCGCCGTAATCGTTGAGAAGGTTCCTGTATTTCTCTATCCGGGCCATCGTCTCATCGTGTTGTCTGATGAGCGCGTCGAGCTCCAGTCCGATCAGCCGTACCAGACGCATATCAAGGATCGCCTGCGCCTGCTTTTCCGTAAAGCGGAGCCGGGAAGCGGCCTTCTCGCTCTTCTTCGATTTGAACCGGATCCCTTCCGTGTTCCCGTTCGTGAGGCATCCCTTCGCCATCTGCTGATCTCTGGATCCCCGCAGGATCTCGATGATCAGATCGATCACGTCGACGGCCTTAATGAGGCCCTCCTCGATCTCCTTCTTCTCAAGATCCTTATTGAGGAGATTTCTGTACTTTCTGTTCGCCAGCTCGAAGCGGAACTCCGTGAAGGCTTCGAAAATTCTTCGGAGGGACATCGTCTCGGGGCGGCCGTCGGACACGACCAGCATATTCACCCCGAAAGTATCCTCGAGCTTCGTCTTCTTATAGAGAATATTCTTTATATTCTCCGCATCCGCGCCCTTCTTCAGCTCGATGACGATGCGGATCCCCTCCTTGGAGGACTGATTGGAGATATCCGCGATGTCCGTGATCACCCGGCTCTCCGCGAGCCCTGCGACGTCATTCAGGAATTTCCCGATCCCGCTTCCGATCATGGTATAGGGGATCTCCGTGACGACGATCTGCTCCCGTCCGCCCCTGACCTTCTCTATCGTGACGCGTCCTCTCACTCTGAGCTTTCCCGTCCCGGTCCTGTAGATCTCCGGAAGGTCGTCCCTGTTCACGATGACGCCTCCGGTCGGGAAATCCGGTCCGACAAGTTTGCCGAGGAGCTCCTCGTCCGTGATATCGTTATCTCTTATGTACGCGACCGCCGCGTCGATGACCTCTCCCAGATTGTGGGGCGGGATGGACGTGGCCATGCCGACCGCGATTCCTTCAGACCCGTTCACAAGGATATTCGGGATCCTGACCGGGAGGACCTGCGGCTCCTTCTCCGTCTCGTCAAAATTCGGTCCGAAATCGACGACGTCCTTGTCAAGGTCAGCCAGGAAGACCTCCTGGGTGATCTTCATGAGCCGCGCTTCCGTGTAGCGCATCGCGGCCGCGCCGTCGCCCTCGATCGATCCGAAATTCCCGTGGCCGTCCACGAGAGCCTGTCCCTTTTTGAAATCCTGCGCCATGACGACCAGGGAGTCATAGATCGAGCTGTCCCCGTGCGGATGGTACTTACCCATGGTATCGCCGACGATACGGGCGGACTTTCTGTAAGGCCTGTCATATCGTGTGCCCAGCTCATACATATCGTAGAGGACGCGGCGCTGGACCGGCTTCAGCCCGTCCCGGACATCCGGGAGCGCGCGGGCTACAATGACCGACATCGCGTAATCTATGTAATTCTTCTCCATGATTTCCGAATAATCCGTCCGGACTATTCTTTCATCCGTCTGATTCATGTTCTGCCTTTCCTGTCATGCTTTATATCTCAATCGGCTTCTGTGAAATAATATACTCCATGGAATTTATATGAGCGGTTCAAACAAATCCCATTCCGCACATAGTTTCGCGATCGCCTGTTTATACATCAAGCTCCGCTTCCCTCGCATGCTTGTAGATGAACTCCCGCCGGGGCGGAACATCCGTCCCCATGAGCACGCCTGTCACATCCGAGGAAAGTCTCGGGTCACCGATCTCGATCCTCCGGAGCATGCGGGTCGCAGGATTGAGGGTCGTCTCCCAGAGCTGATCCGGATCCATCTCCCCGAGTCCCTTATATCTCTGCAGGGTAAATTTCTGATCCGGGTGGTTCTTTCTGTACTTTTCAAGCGCTTTGTCGTCATAGAGGTACTCGCCCTGTCCCTTGGAGGGGACGACCTTATAGAGAGGCGGCATCGCGATATAGATATGTCCCTCGCGAATAAGATCCGGCATATACCGGTAGAACAGCGTAAGCAGGAGCGTCCCGATATGCGCGCCGTCGACATCGGCATCGGCCATGATGATGATCTTGTCATACCGAAGCTTCGCGATGTCGAAATTATTGCCGTACCCTTCGGAAAAACCGCACCCGAATGCGTTGATCATCGTCTTGATCTCGGCATTGGCGAGGACCTTGTCGATGCTGGCTTTCTCCACGTTCAGAATCTTTCCGCGGATCGGAAGGATCGCCTGATAGTTCCGGTCCCTTGCGGTCTTCGCGGAACCGCCGGCGGAATCTCCCTCAACGATGAAGATCTCGCACTTTTTCGCGTCCCTGCTGATGCAGTTGGCCAGCTTCCCGTTGGAGTCAAAAGAATACTTCTGTTTTGTCAGAAGATTCGTCTTCGTCCTCTCCTCGGTCTTTCGGATCTTCGCGGATCTCTCCGCACAGGAGAGAACTGCCTTCAGCATATCCAGATTCCGGTCAAAGAAATGCGGGGCTTCCTCGGAGACGACCTTGGCCACGACGCGGGCCGCATCCGGATTATCCAGCTTCGTCTTGGTCTGGCCTTCAAAGCGCGGCGCCGGGTGCTTGACGGAGATCACGGCCGTCATCCCGTTCCGGATATCCGAGCCGGTAAAATTCTGGTCCTTCTCCTTCAGGATCCCGAGCTCCCTCGCATAGACATTCATGACCTGCGTGAAGGCCGTCTTGAAGCCGGTCAGATGCGTTCCGCCGTCCGCGTTGAAGATATTGTTGCAGTATCCGAGGACATTTTCATGGAACTCGTTGACGTACTGGAGGGCAGCTTCCACTTTTATATTCTCATCGCTTCCCTCAAAGTAGATCACGTCCGTGACAGCCTCACAGGCCTTGTTCATCTCCTTTACATATCCCCGGATCCCGTCGGGCTCATGATAGGTGACAGTCTCCTCCGGGTCCTCCCGTCTGTCGGTAAAGCAGATCGTGAGGCCGGGGTTCAGATAGGCTGTCTCATGGAGACGGGACTTCACCTCCGTTGCGGAGAAGCGCGTCACCTCAAAAATTTCCGGATCCGGAAGGAAATTCACCGTCGTACCGGTCTCCTTCGTCCTTCCCATGATCGGGAGCAGTCCGCCCACGAGTTCAATATCCGGCTTTCCCCTGACATAGCGGTCGTGATGGATCGCGCCGTCTCTTTTGACTTTCACATCAAGATACTCCGAGAGCGCGTTCACGACGGAAGATCCCACGCCGTGCAGACCGCCCGACGTCTTATAGACCGTATTGTCAAATTTTCCGCCGGCGTGCAGGGTCGTATAGACCAGGCGCTCCGCAGGCACCCCTTTCTCATGCATGCCGACAGGAATTCCGCGCCCGTTGTCCGTGACCGTGCAGGAACCGTCCTTCTCCAGACAGACGTCTATGTGATCGCAGCATCCTGCAAGGTGCTCATCCACCGCATTGTCGACGATCTCATAGATCAGATGATTGAGTCCCTTCCGCGAAGTACTGCCGATATACATACCGGGTCTCATTCTGACTGCCTCCAGGCCTTCGAGGACCTGGATACTTTTCTCATCATATATCTCAGCTTTCGCCATGAATAATCCTCCTTAAGTAAGCGCCGGACAGCTCTTCCGTCCTCCCGGACGCAAAGAAATTCCGCTTCGCAGCCTGTGTGCTGTCAGGCACCCTGAGTTTTGGATTATAACACAGACAGCTCATGTCTGAAAAGCCCATCTCGAATTTTTTCGACCAAATGTTCTGTAATCTGTCCGGTGTACAGCCGAAGGCCGCATAAAGGGACGTATCGAGGGCCCTGCAGGATCCTTATGGCCTCCACCCCTATGCCGTGCGGCAGCCTCTATGCTTCGGCACTTACGCTGCTTCGCTTCATGGAGAAAGAGACCTCAGTAAAAATATTCCTCGGCAAAAAATACAGGCAGCATGCCGCATCAGACCTGAAAGGGAGCCGCGTATGGAAGACGGAGCTTAAACGTCCCCCATATCTGCTCTCCGGCCCGAATGCTGCAGCCGCCTGTACTATTGTGCTATTGTACTTTATCGTGCGGTACTCGTGAATATCGTGAATTTTTCATGAGATACTTTCATGAGATACGCGCATAAAGCGGATCCGGTCTTCATTGTGAATCTGTCGGGATTCCTGCATTCCTTCTGTCCGGTGACCGGACTTTCCCGTTTCGGGGTGATCGGCTGCCGCCGCGCAAACAGGAAGGTGCTTCGCAGCCTGTGCGGCGCGGCAGGAACGCCAGGGCATTCCTGAAGTCCATAACCGCTCAGACTCTCCTCTGTCTCCTCTTTCTGCCGCAGACCAGACCGAGAACAGCCAGGATTCCTCCGCTTGCGAAGAGCAGGACCGTCGGAAGCATCACATCCGTATCATCTCCTGTCCTGACGGATCCCGCCTTGCCGCCCGCACCGCTTCCTCCTCCGGATCCCGCCGGAGAAGCATTCTTCGTGTTCGTGAACCTGCAGTCAGCCGCTTTCCCGTAGGCGATCCTGCCTGCACTGTTCTTCGCCTCTGTCGCATAGCCGTCCATATCCGCCCGGACCTCCGACACGCTGTATGAAGATCCTTCAAGGAGACCGCTGATCAGGATACTCTCGCCGTCTGCAAGCTCGATCGTTTCCCCCGATGACACGCTCCCGCTTCTCCCGTCCGAGGTAGTATAAGGAAACTTTCCTTCCTCCCCGAGATCAATATGGAACTGAAAGCGTTTTTTCCTGTCCCCGGCATTTCCCCCGACCGTCTTCGTGATCCTGAGATCCCCGGTCCGGACCGGTTTCGGAGCGACAAGGACATCATAGTTCCACGCGCTTCCGTCCTCCTCCATGTAAGGGACCGTCAGAAGTACCGGTTCGGACGACCTGTGATACTCTGCCGCCCCGGTCTCCTCCAGATAATAGACGCCAGGCGCAGCGGATGAGACCAATGCCCGGCCGCTCTTGTCTGTCCTCATCTCATAGCTTGTCACGGATTCCCCGGCTTCCATATAGCTCTTTACCTGACCGGCTATGTCCGATGCCTTCGTCGTCTCGTCGATCGTCACACTGGGGACGAGCGACCGGAACGGAAAGAGATCAGGATCCTCCTGAATCTCCCCGATTCTTACCGCGCGGAATTCGGCTCCGGATATGCCCGTTTTCCCGTCCGCGTCGTCGTAATAATTGATCGTGATACTGCCTGCCCTGTCCTGCCCGGAAACCGTCGTGCTGTTTGCGGCTGAGACGGTCCCTGTTCCGGCCAGAAACATGAGGATCAGGCCACCGGCAAGGCCGGCTGCTATTCGTTTCAAGATAATATCCTCCTCTCCTTTTTACGTTTTTCCATATCAGGCGATTGCGAAACGCTGTGCTTCACGGAAATTGTGTGCTATGAAGATCGTTTCCGAAAATGTTCTTCGCTTCCTCTCCCGAACAGAATGCACAGGCCGAGCGGAAGCAGGATAACGGCAGCCCCGTACAGGAAGAGCCGCCGAAAGGCTCTGTCCCTCTTCGCCTCCAATCCCGCCTTCTCCCGGGCCGGATCCTCCGAAGTCTCCTCCAGGCTGCTCCTCTTCGCCCTGACAAGCAGCCTGTGGGTGTTTTTCCCGATGGGCGTGCAGGTATAGAGCGTGACGTAATCCTCTCCGGGAATGATCTGCAGATACCTGCTCTCCTCCTCCGGTCTGACAACATTCACCGCATCCACACGGTAATGGAGCGTCTTCTCTCCCAGATGAATGAGGACCAGATCTCCGAAGGTGACATCCGCAAGATCCGTAAAGAGCCTGGCACCGGCAAGTCCCGTGTGCGCGGCGATCACCGCATGGACGGATTCGCCGCCAGTCGGGACCGACGTGCCGTACATATGACCTGCCTCGTGTGCCAGGGTCTGCTCCCTCGTCCCGTGCCCGACCGGCAGACAGATATCTGCCGTGGGCACTTCCACACAGCAGAGGATATCGCTCCCGCCGGCCGGAATCGAGCGGTATTCCATGTCCCCTTCTCCCGCCTCCGCGCCCGCGTAAGCGAACGGTCTCTCCGCCTGCAGCCGGGCGATCTTCTCATTATAGGCGTCTGCCTCCTCATAACCGCCGAAATCCGTCTCGTCAAGTGACGCGCATGCTTCCGTCAAAGTCCGGATCCTGTTCATCTGATCGCAGATGCGCGGGAACAGGAATGTTCCCGCCGCAAAAACCATGAGCAAAAAGCCCGCCGCGATCTTTATTCTGTATCCCCTCACTGCTTTCTTCCGCTTTTTCTGCCTGCTCCCTTCAGGATCAGGAATGCGGCTCCCAGGAATACGGCTGCAAGGAGTGCGTAGGCCAGATATCCCGCCCCGCCTGTGTGCAGCGTCAGAGCCGTCGTATTATTGACCGGAAGGACAGCGATCGCTTTTGCCATCCCTTTCCCCAGGGAGACCGCTTTCAGTGATTTCGTCACGCCCCCTGCCGAGACCGAAGCCTTTGCAAGCGCTCCGGTGAGGGGAGATTTTGCGGTAAGCTGCACGGTAAGCGGTCCGGTCAGAAGATTCTTCCCGGGCTCTGTGGACACCTCACGGATCTGATACTTTCCTGCATCCAGGCCTTTTATAAGGATCCGTCCTTCCGCATCGGGGACGAGGGAAGTCCCTGCGTCCTCAAAAGCCTGCGGGTAGTAGCTGCCCGCTTCGTCCTTCAGGAACGTGAGCTCTTTTCCATCCTTTTCCATCGTGAAAGCGACCCTTGAAAAATCGCTGACGCCGCTCTTCTCGATCCTGATCCCGTATGTATACTCTTCCGTCTTATTCCCGGTAAATTTATGCTTTCCCGTATGGTTACCGATCTCGTACCAGGGCTCGTTGGTCATGGCAGCACCGGGCCTGGCCGCCCCCGTGATCTCCGTTCCGAAGACCACATAGCAGGCGGAATCCTCCTTGAGAGCGTTCAGAGCACCGACGGCTCCTTTTCCGAAACTGACCGTAAAGGAATGCCCGTCCCCGGAAGCCTTCACAGTATAATCGCCGGCCTTTATCTGCTTCATCGCCTTTATATCGGACACTTTCGTTTCGCCCTCCGGCTTTTTGCCGATGTAAACGTCGAAGACCTCACGAAAGACCAGTGTGTCATCCATCTCATCCGTGATCTCGTAGGACGTATAGCCGTCCGCCAGGACCGGTGCATCCGCAATGATCACCTTGCGCACCTCGTCGCCGATTGAATAGTCACCGCTCTTTGTGAGCGCTTCTCCGTCATCCGCCACGATGTACTTTTCGATCACAGGGCTTATATTTTTCGGATTGACATCGATATCATAGACCCAGGCTGTCCCGGCCGGGTAAGACTGGCCGCCGGACCTGATCTCCTCCGAATTGGTGACCGGAAGCATCACGAGGAAGGAGTTTCCGGGAAGGTATCCGTCCGGAGTCTGCGTCTCTGAGACGATATAGACTCCCGGTACCAGAGATTCCGCCGTCCAGGTCCCGTCCTGCCCGGTCACGCCCTGCGCGGATGCTTTTCCGGAGGAAACCGCGAGGAGCTCTTTCCACGCGCTCCGGTTCGCCGTATCGCAGGCCGCTGCGATCTCATCGATCCGGAAGCCTGCGCCTCCGTCCACAGCCGCCGGCATCGCGCCGCACCCCTCAAAAACACCCTGCAGGCCGCTGTCAAGGTCTGTCACATAGGTTCCGGTCCCCTCCGAAGAGGTGACCGTCGTGATCGCTCCGACCTGTGCAACGGTAAATCCCGCTCCCGGAACGCCCTCTCCGGATTCCGCGTCCGTCTTATGGATCGTGATCGACCCGGTCATTCCGGGATCGATGATCCCTGCTGACACTGCACCGCCGGCGGATCCTCCCGCGGCAAAGACGCTCGATGAGAGCATCCCCATGATGAGCGCTGTTCCCGCCAGGGCCGAAGCGATCCGGCTGATTTTTTTCCTGATACTCATATTCCCTTCCTTTCTGCCTGACTTCCTGCCAGGCGTTTGCGAAGCGCTGTGCTCTATGGAAATTGTGTGAATTGCTCGCACTGTTCCATTCCGCACATGGTTTCGCAATTACCTATAACTTCCTGCGGCCTTCGTCAGGCCTTTCTGTATTGCTGCAAATTCATTCATACGGTCCTTTTCTTTCCCCGAAGCATGCGTGTTCATCGGGATGAGGAGGCCCTTCCCCCGGTCGTCCTTCTCCTCTTCCTCAGAGAGAGAAGGATCCCTGCGCCCGCTGCAGAGAAGATCATTCCGAAGAAGGCGAATCTTCCGAAGCCGTCTCCGCCTGCCGCAAGAAATGCGGGGATACCGGTCTTAAAGTCGTTCGCCGTGACTGTTCCGATCTCTGAAAGACCGTTCTTCACCACCACGACTGCCTCCCCTGCACTTAAGCTGTAGCCTTCCGGAGCTTTCGTCTCCCGCAGATAATAGGTACCGTCCCGAAGGCCGGTGAAGACTGCCTTCCCGTCCGCATCCGACGTCACCTTATACGGGGTACCTTCGTCCGCATAGCCCTCCTGGTCCGGAGTGACGACTTTTACGGACCCGTCCTTCCCCTCAAGAAGGAGGACCGGCTTTTTCGCGAAAACACCTTCCGCAGCGTAAAGCGTGAACTCTGCTCCCGGAAGCGTCTCTCCTGTCCCCTGCGCAGTCTTCAGCACGGTGATCTCACCGGTGTAGACGTACGGGGTGTAGGGATTTTTGATGACTTTCGCGATCCCCTTATTTTCAAAATGAAGCTCCGTATCGTTCGGGATCAGCGTTCCCGCTCCGCTGCCGTTTCGAAAAGCGTTTTCGTTGATGGACGTATCAAAGAGGACCTGCAGATAGCACCCGCTATGTCCGGCCATCTTTTTTCTGCCCTGCTCCGTGATATCCACCGAAAGACTGCCGCCCGCTGCCCCCGTCTCCGGCTCTTTCGCGGTATAATCCGTGCCCTCTGTCAGCACTTCAAGCACCTTTCCCGAAATGAGTTCCGGGAGCGCTTCGGCATCCCGCCCTGTTCTGATGTCGAACCTGCCCTTTGAGACCACTTTCGCCTCAGCGATCCGCACGACAAGATTTCCCTCATAGCTGAGCCGCTTCTTTTCGCCGTCTATCTCATCCGCAACGCTGTACCGGACAGTTTTCCCGTCGACACCCTCCGGTATCGTGCCGGAGATCGTCCAGGTGTGCGTTTCTCCGATGTGGCAGCTCGTTTGGCTGACCTCCTTATATACTTCCGGTTCCCCGGGCTCCGCCGGCTCAAAGGTCGTCTCAACGACGTTCGAGATCACGACCAGATCCGGATCCGCGGAATTCCTGGGATCTCCGTTTCCTCCGTCCCCGGCGCTTCCGTCTCCGTCCGTGTCATACTGCATGACCGCCCTGTTCCGGATCCAGTCTCCCTTCGCTCCGCCGTCCGTCTTCACGCAGATCTTCCAGGACGCTGTCTTTCCGGCAGGAATGACGCCGCGCAGTCCGGTTTCCGCGACATCCGCGACCTTTCCTGTGCTGTAAGCCGCGTAAGTCTCTCCCTCGCCCCGCTTTTTCACGAACAGTTCAGGGCTGCTGACTCCCGAAGTCTGCATCTCATTCAGCTCGTAGGTGACCGGCTCCGCAGTTTCGGTCCCGCATGCATCACCCGCCTCCGGCAGATGATCATAGAGATAAAACTTCATGTCCGTGCTGCTGTCATTTTCCGCCCGGATCTCCCAGGTCAGAAGCTCGGTCTCCGGATCATATATGATCTTTCTGTCCACCGTCTTTTTGATCTGAACGGCTGTGATATCCGTCACTCTGAGCGACGCGGAAGCAGTCTTCCCGTCCTCATCCGGCGATCTCCAGTCGCCGCTGATCGAAGCCGTGTTCGTCAGCACATAATCGCTTTTGTGCTCCCCGCCGGCAAGATCATAGACCGCGTAGAGGCTTGGAAGCCCGCGGGCTGACTCAAAGCCGGTAAAACGCACCGCAAATCCGCCATCCTTCTCCTCGAAAGAGACGGAGCCGGGAGCGTCTTTAAGGATCTCCGCAAGTGGAAGCTCCTCTCCGCGGGTCATTTTCTTTCCGGTAAAATCTTCCTCCCTGCCTCCGAAACCCCCGTAGGCGTCCGAAGGGGTGAAGTCTCCTCCGACGTAAACACCCTGCAGAGACAGTCCATCGACACCCGGATCCTCGATGTGCGCTGAGAGCCCTGAAGCGGCGATCTCTCCCGTGATCTTCGGTTCCAGAAGAAATACAGCCCTCGTCTGTCCGTCGGCGGGAAGGAAATTCTCCGACTCCGCCCCGTTATGCGCAAATTTCTTGCTGATGCTGTAACGCGGTCCCACGACGAGCACCGTATTGCCGAAGCTGTAGCTGTTGGGAAGATCGCCCGAGAACGCGTTCATGACTCCGTCCTCATACACAGCCTTCTCATAGAGCCGGTCAGCTGTCTGGATCGACATGCCTCCCGTATACATATGAGGCTGGCTGTACACTCCCCCGCTGACCTGAGAGGAGACGTAGCTCTCGCCGGAGACGCCCTCGTCGGGGCTGCTCTCAAACGCTCCCGTATACATGTAGGACGTGTTCACCGTCACGGTATCCTTCTGGCTGAGACGAAGCTGCATCGACTCTCCGTACCAGCAGCCGGCCTCCGTATTGTCAAGACCCCTGAGCTCCGCGCAGACTCCGCAGACCTCAAAGCCGTCCGGAATATCCGAATAATCGGAAAAATATCGGAATGCTCCCGCGGAGTGCAGGTCGAGGCTCTGTATCTCCCCCTCGTCCGCCCAGAGGGAACCGTCGGCCTTCGTGATATACAGATATCTGACAGACGGCGAAAGGGATTCATTCACACTGCTTCCTGAATACGTCTTTGAGCAGTGAAGCCGCACTTCATTTTCATCAAGAGCCGTCTGTCCCAGCGCAAAATACCTGTTGTCGAATAGAAGGAACATATTTGCCCCTCTCTGCCTGAGGAACGTCTGGGAGGTCCCGGGCAGCGCCGAATAATTGATGCCCGCCCAGAAATCTTCGCCGTACCCGATGCGGCCGTCGACCGCCGTATAGTTCGAAGCGAGATATTCTCCGGGTGAATGGCTTCCCTCCGACGCGACGTCCGCACGGGGACTGAAGAAACGGTAGGCCGTCGACCCGAAGTTCAGAGTATTGCTGACGAGCGCCGATGCCTCCTGATCAAGAAGAGCCGTCCGCCCGCTCCCGTCCTTCACCGTCAGCCGGGAAGTTCTGAGAGTGGCATTGTAGGTGCCTCCGGTCTGGTCCTTCCCTTTCATCTCCTGCTGCTCCTGCCAGACATTGATGAGGCCGGATGAGACCACATAGGGATACCCGTTTTCAAGGATCACGTCCGCATCACAGCCGGAAAGGCTCAGGGTGTAGGAGCCGGAAAGATCCTGCCCGGATCCTGAGATTCCGTTATAGCCCGTCACACTTATATTGCCGTAGCCGTGGTCCTCCATGTTCTCCGGCACCCACTTGGGGGCTTCCTTAAAAGGATCCCTGTACCAGAAGGGATCTTCGCCGTAGGCACGGATTCCCCTGATGCCTGCTCTGGAGACCGTTCCGGAAAGATCCGTCCAGGAAAGGAGATCCATATCCCACGTGATCTCCATATCGTTCGAAAAAGGAACGCATCCTTTGATCCGGCCGTTCCGCTTTCCCCAGACCACAGAGTACTCAAAGGTCTTCATTCTTCCGGGAAATGCAGGACTGCTCCCGTCTGCATACTCGCAGCTCCCGTAAGTGTATTCTCCGGCGACCTTGTCGCTCATGCCGAGCCGGACATATTCGACATATGCGTACGGTCCGCAGGTCACGGTGCAGTCCGCCGTGATCCCGTACTCCTCCGTGCAGCGGACGGCGTTCTCAGGAAGCGTGCTGTTGTCCCCGTTATCCATCCACGCAAAAAACTCGGGAGAAAGCACCTCTCCGCTCTCCATATCTAGAATTTGAATGATACAGTTCACGGTGCCTGCACCCGGGACCCCGTAGCCTTCCGCATTATCCGGGATCGCCCGCCAGCCGGTCAGCACCTGACGGCCGCCCTCCTCCGAGATGACAGGATCCATGAGCCAGCTTCCCATCGCACCCGTGTCGAAGACCGCTTTCCTGCTGTCCACGGGAAGGACATATTGTACGTACATCCTGGCATTCCTCAGTGTATTCCACCGATATTCGTCACTGAGCGCCGTGGAATAGGCCAGCGTATAGGTCACGCTGTCATTCGTCCGTACGATGCCGTTCGCGTCCGAGGAATCATTTCCGACATCATCCGTCGTCTCGTCAAAGTCACCGTTCCCGTCATATTTCTTTGCGATGACAAATGCGGAGACTCCGGCCGCACCCGGCACATAATCCACGGTGCTGCCTGTCTGATGGTCCGGGAGGGCATTCTCCGAGGCCTGCAGAAGTCCTCTGTCCTCCGCATCGACCTCCGCAATGACTTCCGCCGCGTTCACATTCCCGTCGATCTCGGGATCCACTCCCGCTTGAGACGCGATCAGCATGGCAAGCCCGCGCTTTGTCTCCTCTTCGCTTAATGTTCTTCCGCCTTCTTCCGCTTCTGTATCCTGTACGCCGGGTGCAGGGTCGTCTGTCCGGCTGCCTCCGGATTCCGTCCGGGGCTCTTCCCCGGCACCGGTCCCCGCATCGCCTTCTGCCGGCATATTCGAAGCTCCGCTCTGATCCTCATCTTCTCCGTGATTACTCTCCGTCCCGGATTCGCCTGGCGATCCGGAGTCCGATTCAGATCCGGAATCACTCTCCGCCCCGGAACCGCTCTCCGATCCGGAACCGGAATCCGATTCAGAGGACTGCCCCGGAGAGAGGCCTTCCTCACCTCCGCTCTCATCGGCAGCGCCGGGCGGCGCTCCTTCAGTGCTCTCCAAAGCCGCCTCCGTCCCGACGGCCTGCGCAGCCAGAGCAGGGTACGGCTCCGAGAAGACCAGCAGCCCCGCGCAGAGCAGGGATACAATTTTCTTCTTCATGACACACTCCTTTCTGCATTTTTTAACAGCAGGCGATTGCGAAACGCTGTGCTCCATGGAAATTGTGTGAACATTCAAACGGCTTCCGCGCCAGGAACTTCT
>CAMOXU010000035.1 GCA_946629525.1 uncultured Clostridia bacterium
TAAAACAGCCTCACTTTCAAATGATTCATTGATACATATATAGAATAGCACAAATCATTACTTATGTAAACGAAATACGGTATATAATAGTATGGTTGCACAACATTATATACCGTTACTGATAACTGCAAAACAACCCGTCTTTGCAAGGACGGGTTTTATTTAGAAAAACTATTTACATACGTGCTTAAATATGATAAAACATAAGCACGAATGTAGGGGAAGGGGGAACATTATTCATGTCTGACGTCTGGGATAAGATATATTCAATAGCGGAAGCGAATGATGGTTGCTTTACAACCAAACAGGTTGAAGAAGCTGGAATCAGTCGCGTTTATCTGAAGAGTTATGTTGATAAGTTACTCCTGATCCGTACTGGGCATGGCCGTTATGTTCTTCCGGATTCACTTACAGACGAATATGCGATCCTTCAAAGCCGGAGTCATGTTCTTTTGTTTTCCTATGGTTCAGCACTTTACCTTTGGGGAATGTCTGACCGTGTTCCGCATCATCTCGAGGTGACCGTTCCGTCCGGAACAAATGTGTCTCGCATTCGTAAGGACAATCCGGATCTCAGGGTCCACTATATTAGAAAAGATCTGCACGAGATTGGCGTAGCCGAAACTGTGACGCCGATGGGAAGCAAGGTCAGGCTGTATGACAAAGAACGCTGCATCTGCGACCTGATCCGTGCCCGGAAAGACATGGACATGCAGCTGTATACGGGAGCTATCAAAGAGTATTTTAATAACCATCCGAACATGAGAAAACTCCTGAAATACGGAAAGCAATTTGGAATAGAAGATAAGATCCGGACCTATTCGGAGGTGCTTGCATGAAGACACCGGAACAGCTGAAAGGAGCTATTCGCAACATAGCCAAGGCAAAGAATCTACGCTCCCAGGAAGTTCTTCAGATGTTCCTGTTTGAGCGGATTCTGGACCGTCTTGCTGCGTCTCCTTACCGCAACAACTTCATCTTGAAGGGCGGGCTTTTGATCTCTTCGATGATCGGTATTTCTGAACGCACCACGATGGACATGGATACGACCGTCCGAGGTATTGATATGACGGAAGAAGAAATCTCACGTATTGTGCAGGAGATTTTTTCCGTCATTTTAAATGACGGTATTCGATTCACCTTTAAGAGGATCGAACCGATTCGTGAAGATGATGATTACAATAACTTTCGTGTGTATTTTGAAGCGGAATACGGCAAAATCAGAAATCCCATGAAGATGGATATCACGACAGGGGATGAGATCACACCGGCGGCCATTCAGTATGAATATCCGCTGCTGCTTGAAGAACGATCGATTCCGGTCATGGCTTACACACTGGAAACGATCCTGGCGGAGAAGTACGAAACGGTCATACGCCGGAATATTGGCACCACACGGGCCAGAGATTTCTATGACCTGTACGCCCTGTATCATATGCATAAGGAGTGGATCCGGATCCCGGTCTTGAAGCTTGCGGTGGAGCATACCGCAAGAAAGCGCGGATCTCTGGATCTTCTCGCAGAATGGGAAGAGATCCTTACAGATATCCGCGAGGAGAACACCCTGAAGAATCTATGGAGAAACTATACTGCCGACAATCCTTATGCCGCAGACCTGACATTCGAAGATGTGGCGGATGTGGTTGGTATGATCGGCGGGATGTTAACTGACGAAGATGAGTGATCAATATATGACGCTTGTTGCAACAGATGTATCAAACATCCGTGTGATTTCAACGATAAATCGGCCCTTCGGGGATGCGATGGTGATAGTATAAAGTACTGATTGGAGCTGGTGTCTTATCTTTGATAAATGTAAGGAGATGATCAGGAAAATGCAAACCACATGTACGGATCATGCTGCCGTTCCGATCCACAACGCGCCGGACGAGATCGCCTATCGAAAAGCCGCGAGCACACTGGTCAATGTGGGAAGGATGGTGCTCATTTTCAGTGTCTGGACCATCATAAGAACCCTCGGTGTCGTCTTCATCAACCGGAGGACCATCATTGAGGCGGTCCGCAAGGCTGCGGAAGGACAGATAGAAGAGTACCCGAGCGATGCAGAACTGCTTTATGTCATCTTTCTGGTGGCCGCGATCTATCTTGTGGTCGTGGTCTCCATCCGTGTCGTGATCGGGGTCTGTGCAGTCGCAGAGGGACACGGGAGGCGGATACCGTTCCTGTATATCCCGGTCACGTTCCTTTACCTGTGCGGCGAGATCATGACCCTGATCGGCAATGTCCTGATTCTGATGGGCGCCGGTACGGACAGCACGGGGGACGTCACCTTCTCTGCGGTCCTCATTGAGCTGACTTCCGTGATCCTGCTGATTGAAATGTTCTTCGCAGCCCTGAAGGTCAGGAAAAGCAAAAAAAGAGAGAGGATGGGGGGCAATCGTCATGCAGCTTGATTTTCATTATTATGCCACATATTGCGCCGCTTTCCTGGCCGGATGTTCACATGAGGAGAGCCTCACGATCGCGACGAGCGCCCAGTTCGTCGACTGCTGTACGGAATCCCTGCTTGCGGCGGTCGGAGGCCCGCGTGCTGCCGCGACGACGCAGCTGCAGCTCGAGATGATGGACGCGGACACCGATCCTGCTGGCCTGTGTGATATCACGAGGATCTGGGCCTCCTTCCACTTTCTGCCGGGGGACCTCTATGCAAAAAAGGAAAAGTGCGGTCGGCGGTACCTGAACAAATATCGCCTGATCTGTAATGTCAACGGCCCCCTGGTCGTCGATACGGTGGAGCTTGTCAGGAACCGGGGCTGTGTTGCGGCAGGTGTCGCCATGCACGTGCTCGCGGATACCTGGGCTCATCGCTACTTTGCCGGCACCCCGTCCCTTGTGATCAACAATACGAACGATCACTTCTACGAGCTGATCCCGTCCGGGGATGGTTTTACCGAGAGGAAGATCCGCTTCAACCACAACCCTGCGTCAGCGGATGACATCGGGAAGGGGACCTACACCAATACGCTGTACCAGCCGGATGAAAACTCTGTCATGAACCTCGGACATGGGCGGGCCGGCCACCTGCCGGATTATGCCTGCATGCGATATAAGTACCTGCCGGCCTGGGGCGGCTATGAGGAGATCGTGAAGGACAACCCCTCGGATTACATGCACGCCTTCTGTCAGATGGTCTATGCGATCCGTTCTCTCCGGGAGGATGGCGGATCCTTCAGGACATGCTGCTATGATGAGGAGGCGGTCCGGCCTTATCGGGAGACGATCGAAGCCATCCTGACGAGGCGCCGGACAGATGCTTCCGCTGACTGGAAAGCCTTCGGGGAGGTGCTGTCTGGCTGCGTGATTCCTGATTTCGACGCGGAGAGAGTGCAGAGAGAATACAGGGAGGCGAATGCGGCCCAAAAGGATGCTACCTTCCTCGGCCAGTTCGTGATAGCGGCTCTCGCCCAGAAAAGCATGGTCACCAACCGGATCTTTAAGTCCGGAAATCTGCTGGCCGGTTTTTCGGTCGGGAACAAGGGAAAGAAGATACCGGGCATAAAGGATTTTCAGAAGCTTCTGGAGATCCGGGCCGGGGAGCATGGGTGGATAAAACATTAAAGGACCGTGCGGTATAAAACGCGGAAGTCGTTTGAATGCTTATACAGTTTTCATGCAGCACACATTTTCGCAATCACCTGATGATATAAAGCGCCAAAGGAGAACACGTCATGACGAAGTGGAACCGCATCAGAAATATCCTGCAGGGAATTGCGACCATCGTGTTTGCTATGATTCTCTTTGCCCGCCCGGAGTACGGGCTTACGATCGTGCTCGCGATCGTCGGCATCGGGATGACATTAAGGGGGATCGGGCAGCTCATATACTACTTTTCGATGGCGAGACACATGGTCGACGGGAAGTTCGTGCTCTGCCGGGGGCTGATCTTCCTCGACCTGGGACTGTTCACATCCGCCATATCCGATAACCCGGATGCCGTTGTCATCTTCTATATTGCGGCGGTCAGTGCCTTTAACGGACTTGTCAGCATCCTGCACGCTTTCGAATCCAGAAAGTCGGGTTCGCCCAGATGGAAGTACAGTCTGCTTCACGGGGCAGCCTGCCTCATCCTTGCAGGCGTGGGGGTCATCGGGTATCTGGTACTGCAAAATACGGATCTTTGCGTTTATGCCTATGCCGCAGGCCTTCTGTATTCAGCTGTCCTGTTTTTTGCAGTGGCGTTCCGCCGGAGCGCGATTGTTTACATTGCATAAGTAAAGCCCGGAGAGGAATTGTGTCTTCTCCGGGCTATTATTCTTCATCGCTCAATATTTGTGATTCAATCATACGATATGCGCGCAAAGTTAAGCATGTTTAAAATTAAGTGTCGGAAGCTTTCGATACAAACTCTAATTTTAGAACCATTCCCATCCCCCGGGCAAGGCGTTTGACCATTTCAAGACTGGGATTTCGAGTTCCATTCTCAATTCTGCTGATGTCTGCCTGTGTAATACCGGTTCTCTCAGAAAGTACTTTCTGCGTTATATTTTGGCTTTTCCGGGCATCGATCAAAGCCTGAATGATATCATACTCCGGCTCAAGTGCATCATATTCTGCCTTTAACTGCGGATCTTTTCTAAGTTCTTCATCGCGATATTTCACATAGCTTCCCATGATATCACCTCTCATCAGGATGTCTCATTTCGTAATCCATACGATATTTTTTTGCCAATTCTGTGTGCATCTGCAATCTCCGATATACAGTATTATATGTTCTATACGACATATGCGACAAGAAGTTTTTATGTTATCTCGAAATCTGACGATCCTGAATTATTTGAACTGATAACAAATATTATTGAAATGAAGAGTCCCGCTCGAAAGAGACTTCTGGCTTACTGCAGGAAACTCAACTTATCTTCACCTGACAGATCACAGAAATAAAAAACAAAAGTCACTCACCGGTCTTTTCCCTTGTCTTCTTTCTGTATTTTGCAGGAGAGACCTCCATAAGCTCCCGGAAGCACTGAATAAAGTAATTTGGCGTGTTGAACGCCAGCCGTTCCGCGATCTCGTTGACGGACAGATCCGTCGTCTCAAGGAGGATACAGGCTCTGTTGATTTTTGCCTTTTTGATGTAGCTGCTTACGGACATGCCGGTCTCTTTTTTGAATTTCTCCGTCAGATAGTACTCGCTGTAGCCGACAAGGGACGCCAGATCTTCCGTGCGGATCTTTCGATCCAGACGCAGCTCGATATAGTCGCAGCATTTCCGAACCGCGTGGGAATAGTCCGGATTCATGTGCAGCTCGTGGACCCTGTAGATAAAGTCGTGATACATGGCGTTTGCCAGGACCGAGAGCTCTGCTGAATCCCGGCAGTCCTCCGCCGCCTGAATGTACGCATCGCCCACGGGATAGGCGATCTCCGGGGAGAGTCCGCCCTCCATCGCCGCGCGGCTGACCAGAGACGTAAAGACCATAATGGATGTCTTCGCCTGTCTCAAAGGATCCCTTCCCTGTATGGGAACTCCGCTGCTCAGGAGACTGCTTCGAAGCAGAGCCTGTTCGTAATTGATATTGCCCTCCTTGACCATCTGGAGGAGAGCCTGCTCGGCGCGGTATACCTGCACACGGTCGCGCGCAGTCACCTCTGCCGTGCCGCCGGCGTCTTCTGGCTGGTCTGTGATTCTGAGAGAATTGAGCCCCAGCCGCTGTCCGGTCACGGAATTGTGCAGCATTGTGACGTAGCGCGAAAAAATGGCATAAGACAGGACCGGAAGCCCCGGCACAACTTTGAGAAAAGCCTGCGTCCAGCTGAGGTCTTTTCCGCTTTTTGTGACGGAGTGCAGAACTCTTTCCAGAACATCCGTCGAAGGAGTTTCATAGAAGATCGGACCGATGAGGAAGAGGAGTTCGCGGTTCCGCTCAAATTCACAGGTCAGGGCCCACTGCATGCCGATCGGAGAACCAATGCTCAAAGGACGGAGATTTTGTATATCCCTAACATATTGCAGCAGTTTTTCTTCTCCCCCGAAGATCCGGAATGCCCGGTCCAGGATCTCCGCTTCCTCTTCCGGACAGGTCGTGTAGATCAGTCTGCCGCCGGCTCCGTAGCACCACAGATAAAACTTTTCGTTCTCCGGGATCAGATCCTGTAAGAGTATAAGGTTCTGTTCGCTCTGAGTAAGCTGATAGTCCATGCATTCACCTCCGCAGGTCGGAAACTATTGGTCTATATCATTATATCGAAAGTATGCGGACCATCTCAAGAAATCTTCCCGAATAATTGTAATTTCTCCCCGGAAATTGGATTTACGCAATTTGTCTGTCCCGATACAATATGATCAGAATCAGCAGCAGTGGCTGTACGTGAAGCATTTTTCGGAAAATCAAAAGGAGCGGAATCTTGGCTAAAGTAAGACAGACACAAAGTGAAATTGACGGTGTTAAGTACCGGCGCGCCAAACTCTGGCAGATCATCCTCATCGCCTGCAACGCCCTGAACGGCATGACGATCTATTCCCTGATCGGACAGGCGACCTATGCAGCCTCCATCGGCTTCGGCATCTCGACGGTCATCGTCGGTGTTCTGCTGACCTTCACCCGAATTTTTGACGCGGTCACGGATCCGCTTCTTGCCTTTCTTTATGACCGGGTCAATACGAAGTGGGGAAAAGTACGTCCCCTGATGCTCCTCGGCTGGTTCATTCAGTCGCTCGGCATCATGGCCATGTTCTCATGGGCGGCCAGCAAGGGATTCGGGATCGCCATGTTCCTCGTGACGTATATGGTCTATGTCATCGGCTATACGATCGTCAATATGACCGCACAGACGCTTCCCGCACTGGTCACGAACGATCCGAACCAGCGCCCGACCGTAGGCGTGTGGCAGACAGTTTTCAACTATCTGGTGCCGATGATCTTCTCGATCGTCCTCAACGCGGTGCTGCTTCCGAGATTCGGCGAGATGTCACAGAATGAAGCCGGACAGTATGTCGCGAATTACAGCCAGGGATATCTTACGGCGGCTGCTGTCGTGACGGTCATCGTATCCTTTATCGGTGTTGTTCTTGTCTGCATCGGCGTCAGCGAATATGATAATCCTGAAAGCTTCCGCGGCACCAATAAAGTCAACGAGAGGCTGAAGTGGAAGGACATGTGGAATGTTCTTGCGAAGAACAAACCCCTTCAGTCTTACATCATCGCACAGTCCTCCGACAAGATTGCACAGCAGGCTGGCGCAGCGTCCGTCGCCGCGACGATGCTGAACGGTATCCTGATCGGCAACATGGCGATCGCGACATATCTCTCGGTCGGCGGAATGCTTCCCTCTATTATCTTCGCAATCATCGGCGCGCGCTACTGCGGGAAACACGGCAACAAGGAGGCGATCGTCAACTGGGCGAGATACTGTATCATCGCGAATGCCGTCATCATCACTTTTTTTACGGTTACCTGGTTCACGGTGGGAACACACACGATTGCAAAGCCCGGTCTGACAATGGTCCTCTATATTCTTCTGACGCTTGTCGGCAACGGCTTTATGATGGCCGGAACGACTGCGAACACGGCATTTATGGCGGATATCATCGACTATGAGCTGGACCGCAGCGGCAAGTATGTCCCCGCGGTAGTATCCGGCACATACAGTCTGGTAGACAAGATCGTGTCTTCCTTCTCCGCACTCATCGCGACGGGGGCTGTCGCTCTGATCGGCTACACAACGACGCTTCCCCAGCCCGGGGATGCTCCGACGGCGCCCATCTTCTGGGTAACGATGTTCCTGCGCTACGGACTTGCGATCCTCGGCTGGATCTGCACGCTCCTTGCGATGCGGAACTGCAGGCTGGATAAGGCGGAGATGGTCAACGTGCAGAAGCGCATTGCGGATAAGAAGGCGCTGCTGAAAGAAGAGCAGGCATAAGAGAATAAACTAACGGGAAGCCGTTTGGATGTCCCTGCAGGTTTCATGCAGCACGCTGTTTCGCGGCTGCCTGGATACTGATATTTTACAGAAGGAGGTCGTCGGATTGAGAACGATTACGAATATAAATGCGAACTGGCAGTTCCTGAAGGCGGAGATTCCCCTTGAGAAGGCCCTGTCTTATGCGTCACAGGGCGAGACCGTAAACCTGCCTCATACATGGAACGCTGTCGACGGGCAGGACGGAGGAAATGACTACCACCGCGGAACCTGTTGGTATGTGAGAAGACTTTCCACCGAAGAAATCGAGGGGGAGAGGATCTTTCTTGAGATCAACGGCGCGGCAATGTCCGCGGAAGTCTATCTGAACGGCAGGAAGCTCACGGAGCACAGGGGCGGGTATTCCGCATTTCGCGTGGAGCTGACAGACGGTCTCGACAGAAGTTCTGAGGGGGAAAATGTTCTTGCCGTCTCCGTCCACAACGAAGATAACGACCAGGTCTACCCGCAGAAAGCCGACTTTACTTTCTACGGCGGCCTTTACCGGGCAGTGAATCTGATCGCCGTGCCGGAGGAGCATTTTGAACTGGGCAGGGACGGTACGCCCGGCATTAAGGTCACACCCGCTGTCGATCTTGTGAGAAAGACAGCCGTCGTCACAGTCGAGTCCTGGCAGAATGCTTCCGAAGTGACCTATGAAGTGAACGGAGAGACAAAAACGGCGATTTCCGAAGACGGACATGCGCAGGCGGAATTCGTGATCGACAATGTACGTCTCTGGGACGGAGTGGAGGATCCGTATCTCTACACCGCATCGGCCCGTCTGTCCTCCGGGGATGAGGTGAGCACCCGCTTTGGCTGCCGTGTCTTTGCCTGTGATCCGGAGAAAGGCTTCCTCCTGAACGGCAGGAGCTATCCGCTCCGCGGCGTATCCCGCCACCAGGATCTGAAGGGGAAGGGCAATGCCCTGTCTTATGAAGATCACAGGGCCGATATGGAGATCATCCGGGAGATCGGGGCGAACACCCTTCGGCTTGCACATTACCAGCATGCGCAGGAGTTCTATGATCTCTGCGATGAGAACGGGATCGTCGTCTGGGCTGAGATTCCGTACATTACCATGCACATGGCGAACGGCCGGGAGAATACCCTGTCACAGATGCGGGAACTGATCACGCAGAATTATAATCATCCTTCGATCGCGGTCTGGGGACTGTCGAACGAGATCACGGCGGCAAGTCCGGTAGGTGAGGACCTGCTTGAGAATCACAGGCAGCTGAATGCGCTCTGCCATAAACTGGATCCGACACGCCTTACGACGATGGCCAATGTCTTCATGCTGGAGACAGACAGCCCGATCCTTGAGATCCCGGATATCAACAGTTACAACCTCTATTTCGGATGGTATCTTGGGGAGCTCATCCAGAATGATGAGTTTTTCGACGAATATCACGCGAACTATCCGGACCGCTGCATCGGCTTCTCCGAATACGGCGCGGATGCGAACCCCGCCTTCCACTCATCCCATCCCGAGAGGGGAGATTATACCGAGGAATATCAGGCGCTCTATCATGAGCATATGCTGAAAATGATCGAAGCGCGTCCCTATCTCTGGGCGACCCACGTGTGGAATCTCTTTGACTTTGCGGCGGACGGACGCGACGAGGGCGGAAAGCACGGCGAGAACCAGAAGGGTCTCGTGACCTTCGACCGGAAGGTCCGGAAAGATGCCTTCTATCTCTACAAAGCGGCATGGAACAGGAGCGAAGCCTTTGTCCATCTCTGCGGGAAGCGGTACGTGAACCGGGCTGAAGAGGAGACAGAGATCAAAGTTTATTCCAATCAGCCCTCTGTCTCCCTGTATGCTGACGGAGCTTTTGTCGGCACACAGGAAGGAAGGACCGTGTTCACCTTCAGGATTCCCATGAGCGGGGAGCATGAGATCCGCGCGGTATCCGGCGATGCCGAAGACCGCATGACCATAAGGAGAGTGTCGGAACCGGATGAGAGCTACATTTTCAACAAGGCGGCAGCGTCCGTGACCAACTGGTTCGACGCAGAGGAAAATGATCCTGCCTGCTTCTCAATTATGGATACGCTGGGCGAGCTCAGAGCGCATCCGAAGGCCGGAGCTGTCATCGAAGCGATGATGGCGAAGAATACGGCGGAGAGAGGCGATGTCGCGGAAGCGGTGAAGGACAATCCCGCATTGCAGCGGATGATGGCCAGAATGACGATGGTGAGCCTGTTGAAGCAGGCCGGCACAGATGAGGAGAGCATCAGACAGCTCAACCGGATACTGCAGGGGATAAAAAAGTGAAAAAATACGTACAGCAGATCATGCTGGGGACAGTGACTTCGAAAGAAAATGATGCCCGTGAAGCTTTGAGAAGGATCAAAGCCTGCGGCTACGACGGCCTTGAGCTGAATCGGTTCATGATCCATCCGAGCTCCCTTATGGTCCGGATGCTGACGAGGGCGGCAGGCATGCCCACGGGAAAGGGCGGGAACCTGGACTGGCACGCTCTGCTCGGGGAGAGCGGACTCTCGGTCGCCAGCCTTCACGCGGATCTGGGATCGCTGGAGCGCGGGACGGATGAGATCGCCGCGGAAGCGAAGTCTTTCGGGACGGACAGGGTCGTGATCACCGGGATGTACCGCTTTGATTATGGAAATGAAGAGACCGTGAAGGAGCTGGCAGAGCGTCTCAATGAGACCGGACGAAGGCTGAAGGATGCCGGAATATCCCTTCTGTATCATAACCACAATGCGGAGCTTCTGAAGGTGAGGCCCGGCCGTGCAGCCTACGACATACTGATCGACGAGACCGATCCCGAATACGTCAACTTTGAGTTCGACAGCTACTGGTTCACGGACGGCGGCGCGGATGCGAAAGTCTGGATGAGAAAGCTCGGACAGAGAATGAAGATGTGGCATGTGACCGACAGAGGGACCAGAAAGACCGGATCCGTCATCACGCCGATCCTGAAGGCGGACAGCATGGAGCTCGGGACAGGAAATATGGATCTTTCCGGCATGAAGGAAATTGCATTGTCGAACGGAGTCGATGCCGTCATACTGGAAAGTCATAAGAACTGGATCGGGAAGGATCCGCTGAGGAGTCTGGAGCTCTCGGCGAAATGGCTGAAGAGAGAGTTATAAAACCTATGAAAAGTACGATGATTCAGAATAGAATACCGCAGAAATGGCTTGCGGGGTGGATCGATCCCGAGCCTGCACATGATGAGAAAGAACGTCAGCCGGCATCTGTACTCAGACGAAGCTTTTCATTGGATACCATGCCGGCGGAAAAAGAGGCGCATGCGATCCTCTATATTACCTGCCATGGCCTGTACGAGGCTTTCCTTAACGGACACCGCGTCGGTGAATTTGTGCTGGCGCCGGGGACGGGAGACTATCATAAGCGCCTGACGGTGCAGGCGTATGACGTCTCCGCACTGCTCGTTCCGGGGGAAAATGAGATCACGGTCACTCTGGGCGACGGCTGGTACAGAGGCTCTGTCGGGATCGACGGCCTGGTCAATTATTACGGAAGCGATCTGGCCCTGTTCGCCCAGCTCGAGATCGGCGGAAAGCCGGTGCTCGTCAGCGACGGATGCTGGGAGGCCAGTCAGAACGGGCCGGTGCGGGAGAATGACCTCCAGCAGGGCGAGGTATATGACGCGCGGATGGAGAACGTCACCGGCTGGCACAGTGTGATCGTCAGAAACCACGGATATGACAACCTGCAGCCGACGGAGAGCGTGCCGGTCATTGAGCAGGAACGCTTTGAGGGGAAGATCATAAAGACCCCGGACGGCAGCACGGTCATCGATTTCGGACAGAATCTTGCCGGCTATACGGAGCTTCGCGTGAGTGCGAAGGCAGGACAGAAGATCGTTCTCCGCCACGGGGAGACGCTCGATGAGAACGGGAATTTCACCCAGAAAAACTTTGATCCGGGAGACCGGAACGCGAACGGGATCCCGCAGAAGATCGAATATATCTGCAAAGACGGTCTCAATGTGTATAAACCGCACTTTGCGATCTTCGGCTTCCGTTACGCGAAGGTGGAGACGGACATCGATCTTCAGGACGCCCGCTTTACAGCGATTGCAGTCTACTCAAAGATGCGGCAGACCGGGTTCTTTGAATGCGGGAACGGGGACGTGAACCGACTCTTTCAGAACACACTGTGGAGCATGAAGTCCAATTTCTGTGATATCCCGACCGACTGCCCTACAAGAGAACGCGCGGGATGGACCGGCGACGCGGGCGTTTTCGCGCCGACGGCCGTATATCTTGCGGACTGCCTGCCTGTCCTCAGGAAATGGCTGGGCGAGTGCAGGGCAGCGCAGAAAGAGGACGGACTTGTCCAGAACATCGCTCCGGTGAACAATTCCGGCAGTATGATCTCCAATCTGCTGCAGGGGTCCGCCGGATGGGGAGATGCGTGCATTCTGGTCCCGTGGGCGCTCTATGAGGCCTACGGGGACAGGACGATCCTGGAAGAGAACTATGAGATGATGAAGGGCTGGCTTGCCTTCTCGGAGAAGCGGGCGAAGAAGACCCGCGTTCAGAACCTGATGAAGCCCTACAAGAAATATCTCGTGGACGAGGGGTTTCATTTCGGGGAATGGTGCCAGCCGGATATTGACAACGGCGCTGCCATGAAGAAGGCCATGATGACCGGCGCGCCGGAAGTCGCGACGGCCTATTTCTACCGTTCGGCATCCCTTATGGCGCGGATCGCGAAGGTGCTCGGATATGGTTCCGACGCAGAGCGATTCGAAGAGCTGGCGCAGAACGTGAAGAAGGCCTACCGCCATAACTGTACAAAGGATGGGAAAATATCCTCCGACCGTCAGTGCGAATACGTCCGTCCGATCGCTTTCGGGCTGATCGACGGGGAGGAGGCACAGGCTGCCGCGGATGATCTCGACCGCATGGTCAGGGAGAACGGATATCATCTGAATACCGGATTCCTGTCGACACCGGATCTGTGCGCAGTCCTTGCGGATCACGGACACACGGATACAGCCGTGAGACTGCTCCTGCAGGAAGACTGCCCCGGATGGCTGTATGCGGTGAAGAAAGGCGCGACGACGATCTGGGAGACCTGGGACGGGATCCGGGAAGACGGAACCGTCCATGACTCGCTGAATCATTATTCCTACGGCGCGGTGACGGGATGGCTGTTCGGCGGACTGTGCGGGATCCGCATGGATGCCGGGGAGCTTCAGATCGCACCGCATCCGCATCCGTCGCTCGGATATGCGAAGGCGGTCTGGGATTCGCCTTACGGCAGGATCGGGAGCGGCTGGCATTATGAGGATGATATCTGTCACTATTTTGTCACGATTCCGGAGGGTATCACGGCAAGGCTCGTGCTTCCGGACGGCAGAGAAGAGTTATTGAACGCAGGAGAACACAGGATATGAAATATTACTGCAATCCGCTGAATATCAATTACCGCTATCAGTTCAACGCAGATCCCAGACTGCACGGGAAGCTGCAGATCTGTCGTGAGGCGGCGGATCCGTCCATGATCCTTTTTGAGGGACGTTATTACATCTTCGCCTCCATGACGCTCGGTGTCTGGGTATCGGATGATCTGGTGAACTGGGAAAATCACAGGCTTCCGGAGGAGCTGCCCCTTTATGATTATGCTCCGGACGTGCGCGTCGTCGACGGGTATGTGTATTTCTGCGCGTCGAACCGGGAGCATTTCTGCGACTACTATCGGACGAAGGATGTACTGAACGGCCCGTACGAGAAGATCGAGGGAACATTCTCCTTCTGGGATCCGAACCTCTTCCGGGACGACGACGGCCGGCTGTATTTTTACTGGGGCTGTTCGAATATGACTCCGATCTACGGAGTGGAACTGGATCCTGAGACGATGAAGCCGGTCGGAGAGAAGAAGGAGCTCATCTTCGGCGATCCGTACCGGATCGGCTACGAGAGGATCGGCGAGGACAACACGACCCTTCCGGCAAGTGAGGAGACGGTGGAGGCACGCTATCAGGCATTTGTAAAGCGCCAGGGCGTTCCGGAGGAAATGCTTCCCGCCGATGTGAAGCCCCTGATCCGCGGAATGATGTCGTACAGGCCCTATATCGAGGGAGCCTGGATGACAAAGCACTGCGGAAAGTATTATCTGCAGTACGCCTGCCCCGGTGCCCAGTACAATGTATATTCAGACGGAGTCTACGTAGGTGACAGCCCGCTTGGCCCGTTCAGTCTTGCCGGCAATAATCCGTATTCCTATAAGCCCGGCGGATTCCTGCCCGGATCAGGGCATGGCTCCACGATGCAGGATGAGCAGGGGAACTGGTGGCATACGTCGACGATGCGGATATCGGTAAATCATGACTTCGAACGGCGCGTCGGTCTGTGGCCGGCCGGCTTCGACGCGGACGGAGAGCTCTACTGCAATCAGCGCTACGGCGACTGGCCGATGACGCTCTCCGGCTTCCGGCAGGATGCGTGGAGAGATCCGGAGTGGATGCTCTTAAGCTCAAAGAAAAGCGTCACGGCATCCTCCTTTGTCCCGGGACATGAGCCGGACAGGGCCGCGGAGGAAAATGTTCAGACCTGGTGGAGGGCAGCGGGCTCGGGAAGGGACGAGTGGCTGTGCCTCGATCTCGGCAGAGTGTATGACGTCCGTGCGATCCAGGTGAATTTTGCGGACGACGAGATCCGGATACCGTGCCCCGGAGAGATCCGGCCGGGATCACAGGCACGCTATATCGAAGAGGCCGATACCGTGACCCGGTGGAAGCTTACGGGATCGGCGGACGGCACGGACTGGTTCGTGATCGAGGATAAGTCGGATGTCTCCACAGACCTGACCCACGATCTTATCGTGCGGGAAGAGGGGATCGCAGTCCGGTTCCTGCGGCTTTCCGGGATGTCTGTTCCGTATGGGCAGAACCCCTGCATCTCCGGACTCCGCGTATTCGGTCTGGGAGACGGAAAGGCTCCGGAGGTGCCGGCATTTACCGCAGAGCGGCAGGGAGATATCGACATGACCGTACGGGTCGAGGAGCAGAAGGATACCGTCGGTTACAACATTCTGTTCGGCTCGGCTCCTGACAAGCTGTACCATAATTATATGGTCTTTGCAGCCGGGGAGAAGCGGATCGGCGCACTGATCAAAGACAGGAAATATTATGTCCGGGTGGACGCATTCAATGAGAACGGCATCACAGTGGGGACGACGACGGAGGTATGATATGGCATTTCCGGGAGGATTTATGATTGGCGCTGCGACGGCAGCGCATCAGGTCGAAGGCAATAATATTCACAGCGATTACTGGGCACAGGAGCAGATGCCGCATTCGAGCTTTACGGAGAGGAGCGGAGATGCCTGCGACCATTACGACCGCTATGAGGAGGATATCCGCCTGCTCGCGGAAGCCGGTCTGAATGCCTACCGTTTCTCCGTCGAGTGGGCCCGCATCGAGCCCGAGGAAGGCTGCTTCGACGAGAAGGAGATTGAGCACTACCGCAGTGTCATCCGCTGCTGCAGGGCAAACGGGGTGGAGCCGATCGTGACGCTTATGCATTTTACAAGTCCTGTCTGGCTGATTCGAAAAGGCGGATGGGAGGCGGAGACGACGGTCGGGTATTTCCGCCGGTATGCAGCGTATGTGACGGAACAGCTCGGCAGTGAGCTTTCCTGGATCTGCACGATCAACGAAGCGAATATGGGTCTTCAGCTCGCGGCGATCTCAAAGCGCTACCAGCTCATGGCAGCGCAGGCTGAGCAGATGGCGGCCAAAGCGAAGGACGCAGAAGGAACGGTTCAGGTCGGCATGAATTTCCAGAAGATGATGGAGAACATGAAGTACGCGGCAGCGGAGAACGCAGCCGTGTTCGGCACACCGAATCCGCAGATCTTTGTCAGCTCCCGCACCCCGGAGGGGGATGCGCTCGTCTTCCGGGCTCATCAGGCCGCGAAGGAGGCGATCAAGGCGATCTGCCCGGACATCCGGGTCGGGATCACGCTCTCCATGCACGACCTTCAGGCCCTTCCGGGCGGTGAGGCATATGTGGAAGCCGCATGGGACGAGGAGTTCAGACATTACCTGCCTTATATCGCGGACGACGATTTCCTCGGGGTGCAGAATTACACGCGCACGCAGTACGGACCGCAGGGGCAGCTGCCCTGCCCGGAAGGTGCGGAGCTCACCCAGATGGAGTATGAGTTCTATCCGGAAGCGCTGGAGCATGTGATCCGCAAAGTCCGCGAGGACTTCAGGGGGGACCTGATCGTGACGGAGAACGGCGTGGCTGTATCGGATGACAGCCGGCGCGTGGAATTCATCCGCCGGGCGCTTTGCGGGGTGGAGAACTGTCTGAATGACGGCATCCCGGTCAGGGGATACTGCTATTGGAGCCTGATGGACAATTTCGAGTGGCAGAAGGGCTTCAGCATGACGTTCGGGCTCATCGGCGTCGATCGCCCGACGCAGGAGAGGAAGCCGAAGGAGAGTCTGCGCTTCCTGGGGAGTTATGCACAGTAAAGTGATAATTCCGGGAATATGATCAGTTTGGTATATCAGCACTAAAAAATCGCTGCGCCATGGTCTTGTAAGACTGTAACGCAGCGATTTTTATGATTCCAATCGTAAGAAGAAAGCGCGGAATCCTGACCAATGTAAGATGATCTCCTTCGGACCGAATTCCCGCCTGTCTGTGTGTAAAGATCGGGCAGGCAGCTCAGATGCTGTACCCCAGCGTCTCCAGATCCCTGTAGAATTCCGGGTAGGAGATCTTCACGCAGTCTGTTCCGCGGACTGTAGTCGTTCCGTTTGAGATCAGTCCTGCCACAGTGAAGGCCATCGCAAGACGATGATCTCCTCTGGAATTAATGACTGCGCCCTTCAGGCATCCCCGGGCATCCTTCCGGTGGTTCTTTCCTCCGTTCCCGTGGATGATCATTCCGGTCTCCGTCTCGTCGACTTCCACGCCCATGGCACGGAGCCCTTCGATGATGGCCGCCAGACGGTCCGACTCTTTGACGCGGAGCTCGCCCGCGTCGGAGATCTCTGTATCTCCCTCGGCACAGGCTGCCATGACGGCGATTACCGGAAGCTCGTCGATCAGAGTCGGGATCAGCGCACCGCCGATATTGGTGCCGTGAAGTTCGGAAGTTTTAATGACGAGGTCAGCAACCGGTTCACGGCCTTCCATGCGAACATTGAGTGTGCGCACATTTCCGCCCATCGCCCGGCACACCCGAAGGATCCCGTCCCGTGTCTCATTGATGCCCACGTTCTTCAGCATGATCTCCGAATGCGGGACGAGCAGCGCAGCCGCGATAAAATAAGCGGCGGATGAGATATCGCCGGGAACCGTGATATTCTGGCCGGTCAGGATGACCCCCGGATAGACGATCGCACCCGGCAGCCCGGTCTTTGCGTCTGTCTTCAGCTTGATGTTGCCTCCGAAGGCGTTCAGCATGAGCTCGGTGTGATTCCGTGAGAGGGACGGCTCGTAGACGGTCGTCGGTCCGTCCGCATAGAGCCCCGCCAGCAGAATACAGGATTTCACCTGCGCGGAGGCAACTTTTGAAGTATAGGTGATCCCGGAGAGCTTCCTTCCCTGGATTTCGAGGGGAAGGCAGTCGTTGTCATTTTCCGAATCAATTCGCGCGCCCATCTCCCGGAGAGGCTCCATGATACGCTTCATCGGGCGCTTTGAGAGAGAGGCGTCTCCCTTTATGTAGGAACTGAAGGACTGACCTGCGAGGATCCCGGAGAGAAGCCGCACGGTCGTCCCGCTGTTCATCGCGTCAAGGCTCTCCTCCGGTGCTCTTAATCCGCGGAGACCTCTGCCGTGCACGATCAGGATATTCTCCCCGGACTCGCCGCGGAGCTCTTCGATCTTTACGCCCATGCGGCGGAAACAGTCGATCGTTGCAAGGCAGTCGGCACTGTTCAGGAATCCGCGCACGACGGTGTCCCCCTCGGCGATCGCGCCGAGCATTACGGACCTGTGGGAAATGGATTTATCCCCGGGGACGGAGACCGTCCCGCGGAGTGAGAGAGCGTTTTTGATTTTCATCTGATAAGATTTCTCCTTCGTTCGTCTGTTGAGTATCGGTAATTGCGGCATATTGTGTGCGCATTTTATGAGCACAGCAATTCGCAAACATTTTCCTGCGGATAACAGGAAATGACCCCTGTCCCTTACCTGTAGATATGATAGCCCCGGCCCTCCAGCACACCGATCCCGGCTTCCATCGCAGCCTGATCGTAGAAGACGATGCGGAGAACGCCCTGCTCATATTCCCTGTTGTGGACGATACCGATGTTCTTGATGGATATGCTCTTGTTCGCGAGGATGATCGCGATCTCGGCGATCGCTCCCGCGACGTCATCGAGATCCGTGTAGATCCGGTATTCGCGGAGGACGGATCCCTTGGCCTGGGTGTCGAAGCTGTCCCGGTACTCCTTGCAGTCGGAGAAGATCCGGAGGAGCTCATCCGCATTCTCGTTGCGGATCGCGAACCGGTAGTCGAGGAGCTTCGAAATATATTTGTCCAGCATGCCGCAGATCTGGTCCGTGTTGGACAGGCAGATCTCCTGCCACATCTGCGGGGACGACGATGAGATACGGGTTATGTCGCGGAATCCGCCCGCCGCGATCGCGTGCATGTATTTCTCCGGCCCGTCAATATCATGTACGAGATTGACAAGGGAGGCCGAGATCACATGCGGCAGATGGCTGATCGCTGCCGTTACATGGTCGTGCTCATCGCTTGTCATGACGAGGGGGAGCGCTCCGAGGCGGGAGAGTAGCTCCGAGAGGTCGCTGATCTTCGTGACCGGGACATTTTCCCCGGGGGTCAGGATATACCAGGCATTCTCGATCAGCCGGTCCTTCGCGTTCTCATAGCCTGTCTTCTCCGAACCGGCCATCGGATGACCGCCGATAAAGTTGGCTGAAAGACCGTGCTCCGCAGCATAGCGGTCGATTTCGCCTTTTACGGATCCGACGTCCGTGAGGATCGCATCGGGCTTTATGATCGCTTTCAGCCTGTCCATAAAATCGAGTGCCGTGACGACCGGCACACACAGGAAGATAAGGTCGCATTCTGAAAATGGTCTGAGAATATCATTATTCTTTAAACCGCCGGTCTCGTCCTTTACGGCGACATCGACCACTCCGTCCTTTACGGCGAGATCGAGGACCGAGCCGTTGCGGTTGTAGGCGACGACCGTCTTTTCCGGATGTACGCGTTTGAGTGCTTTTGCGACGGAGCCTCCGATGAGGCCAAGTCCGATAAATCCTATTGTATCGAAGCTCATGAGATATCTCCCTGATTCTTTATATTGATAAGATTATTCCAAAACGTCTGCGTTCTCTGGGGTCTGCCCGCGGAGACAGATTCCCTTCACCTTCGTCAGACAGCTTTGCAGCATTCCTATTATACATGAAAGATCTTTATCTGTCATTCAATTTTGATGCATCTCTTTAATGCGTCAAATCGATAAAATATAGCCATTTTAAGTTGCCTGCGCGATAAAATATGGCCCTTTCAAGTTGCCTGCGATTCAAAGAAATGCTACATTAAAAAAGTGGAAGTCCGGCAGTACAGACAGGAAATGCTTTGGCCTGACGGCGTGTCTGCGCAGGATGGGGAGAAGGCCCGCACGGCGAAGGCACGGACATGCGCGTAAAGCATGGGCGCAAAAGGAAGAAGGGCTGACGGAGGCTTCCGGGGGAGAATAAATAATGAAAAAGTTTTTGATCGGAGCGGCATCCGCGGCCGCAGTTCTTGCCGCCCTGCTGTTCATTTTTTCGTATATAAAAGGGGTTCCGTTCCCATTCCTGAAGAAGGAAGAGGAAGTGGTGGATGACTTTGACTACACAGCCGGTGATCTTACGAGGCAGACGGCGGAGGGACCGTTTTTTGAGATGCCGAGAGGCGCGGTACACGAGATCCCGACGGAGCAGACCTGCGTGCTCGTCTCGGCGCTGGATCCGGAGCTTGCCCTGGACACTGCCGGAGAGGGCATCACGGTGGGAACGCCGTTCGTCCTTATGGACAGGACGGACAGCGAGTCCCAGCGGTTCATGCTCCTGGGAGGAAACAATTCCGTCTATGAGATGATCAGCCAGAAATGCGAACTGTGCGTTACCGTATCCGGTGAACCTGCCGCAGCCTGCCTTGGCCGGGATGAGGGAAGCGAGTTCGGGGAATGGCAGATGCAGCCAAATGAGGACGGGACCTTCACTTTTATAAATCTTGTCACCATGCAGGCGCTGGATGTGAGCGGAGGGATCGCCGAGGCGGGGAATCCTGTGAATCTTGCCGATGTGAACGGGACGGACGCCCAGAAGTTCTATATTATTCCTGCGGAGGAAATTGCCCATCCGGACGACGGCAATTATACGATCACGGGAGTCCTGAGCGAATCACTGGCGTTCGGCGCGGGCGAGGATCCGGACGCGGATCCGGCCGTTCGGATGTCGTCCCTCGACGGGTCGGCGCGGCAGCGGTGGAATTTTATATACAGCGGTGACGGCTGGTACCGTATAGAAAATGAAGAGACGAAGCGAAGTCTCGACATCTCCGGCGGTACTCTGACGCAGTCTTACTTTGCGGGGAGCGATTATGAGCTCTACCGGATCGAACGAAATGAGAACGGGACGGTGGTCCTTGTGAATAAGGCTCTCGGCGCTCTGGAGGCTTCGGGCGGCTATGCATGGGCGGGAAATACGATCAGCGCGGCGGAGCCTGACGGGAGCTTCGAGCAGATGTGGCTTCTTATGCAGGATCTGGAGGCGGCGGAGAGGGTATTTTCCATTGATGATACAACGAACGGGGATGCGAAGCTCTACGGAGATTATGTCGTGTCCGCGAGGGATGACGTGATCCGATATTTCAGCATCTCGGATTTTACCTCGCACGAGCTCGGAGTGACCGGCTCGTGGATTGCCTGCGACTATGCGACGGGGGTGATCCTGACGGCTGACTGGAACAGGAGCATCAATCTGATCCGGACGGACGGGGAGATGAATATCCTCGAGAACAGGCAGCTCATGACGTACAATGACGGCCTTACCATTGATCCTGCCCTCTGGGCAGTGGATAACGGCTGGTACTTTACGCTGACACATATCACAGGGACCGTCAACAGGAATGATCCCGCGCTGGAGAACGGAAATTATCAGATCGACCTGTACTTCACGCCTGACTTCCAGACGATACAGCATGTGTCCGCGGTAGAGTCCCGGAATGCGAACCTTGAGGACGTTGATCTCAGCATCGAGGACGGGGTGATCTGCTGCGTCTATGAGGAGGAGACCCTGGATGAGCAGCCTTCCTCGATCATACTGAGGCGGTCTTTCGACAACGGGGCGACCTGGACGGACCGGGTGGAGCTCCTGACCGCGGACGCGGACCACGAGCCGGCCCGTTTCCTCAGGAAGGACTGGGGATTCAGACTGTATTACAGCTGTGATATGGATCAGCTCGGTCAGTCCTACAACGGGGCGAAGGCCTATTACGCGGATTATGATGCGGATCTTACGCCGATCAACCTGAACAGGCCGATCATACTTTCGCATGCGAAGGGGATCCTGTTTTACGATATTGTGGCGTGGGACGACGGGATCCGGTACCTGTACGCTTACAATAAACTGACGGAAAACGACATTGTGATGGATAGAAATGCGGCCTGACCCGCTGAAGAACGGGGATCCATCCCGGAATAATATCAGAAGTTTCAGTAAATTTATACGGCCTGCCTGTCAGGCGGAAATGTAAGGCCCGGCCTGTGCCGGTGAGAAAGATATGAAGATAAGAGAAGCGCTCGCGACCTTCCAGTTCGGAAAAAAGGAGGTCGAACATGAGAAAATGTACACGCCCTGGGGCGAGAAACTCGATGCGGACAATGTTCTTCGCGAATACCCGCGGCCGCAGATGGTCCGGAACTCTTATATCAACCTGAACGGCTTCTGGAAGTATGCCTTCCTTGGCAGGGAGGATCGGAGACATCCCGCAGCCTATGACGGGATGATCCTTGTGCCTTTCTCGCCGGAAGCCCTGCTCTCCGGCGCCGGCCGGCAGCTTCAGCCGGATGAATGCCTGTGGTACCGGAGAGTGTTCGACAATCCGCTCCCGAAGGAGGGGGACAGGGTGATCCTTCATTTCGGTGCGGTGGATCAGGTCGCGGAGGTCTACATTAACGGAAAGCGGGCCTGCCGTCATATCGGCGGCTATCTGGCATTTTCCTGTGATATCACGGATCTGCTCTTTGACGGGACGAACACCCTGACGGTGCGCGTCACGGACCTTTCGGACACGTCGTGGCTCAGCCGGGGCAAGCAGAAGCTTCATCCGGGCGGTATGTTCTACACCGCCCAGAGCGGGATCTGGCAGACGGTCTGGATGGAGGTCGTTCCCGATACATATATCAAAAGCATTGTGATCACGCCGGACATCGGGCTGCAGTCACTGCGGGTGAAGGTGCATACGAACAAAAAGGCATCCGTGCGGGTGACCGCCTGTGAAAATGAAGTGCCTGTCACGGAGCCGTGGAATGAGCTCCCCGTGAGTGAGGAGGAGGCGGATGCGATCGTCTCAAATACCGGAGTTTCCGGGGAGGAGATCCTTCTTCCGCTCTCGGACGTCCGGCTGTGGACGCCGGAGACGCCGGTCCTTTCAAGGCTCATGGTGGATCTTACGGGAGCAGGCGGAGCCTGCGATCATGTGGAGTCCTACTACGCGATGCGGTCATTTTCCGTCGGAAAGGATGCGGAAGGGATTCCCAGGCTCATGCTGAACGGGGAACCGTACTTTCAGAACGGGGTGCTCGATCAGGGCTACTGGTCGGACGGACTGTATACCGCGCCTTCCGACGAGGCGCTCATTTATGATATAGAGACCATGAAGTCAGCGGGCTTCAATACGCTGAGAAAGCATCTGAAGGTCGAGCCGATGCGCTGGTACTACCACTGCGACAGGCTGGGAATGATCGTCTGGCAGGATCTCCTGAACGGCGGCGGACGTTCCCTCATGACGTTCCTGTGCTACCTCCCGACTGCGATTCCCCTCGTCCAGTCAAAGTTCGACGATCATATCTATCCGCTGTTCTCCCGCGAGTCGGAACTCGGGAGAGAGTTCTTCCTGCAGGAGTCCAGAGAACTCATGAGGCAGCTCATGAGCTGTCCGTGCATCGGACTGTGGACTGCATTCAACGAAGGGTGGGGGCAGTTCGACTCGCTCATGGTCGTCTCGAAGATGCGGGAATGGGATCCGACACGGCCGATCGATCACGCGTCCGGATGGTATGACCAGGGCGGCGGAGACGTCGTCTCGGTCCACAACTATTTCAGGAACCTGAAGGTAAACCCTGCAAAGGGTGAGACGAGACCTTTCTGCCTGACGGAATACGGCGGTCTCGGCCTCCGGATCGACGGTCACAGTGCGTCGACAGAGCTTTTCGGGTATACGAAGTCTGAGACGCCGGAGAAATTCCTGTCTGACTTTGCGGAAATGAAAGCGCGGACCGAAAAGCTTGTCCCGCAGGGGCTTGCCGCGGCAATTTACACGCAGGTCTCGGATGTCGAGGAGGAAATCAACGGGCTCCTCACTTACGACAGGCGGGTGAATAAACTACGGATGGAACAGTAAAGAGCGGAATCTGAGAAAGATATGGTTATTTTTACATATAAAATCGCTCCTTGTTTTTATTAAATAGTTGAATTTGACAAACTTACCCTTGGATTTAGGGCATATATGTCATATAATATACAAAGAAGTATGTGCAGGGTGTCTGATTTGATATTCAGACAGATCAATAAGAAAAAGGAGCTTTAAAGATGGAAAAATTCACTGGCAAAGCAGCTTATCAGGGAATCGCAATCGGCAAGATCGCTGAGATGGTCAAGAGTGACGGCGTTGTCCGCAGAGACCATATCGAAGATGTTGCAGCTGAGCTTGAGCGTCTGCATGCTGCGAAAGAGCAGGCTATAGGAGAACTTCAGGCACTGTATCAGAAAGCTCTCAAGGATGTAGGCGAGGCGCACGCTGAAATCTTCGAAGTTCATCAGATGATGCTCGATGACGACGATTACAATGAGTCGATCGAAGAGATGATCAAAGAACAGAAGGTCAATGCAGAGTATGCAGTCGCGACGACCGGTGATAACTTTGCAGATATGTTCGCAAGCATGGAAGACGAGTACATGAGAGGCCGTGCGGCAGACGTCAAGGATATTTCTTCCCGTCTCGTTGCCGACCTTCAGGGAGCCGGAGGAAATGCCAACGTATTCACCGAGCCGGTCATCCTCGTAGCGGATGACCTTGCTCCGTCGGAGACAGTCCAGCTCGACAAGGAGATGGTCCTTGCATTTGTCACAAGAGGAGGCTCAACGAACTCCCATACGGCGATCCTTGCCCGTACGATGAACATTCCGGCGCTCGTTCAGGTCGATATCCCGAAGGACGTTGACGGAAAGCTCGCTATTGTCGACGGTATGAAGGGCGGAGTGATCGTTGATCCGGATCCGGATACGCTGGCGACATATCAGGTGCTTCAGGAGAAGGAAGAAGAGAAGAGAAAGCTGCTCGATGAGATGAAGGGCAAGGAGTCTGTTACGAAGAGCGGACGCCATGTACATCTGTACGGCAATATCGGCGGCGTAGGCGACGTAGGGTACGTTCTTGAGAACGACGGCGAAGGCGTAGGCCTCTTCCGCTCCGAGTTCCTGTATCTGCAGAATGATGATTATCCGACAGAAGAGCAGCAGTTCCAGGCTTACAAGAAGGTCGCTGAGCTTCTCGCAGGCAAGCAGCTGATCATCCGTACGCTCGATATCGGTGCTGACAAGCAGATCGATTACTTCAACCTGGACAAGGAAGAGAACCCGGCTCTGGGCTTCCGCGCGATCCGTATCTGCCTGACCCGTGAAGAGATCTTCATGACACAGCTCCGCGCGCTTCTCCGCGCATCCGCATACGGCAACATCGCGATCATGTTCCCGATGATCATCTCCAAGTGGGAGGTCGAGACCTGCCTCAAGATGCTCAATCAGGCGAAGGCTGAGCTGGATGCTCACGATGTACCGTACAAGAAGGATATCTCCGTAGGTATCATGATCGAGACTCCGGC
>CAMOXU010000036.1 GCA_946629525.1 uncultured Clostridia bacterium
CGCGGAAGCCGTTTGAATGTTCACACAATTTCCATGGAGCACAACGTTTCGCAATTATCTGGCTTTTCATGCCGTCTCCTCCCGAAGCAGGGCAAGGTCATCACTCTCCGTCCGCTTTCCCGAATACCGGACCTTCTCATAGACCGCATGGATCCTGTCCGCCGACTCCGGGCTTCGCATCTCCCGCGCCCGGGAGACGCGTTCGATCTCCTCCGGAACGTGCTGCGGGAGCACGTTCCCGCTCGCCCCTCCGCTCCGGATATACTTTACGTACAGTCTCCTTGCGCGGGCTTCGTTGGAAAAGTACCCCGGACGTCTCTCACGTACCCGCGGGGCCTTCTCCTTCTTTTCCCGCCGCCCGAGAAGGATCCTCTGGTCTCCGTTCTCCATCCGGGTCGCCCTGAATTCCCTGTAGAAAGACTTCAGATAGCGCACGAGGAAGAGCAGGACCAGACTGATGATGATAATATAGGACGCTGTCATGAGAATATCCCAGATCATTTTGAGAAGCGGGTTCTGCAGGGCTTCCTCCAGGGCAAGGCTGCCGTTCTCCGAGCTTCTCGGCACGGCAGTCGTATCGATCCATGGAGTGAGATGGCTGATGAGCCAGACGAGGGCATAGAAGACACCCGCGATAATGAACAGAATGACATCTCCCACGACGGCAAAGAACCGCTCTCCGTCCGCGAAGACGGCGAGCAGAGCCGAGACGGCAAGCCCCATAAGGAGCAGGAACAACAGGTAGGCTGTATTGAGCTTCCTGATCTTCCCGTAGGGGACCCGCACATATCTTCCCGCGGTAACGTAGGTACGCTCCATACTGACCAGATTCCGGTAAATGAGATAGAGCGCGAGCAGGGCGATCTCCAGAAGGGTCGCGAACACCTTGAGCTCTTCATTTCCCACGAACAGGGCGATCAGATAGAATATGAGCGGGTAGAGGAGCAGAAAAAGTCCCGGATTGATGTGGCGGATCCTGCGGGCATGGCTGCTCATCGCAAGGAGCATGAGGAAGATCCCGAAGGCCGTAAAGACTGTCCTGCCGTACGGCGCGGCGAAATACAGAGCGGCAGTGCTTATGGCATGGAGAAGCATAAAGAGCCAGAGCCGGCTGACCTTCTCCTGTATGATCTCGCTCCAGGCTGCCGCCAGAAGGACGAGCAGCGCGCCGAATACCTGCCTGCCCGCCGGCGCCTTCAGGAGCCCGCCGGTCACTGTGGAAAAGGACACGTAAAGAAGGGCGTTCGTCAGGAGACGGAGCGCCTTCTGCGGTTTCGCTTCTGACAGCATGATCCTCTCATCGTACATCGCTACACTCTCACCTCGTAAAATGTGATCCCCTCCGGTACGAACCGCTCCGCCGGCGGATCCCCGACGACCGGACAGATCCAGTAGATGCCTCCTCTCCTCACGCCGAGCTCCGAGGCGGCCTGCGTCTTCACATCGCCGGTGTCCGGCGAGATCAGCAGATATGCGACGTTCTCCCCGGACGGGTCAGAAAGCTCCTCATAGATCCTCTCCGCAAAGGGCGCGCGCTCCATTCCGAGATCGATCCGGGCAAGCGCCTCGCCGATCGTCCCCGTATGCTCCGCAGAGCTGCCCGCCATGACGCCGGCCTCCTGTCCCGTGAGCACGTCGCGCCCGTTCGTCACAAGGGACGTCATGATATGGTTATCGATGCAGGAACCGGCTGCAGTTGCGGCGATCCGGATAGCCCCTTCAAATATGTCCGCGATGAACCGTTCCTTCGTATCGTCGAGATCCAGAAGGATCCTGACCTCCTGACCCGCCGTGTAATCCCGCAGGTTGACCATATACCCGCTGCTCCTGGCGGATGCCTTCCAGTTGATTGAGGAGATCGGATCCGTCGGAGCGTATTCGCGGATGCCCCGGAAGGTAAAGACATCCTCGAAGATCCGCCTTCTGGAGAGCATCTCACCGATCAGCTGCTCGCAGACGACCGCGAGGTCCTCCGTCTCGATGATCCCGGGACAGACCACGAGCTCCGTATCATGGGTGAATTCCAGGTACCCTTCCCGCAGGGAGAAGAGCTCCGGGACTGCGACGCCGGACGTCCTGATCCTGTAATAGCCCCTCTTTAGCGCCCGCACCCTCTGCGTCCGGACCAGCTGCTCCCGGCCGAACACACTGAAATATTCCACGACGTTGACGGTATCCGAGACGGTGACGTTCTCATTTTCAAACATATAAAGACCGCGGTCGAGCTTGAACTGCAGACGGACTACCGGCAGCGGAAGGAGCTTGTCGTTCTTCAGCGTCTCGAGGAGGACTGCCTCCTGTCCCTCCGTGACCTTCCGCTGTTTAAATTCGAGCTCCACAAGAATGCCCTTCGGCCAGAGAAAGGCATAGAGGGCATGGAGCACGATATACAGCCCGATCAGGACGAGCGGTATCCACAAAATCAGCATAACCTGGGTTCCCCGCCTTACTTTCCGAAATTTTCCGTCGGTACCGGAACACTCTCGAGGATCTCCCGGAGGATGGTCCCCTGGGTCATCGTCTGCCTGTAGTTCCTGAACAGGATCAGTCTGTGGGCGAGCACCGGCTCCGCCAGATACTTGATATCCTCAGGCACGACGTAATCCCGCCCGTCGAGGAACGCGGATGCTCTGGCCGCGCGCATGAGCGCAAGCGTCCCGCGAGAGCTGACCCCCGCGGCGATATCCCCCCGCTTCCTCGTCGCGATCACAATATCCGCGATATAGGAGAGGAGCTCGTCAGAGACGTATACGGTCTCCGCGATCTCCCGCGCGGCGATCAGATCCTTCGGACTACAGACCTCCCCGATCGCCTCAAGGGGCTTTGCAGACATAAAGCGGCGGAGGATCTGCATTTCCTCCTCCCTGTCAGGCAGTCCGAGGGAGAGACGCATGAGGAAACGGTCCAGCTGGGCCTCCGGGAGCGGAAAAGTCCCGCTCGTCTCGACCGGATTCTGCGTCGCGATCACGAAGAATGGCTCTTCGAGCTTTCTCGTCTCTCCGTCCACCGTGACCTGGCGCTCCTCCATGCATTCCAGAAGACCGGACTGGGTCCGGGGCGTGGCACGATTGATCTCGTCCGCCAGCAGGATGTTCGTAAAGACCGGTCCCTTTCGGAATTCGAACTTCCCGCTCTCCTTATTCCAGATCGAAAGACCTGTCACGTCCGACGGAAGAAGGTCCGGCGTGAACTGGATCCTCATGAACTGTCCCCCGACTGACCGCGCGAGGGCTTTTGCCAGCGTAGTCTTTCCCGTTCCGGGAAGATCCTCCAGCAGAACGTGTCCCCCTGCAAGGAACGCGATGACGCTCCGGCGGATCGTGTCCTCCCGGCCGACCAGGACGCGGCTGATATTGTCAAGAAGGAGAAGGATGTGTTCTCTTGTTTCCATGTGTACCTCCCGGTTTTCCTTTACAAATTTCCTGCGAGATGGTAATATACCGATTGCGGCTTTTTCCGCACAGGGAACAGGCTTAAAGATCCTGTATCAGAATGGATGACAGACAATAAAGAATTATGAAGAATTTTAAGGTATCTTTTATCACACAGGCGGCAGCCATCGCCGCGGTCTATACAGTGCTGACGCTGGTCTTCGCTCCGATCTCCTACGGAGAAGTCCAGGTCAGGATCGCGGAAGCGCTCACGATCCTGCCCGCATTCACGCCGGCAGCGATTCCCGGGCTCTTTATCGGGTGCCTGATCGCCAACACGCTGGGCGGGTCGATCCTGCTCGATGTCTTCTTCGGGAGCATCGCGACGCTCCTCGGAGCCGCAGGCACATGGATGCTCCGGAAGAACCGCTGGCTTGCACCGCTTCCGCCGATCGTCTCGAATACAATTATTGTACCACTTGTGCTGAGATTCGGCTACGGAGTACCGCTTCCTTTGCCGCTTCTGATGGTGTTTATCGCGATCGGCGAGATCATCAGCTGCTATCTGCTCGGGGAGCTGGTCCTTACGGTCCTCCTGCCGTACGCAGGCATGCTGTTTGGGACGGAGGACAGTGCGGAAATAAAAAAAAATAGCGGAAATCTGGTGCAAAAATGAACAAATACGGCCCACAGGGGTTCCCTGTGGGCTTTACTTTTATACTTCTCAATGCGCCGTGCAATGTGCGAAGCACTTTACAGGCTGTACGGCTGCGATCGGCAAAAGGCTGTAATCTCTGAAACGGGCTGCATCCCAAACAGAAGTGTAGTTTCATTCTGCGCATTCATCTCATGATGAAAATGAGAATTCTGCGTCAGAGATCAAATAATAATAAAGAGGTGATTTCTTATGGCATGGTACGACAACGCTGTTTTCTATCATATTTATCCGCTCGGCCTCTGCGGCTGCCCTCATGAGAACAACGGGGAGACCGGTTCTCATTTTCCGAAGATCACAGAATGGACGGAGCACGCGCAGCGCATCGGCATGAATGCGGTCTATATCGGCCCGCTCTTTGAATCGGGCAGCCACGGCTACGACACGACCGACTACCGCATGGTCGACAGACGGATCGGAACGAACGAGGATTTCAGGGCCTACGTCCGTCACTGCCATGACATCGGCGTAAAGGTCATCGTCGACGGTGTCTTCAATCATACCGGCCGCGGCTTCTTCGCATTCCGGGATATCCAGGCCCACCGCGAAGGCTCCCGCTATCGCGACTGGTACTGCAACGTAAATTTCTGGGGAAATAACGAGTACAACGACGGATTCTCCTATGACAACTGGGGCGGCCACAATCTGCTGGTCAAGCTGAACGTATGGAACCCGGAGGTCCGGAATTATCTCTTCGACACGGTACGTTTCTGGATCACCGAGTTCGACATCGACGGTATCCGCCTCGACGCAGCAGACGTCCTGGATTTCAATTTCATGCGGGATCTGCGCGGCGTCTGCGACAGCATGAAGCGCGATTTCTGGCTCATGGGCGAGGTCATCCACGGGGATTACTCCCGCTGGGCCAACGAGGGAATGCTCCACTCCGTCACCAACTACGAGCTCCACAAGGGCCTCTATTCCGGCCACAACGACCACAATTATTTCGAGATCGCGCACTCCGTCAGACGTCTCCTCGGCATCGTTGGCTCGAAGATCCGTCTCTACACCTTCGTGGACAACCACGATGTGGCCCGGATCTGGTCCAAGCTCAACGATAAGGCGCACATGGCCAATGTCCACATGCTCCTCTATATGCTGCCGGGCATTCCGTCCGTCTACTACGGTTCCGAATTCGGGATCCCGGGCGAGAAGCAGTACGGCTCCGACTGGAACCTCCGCCCGTGCCTTGAGCTTTCGGATTTTGACGAGAATGCGGATCTTCCGAAGCTCCTCAAAGCGCTCGGACGGATCAGACGCGATTTTCCGGAAGCCGTCTGGGGCGAGTACAAGGAGCTCTCCCTGACGACCAGACAGTATGCTTTCGGAAGGATCCTCGACGGCCGTGCGATCATCACCGCCCTCAACAATGACGGGAACCCTGCGCACATGGAAATTCCGCTTCCGGTAAATGCGAACCACGCCGTGAACCTCCTGACCCTGCCGGAGGAGACCGCCGGAGGAGACTCCGCCGCGGAGGATCTGAGGCTTGAGTTCATGACTGCCGCAAAGGAGGCGCTGACCGAACAGGCGGAAGCGCTGTACGAGGCCTCCGGAGATATCCGCGAGAAGTCCCGCGGTCTTCGCAAGGCGGCAAAGAAGATCAAGGCGGACGGTGCCTCCCTCGCCGATCAGGTCGGGGAACCGCTCGATGCGCTCCGCTCCTCCCTCGCTGAGATGCAGAAGCTTCTCGAGGCCTTCGAGGAAAAGAGCGGACAGAAGCATGAGGAAGCTCCCGCAAGCCTTGAGGGCTGCAGGACGCTCGAGATCCGGGACGGAAGGCTCATCGTCGATCTCGCGGCGAACAGCGGCGTCGTCGCTTTCGTGAACTTCGAATAAACCGTTGGAAAAGGGGCTGTCGCATTAAGACAGATCACCACTATATATGACAGATGTCATTTGCAAATATCTGCCATATATAGCGGCGACTCCGTCTAATGCGGCAGCCCCTGCATTTTACATGCTCAGCCCTCGTACTCGATCACATATCCCATCTTCCCCCGGTATGTGGCCAGATCGGCAGCGACGTCGTCGCGCTCGTCATTGAAGGACCATACCCCCTGCACATTCCAGAAGATCAGATAAAATTCCGGAACCCCGTCCAGGTCATTTCGCGAGGGCTCTCCGGGATACCACGGCGCGAAGACGAAGGGTTCTCCCGTCGTCCAGTGTCCGTAGGCAGCCCCGTTCCGGACTGACGTGTATCCGCCCATCCAGATATACTTGAGCCCTGCACTTTCCGCCATCGCTGCGATGTGGTCCATCTCCTCCTGCGACGTGATCGTGACCAGATGGCCGCCCTTTAAGAGCGCATCCCGGTTCGCTTCCGACCAGCTGTAGTCTCCGATCACAAGCTCATATCCCGAGGGGTGCCTGACCTCCTCCTTCCGCTGCACGGCGGTGTATCCGTAGTTGTAGATCACTCCGCCCGAGATATCATCGGCGATCGCGCAGGACACTGACCGGGCCGTATACGGGTCCGCGGACCCGTCCGAGGCATACTCGACGCAGTAAAGATCCTTCTCCTTCTCATAGATCGTCTGAAGGATCTCGCTCATATCCGTGATCCCGCTGATATCCCAGTAACGGCCGCCGGTCTGCGCGGCCAGACTGTCCAGCCGCCCGGAATCGACATCTCCGAATCCGATGATATAGACCGGAACATCCCGTGACAGCGCGAGATTCACGACCTCCTCATAGCTGTACCGGCTCTCGTTGTCCGCTCCGTCCGTGAACGCGATCACGCAGTTCGCTCCGGACCGGTTCCCGGCGTTGCTGATCCCCTCGACCAGGGCATCATAAAGCGCCGTCCTGCCGTAAGTCGACATGTTCGAGATCCCGTTCAGGAGATTTGACATATTGTTCGTGTACATGCACATGTACATGACATACGTGTCGAAGGAAATGATCTCCGCCGCATCGCCCGACGCGTAATCAAGGCTGCTGATAAAATCCGTCAGGATCGACTGCATCTCGTAGAGATCGTCTGACATGCTGCTCGACTTGTCGACCAGAATATCAAAGCCGATCCCCTGATTCCCTTCCAGTCTCTCGATGGAAATGATCTCGCGCTCGATCTCTCCTCCCCCGGAGATCGCTTCCCGGATCCCGGCAGTCGGAGACTGAAGGATGATCCCCTCGCCCGCACTGTCCGTAAGACTGCAGTAGAGCTTCACATTGGGATAGTCTGTTACATCTGTGGATACGATATCCATGGTCCCGGGATAAGCCGCACCGTTCGCTCTCCTCTCCGCCGCCTCGAATCCGGTCTTCTCTCCGGAAGAGACAGCTGATTCCGTCGAATCAGCCTCCGTTGTCCCTGACCCTCCGGTTCCGGAAGTCCCCGGTCCGGCGTTCTCCGATGAGACCGCGCTTTCTCCTGCGGAGGAACCCGTCTTCCCGCCGACGACCGGTCTCACGAGAACTATGTTATAGACCAGAAATCCCAGAATGACAAAGAGCACCGCAGCGATCACACCGAGCAGGATCGTGACGGAATTCTCGTTCTTCTTCTTTTTCTTCTCCCGCAGGCCGGCGGGAGCAATATAGTTCTCCCGGCGGGCCGTCTCTCCCTGCTGCCAGCCCTCAGGAGGCTGCTTCCGGGGCTGCGCATCCTGTCCGGCAAATTTCTCCGTGTTCTCCTGCGGCGGAACGACCGGAGTGCCGCAGTATTTGCAAAAACGGACCCCCTCTTCAATTTCTTTCCCGCAATGTCTGCAATACATATGGCTCCTTTCGCTGTCTTCCGCATACAGGCATTAGCGAAGCGGTTCTCATAATAGTTTTTTATGAACATTCGAACGCTTTCCGCATAAGCCCGGTGATCTTTTCCATCATTATAGCAAAGAGGGCGCGACAAATCACCCTTCTTTCGGAGCTGCAAAAACAGATGGAATTTCCTGTGCGATGAACAAAGAGCCGCATTGCGGCTCTTTGCGCGCTGGTGCGCGCAAGCGTCAGCTTGCACTTTCAGATGCGCACCAGTCGCATCCTCGCGGAGCGTTTTTGTGTAATAGGAAACGAAGTTTCCTATTACACAAAAAAAGATCCCGCAGGATATTACAAGGATCAGCTCATTGAAATATCCCGCGGGATCTTACGATTCCACTCTCTATTATATTTTTCTCTTATAAATCTCTTCTATCTTTGTCTTATTTCTCGAATTTCTTCATCTGATAAGCGATATCCGCTCCCATGAGTGCTCCAAAGCAGGCGAACAGTCCCATCCATACAGCTGCGATCATTTTTATACCTCCGATGCCCTTTTAAGTGATTTTTTCATGCGGGTCATCTTGTCTCCCGCTCTTCATTTTCTTTATACCTCATGTTAGAATAAATGTAAAACGAATATTTTTCTTATTAAATATTCCGTTTTCGACTATTCCGAACGGAGGGCTCAAAAGGACATGGACATCGGATCCCTGGAACTTTTTATCGATCTTCGCGAATCCGGAAGCCTCTCGGCGACCGCCAAAAATCACTATCTCACAGAATCGACCGTCAGCAAAAGGCTCGTCGCTCTGGAAAATGAACTCGGAGTCCGCCTCTTCGAGCGCGGAAAAGGCAGGAACCGTGTCCGCCTCACCGTGGAAGGAACGGCTTTCTACGACATTGCGCGCCGCATGCTGATCCTGAACACCCAGGCCATGCATCTGCAGGATGATCAGATCCGCCATTACCTCACGGTCAGCAGCATCAACAGCATGCAGGACTACTCGCTGCCGGACTTCATCAAAGCTTTCCGGAAGGAGCACCCCGAAATTTACTTCACGCTCGAAGATCACAGATCCACCGGGATCTACACTCTGCTGGAGCACCAGCGCATCGACATCGGCATCACGCAGGCGCCGTCCCCGTATCCCGACCTGGAATCCCGGCTCCTCTTCGAGGAAGAATACAGGGTCGTCTTTCAGGAGGAGGGCGCCCGGGAGGAATACCGGCAGGGGATCCATCCCTCCGCCCTGAAGGCGGATCATGAGATCCACGAATCCTACTGCGACATCTTCCGCGAGTGGCACAATCAGTGGTGGCCTCCCTTCCAGTCCAAGATCCGGGTGAACATCACCCCGACTGCGGAGAAATATTTCGAGGATCCCGAGGACTGGATGATCGTACCGGCATGCATTGCAGACCATCTGGATCAGAAAGGCTACGTATCCTACCCCTTCTCGGTGAAATCGCCGAGGCACCAGGTCTATCTGGCCTACCACAAGGAGTATCTGAATCAGGATATTCCCGTGTTCGTCGACGCGATCCTCAGGTATTATAAAGACCAGGGGAAAAGACTTTCCTGATCGTCCGACTTACAGGAGCACACAGTCCCGCAATCGTCTGACTCCATGGCAGCAGGTGATTGCGAAGCTATGTGCGGCCTTTTTATCGGCCGGATTATTATTATGAGGTTCGCGAAGCGGTTCTCATAATAGATCTTATCGGAAGTTCCGTGAGGAACTTTCGATAAAAAGGCCGATTTATCGGCCGAATTATGATTATGAGGTTCGCGAAGCGGTTCTCATAATAGAATTTGTGAAAATAATCCCCACGGAGCAAGCGTTTTGCAGACGCCCGGCTCACAGCATATTTGAAAGGAACAAGGACCTGGCACTATGAAAGAACGAATTCTCTGCCTCCTCATCGGCTATCTCTTCGGCTGCTTCATGACCGCCGAGATCGTGACCCGAAAGCACACCGGAAAATCCGCCCGTGAGCTCGGGACCTCAGGCAATCCCGGCATGGCCAACGTGATGGCAAATCTGGGCTTTCGGGCCGGCATCACCGTTCTCATCGGAGATCTCGCAAAGACGATCGCTGCCTCCGTCATAAGCTTCGCCCTCTTTCAGGATGAGATCGGGAGAATGGCTCTCCTCTACGCGGGGCTCGGCGCGACGCTCGGACACGACTTCCCGTTCTGGATGAAGTTCCGGGGCGGAAAGGGCGTCGCCGCGAGCAGCATCGCTTTTGTCCTCTTCGATCCCTTCTGGGGCCTCATCGCGAACATCGCCGGCATGCTCGTCGTCTTCGCGACCAGATATCTGTGCATCGGAGGTGTGGTGATCCCGGTATTTCTTGGCCTCGTCTACGCTGTATTTTTCAACAACATCGAAGCTCTCATCATCCTGATCCTCTTCGCGGTCCTCGCGTTCTACTGTCATTTCAGCAAAATTGCAGGAATCCCTTCAGGAAAGACCGAGCGGACGGACGTCCTCGGCGCGCTCCGGCGCAAACTCAGTCCCGGAAAGCTTGTCCTCCTCATACTGGCAGCTTTTGTCATCGTCTCCGCGGACGCATATTTCTTCGGCCCGCTCGCCGGGATCCTTGCTTAGAGGGAGGAGCCTTCACAGGCTTCTCATTACTGCCCTGCTCCTCCCTCCGGCTGCACGTTCCGGCCTGACGCGGAGAACCTTCACAGTCTTTCCCCGCCGAATTTCCTCTTCCAGGCATTAAGCTCCTTCTCTTTTCCGATCGCGATGAGCCAGGCTTCAAATTCAGGCACGAGATGCTCCTTATCCACATAGAGCTCCCGTACTTTTTTGGCAAGCTCCCGCCGCGACATGTCCGCATAGCTCTGAAAATGAAGAGCCAGCTCGGAAGGAGTCCGAAACTCCTGACCGTCGAAGAAAAAGATTCCCGGATCTGTCTGCTCCTCCGGAGCTCCGGCTTTTTCTGTCTCCTCAGGAGCCGTCTCTGCATCCGTATCATCAAGACTTATCGTCGAGTCCGGGTCATATTCCGGCAGAAGCTCTGCCGTGTCTTCGGGTGCGATCGACCTGTCCGGGTCCGCTTCCGCCGATCCCCGGACTCCGTCCTCCATATCCTTTCTGAGTTCGATCATACGCTCTCACCCCCTGCCTTTTTCGCCTGCTCAAGGAATGCGGCAAGCCTCTCCTTCTCTTCCTCCGGCATCCGGAACCAGTTGAAGGACCAGACGTGATGCATCCGCCATCCCATGGACGCAAGCATCGCTTTCTTAAGAACATCTCTTTCCCGGACTGTCCGTCCCATCGTATAGCTGTCCCCGTCGCACTCGATCCCCGCGAAGAACGAATTCTCCGCTCCGTTCTCCCCGACGGCCATATCCACCCTGCATCGGGAAGCGCCGACATTCCGCCGCACCGTATATCCCTGCTGCCGGATGAACTCCGCGACCGCATCTTCGAAGGAACCTTCCTCCGCAGTTTCCTTCCCGGCGGACTGTTCCGTACCGCCGGCCATCGCATATGCGATATAATCCCGGAGCATCCGCACACCTTCCGCCTGCGTCCGGCGCAGATCGATATCCTCGGGCAGGATCGACCCGACAAGCTTCACATTATATTTTGCTCTCGTGATCGCGACATTCAGCCTGCGCTCTCCGCCGGCCGCGCCGAGCGGTCCGAACCGCAGGTACATTTTTCCCTGCTCATTCTTCGCATAACAGATGCTGAACAGGATCGTATCTCTCTCATCTCCCTGGACATTTTCAAGATTCTTCACGAAGAAAGGCTCCTCGCGATCCTCGTCGAAGAACTCCTCATACTCAGGGTGCTCCATCCTGAAGCGCCCGACCGCGTCCTCGATCACGCCCTGCTGCTTTTCGGAAAATGCCACCACTCCGAGCGACCTCTCCGGATGGCGCAGGATATGCTCCCGGATCAGCTCCACGCACTTTTCCGCCTCTGCGAAGTTGCTCCGGTCCCTGTAAATGCCGTTTTCCACCAGCACATATTCAATCCCCCGGTCAGGCTGCCGCCCGCATCCGGGGAAGGTGATCAGCCTGTTCCTGTAGATCTCCCTGTTGGAAAATGCGATCAGGGATTCATCCCTGCTCCTGTAATGCCACAGAAGCATACAGGAAGGCAGCCATGCAGCCGCCTCGTCGAGGACGGACTCACTGACCGGCTCATCCGGGAACTCCTCCTCGTCCCGGTCAAAGTCCTCCGTCCCTCTGACCGCAGTGGTAAAGAAGCTCGTCGGCGGCATCTGTCTGGTATCCCCCGTGATTATGACCTGTCTGCCCCGGAAGATCGCACCGATCGCGTCCTCCGGAAGGATCTGGGAGGCCTCGTCGAAGATGACCATATCAAAGGTATACTGGTCAGGATCGAGAAAATAAGCGACCGAGAGCGGCGACATCATAAGGCAGGGCTTCAGGCTCATGACGAGATTCGGGATCTCACGCAGAAGCCTTCTGATCGGTTTGATGCTTCTCTTCTTGTTGGCCTCATGCCGGAGGATCGCCATCTCGCTTCCCTTCCTGACGGATGCGCCGGCGGACGGCTTTCTGCGCGCAAGGATCTCCCCGAGGCGTTCCCGGGCAATGCGGAGCGAGTCCGCATCATCCTCCGCGAACCGGTCGATCATGGCCTCGTGGACATGCGATCTGAAATTTCTGAGCTGCCTTGCATCCTCCCCGGACAGGAGCCCGAAGATCCACTTCGTGTAGAAGCTCTTCTTAAAGACATCCGCATAGCGCTCCGGATCGATCCCCTGCCCGATGCAGGCATCGATAAAGCCGGACACGCCCGCTCTTTCGCACATTTCCCACGTATCCTCGAAGCTCAGCCAGCTGTAAAGCTTTTCGATATCGCCGCATCGGCAGACTTTCTCACAAAAATCCCCGACGGAAAGTCCCGTGAGATCTTCCTGCGGGAACCACCCGAAGAATTTCCGGACTGCCTCCGCGAATGACCGGAGCGTTCCGTGCGGATCCTCGTCCGGCACGACGCCTGTTTTCTCCCCTGCAGAACGAGTACTGCGCAGGATCTCCGACAATCTCTTCTCAGCCTGGAGGATCACCTGTTCCGTCTCTCCCGCACTTTTTGCGTATACCGGACTTCCTCCATCCTGCAGGCTCTCCTGACCCGTGCCGGCGGATGATCTCGCGATGTACGCAAGGAGCTTCTCTCTCTTAGCCTCGTACGCCTTCTCCTCCACCAGATATGTATGGAGCATCTGTTCGATCACCGAAAGATCCTCCACCGGTTCTCTGAGCGAACGGGATACAGCATCCGCCGCCCTCTCTGCAGCGACCGGACCGTTCGTGATCTGCCTGTAAAGCGTCCCTGCTCTCTCGGCCACGGATATCCCGATCCGATCCGCCGCAAGCTCATAGCGCGCAAGAAGTCCTCCGGAGAGGATCTCCCCGGGAGTGCATCCCCCGAACCTGATCGTACGTTTTTTCGCTTCCAGACCGATCTCGGAGGCAAGAATATCCGACAGACCGTACCGGGCGGCATATTCCTGAGCGGGCTTTGCCGCATAAAGAACTTCCTCCACATGATCCCAGTCCGTATTTTTTCCGAGATAGTACCCGCCGAGAAGCTCCGCACACTGCTCCTCGGTCTTAATGAGACCGAGAACTTCCTCCCGGTAGGCGGTCAGCGCGCGAAGTCCCGCAATGAGCGATCTGTCATCGGTATGCGCCCCGGGCTTCCGCATCGAAAGCAGGACTGCCCGGTCTCTCCGGTACCCGCCTCCGAGTCTTCTCAGAAAAGAGGAAGACTCGCTTCCGAACCGCGCAAGGATCTCTCCCGCCTCGAATCCGAGGAACTCCTCCTTCCATTCCGCAAGAAGATCCTCGCGGCTTCCGTCTACGATCCCGGCCCGCATTTTCCGGACGCGTACAAGCGAGAGGAGCTTTTCATACACACCCTCTCCGAACCACTCAGCCCGCATCGCGAACGGGACCTGCAGCATCCTGGCGATCGCGCCGATCCTTCGGATCCCTTCCGCCGTAAACGGGATCACCTGTCCGCAGTCCCGTGCCGTCTGCTCTATGAATGCGCTGATCCCGCGCGCCTCCGCACAGGCATTTCCAAGAAGCGCATGGAGACGCCTCCTTCGGTCGAGGCGCTGAATATCCTCCGGCCTGATGCCGCACTCTCCGGCCCGGGCGTACACATCCCGAATACCGGATAAATATCTCTCCGCGAGCTCTGCCCGCATATCCTCTCTGAATACCGGTGATACGTACTGTCTGCCGCCCGAATAAAGATCCTCATACTCACAGATCCCCTCGAGGAGGGCGAGGAGCCCTCCGATCGTCCCGTCCCCCTCTCCGTCAAGAGCCGGCAGTGCGGAAATGAGCTCTTCCGTCACCTTCGAGATCTCAGCCATCCTCTCATAGGTCACCATATCGATGGATGTCCCGCGCCACGGGTTCGTGAACGGATTCTCCCCGGTTTTTCGCGCATAATCCCGGTACTTTATAAGCGCTTCCACATGAAGGGCATACTCCTGCCCGTCAAATGCACTGTAGGAATCGGCCTCCGGGAGAATGACGGACGGCGTATCCTGAAGCCGCACGAGCTCGCTGACCGCCTCGGAAATACTGCGTCCGAGGGGGCTCCGCTCCCCGTACATATCAGAATAATATTTCCGGAGTTCATTCCGTTCCCGCTCAGCTCTCCCGATGGAGAGATAATCCTCGGCCGGAGCCGCGACGACCGGTTCGTCCAGCGTTCTGGCAAGCTCCTGCACAACGCTCTTCTTCTCTGTCTTGCAGCTGTGGAGAGGCAGGCAGTAATCCCCCAGGCCGCTCTCACGGAGCCTGTTCCAGACGACATTCAGAGCGGCCATTTTCTCGGAGACAAAAAGGATCTTCTTCCCGTCCGCCAGCCCCTCGGCGATGATATTCGTGATCGTCTGGCTCTTGCCCGTACCGGGAGGTCCCATGAGGATAAAGCTGATGCCCTGTCTGGACATGCGGATCGCGTCCTGCTGGCTGGCGTCCGCGTTCACGACCTGAAAATTCTCAAGGTACGGGATCCCGTCATGGTCAAAATTTCCGGCTTCTTCATCCGGGAAAATCAGACCCGACGGATCTCCGCAAAAGGCCCGGATGACAGGATTTTCGAATATCCTGTCCTGATATTTCATGAGATCCCGATACATGACGATCTTCAGGAAGGAGAGAAGGCCCAGATCCGCCTCCCTGTGAACGGTCCACCCGTTGTCCTTCACCAGTTTCTTTACAATGTCGAGATAGGCAAGGATCCCCTGATCGGGATCAAAATCAGGGAGATCGATCCCGAAATGTGTGTTCAGCGCATAGTCGAGCGTCGGATTGACCACGATATCCTCATCGAGCCTGCGAAGAGAATATCCGCTGGTGATCGACTTTCTCTCGATCGTGACCGGGACGAGGACCAGCGGCGAAGAAAAGGGCGGTTCCTGCGGCTTCTGTCTCCACTCCAGAAAGCCGAAGCTCAGATAGAGAATATTGATGCCCTGTTCCTCCAGGGACAGCTTCGCCTTCTGGCGGAGGTTCCTCAGGGTGTTCTCCATCTCCTCTGTCGGCATATCGGACCCGATCTCCCCTGTCACGAGATCCACCGGAGCAGACAGGCTGTCCATTAGCGCAAAGAAGCCCGTCAGATAGGCGTCGCGGCTCACATCGACCCTCTTCTGAAAGGGGACGGCCCGGCTGCTGCCGGCGATCTTTGTGAACAGCGTCTCAAAGTCCGGCGTCAGAATGTGCAGCGTACTCCGTCTGGTCCTTCTGTAATGCATCATGCGGTTGCGGCGGCCAAGATCGAGAAGACCGTTGCGCCAGGTCTCAAATTTCTTCCTCTGTCTTGCAGAATCCATGCAGCTCTCCCATGCAGAGCGCTCCGCCTGTGAACACGGGCGCGGCGCGCAGTATATGCTTCTTTCCCAAAACTTCCCGCCTCCGAATCTCCGGGGCTCCCGAAAGCAGGGATATTGTCATGTGATCATATTATGAGGTTCGCGAAGCAAACCTCATAATCATAATTCGGCCTGCACCGCAGGCCTTTTATCGTAAGTTCCTAATGGAACTTCCGATAAGATATATTATGAGAACATTATATCATCTTCCCGGGAGAACGGACAGATTCCATACTTTGAGAAAAAGTGCTGCCGCGCGGCACCTTTTGAAGTCTCGGGATGAGAATCCCATCCTCCGCTCCTTCAGGCGTCCGCGCGGCAGCACTTTTCTCTTTACATCATCTGTTCCCGGAACGCCTCCGCGTTCCTGACGCGCCGCGCAGGGTGCGAAGCACCCTCCCCTCCGCGCGGCGCTCCGGCGGCCTCAGATCTTCGGAAGGCTGTCAAAACCCGGCTGAAGATCTTCGTCCGTCGGGACATAATCCGTCATCTCGCCGTTATGATACTTCTCATATGCGACCATATCAAAGTACCCGGTACCGGTGAGACCGAAGACGATCGTCTTCTCCTCCCCCGTCTCTTTGCATTTCAGCGCCTCATCAATCGCGCAGCGGATCGCGTGCGAGCTCTCCGGTGCGGGAAGGATTCCTTCCACGCGGGCGAACATCTCGGCTGCCTCAAAGACGGCTGTCTGCTCGACAGAGACCGCCCGCATCATTCCCTGATCATAAAGCTCCGACAGGACGGGGCTCATCCCGTGATAGCGGAGACCGCCCGCGTGATTCGGGGAGGGAATGAAGCCGCTTCCGAGCGTATACATTTTCGCGAGCGGGCAGACCATACCGGTATCGCAGAAATCATACGCGTATTTTCCGCGGGTAAGGCTCGGGCAGCTCGCCGGTTCGACGGCAACGATATCGTAATCCGCCTCTCCGCGGAGCTTTTCGCCCATGAACGGGGCGATCAGACCGCCGAGGTTCGACCCGCCGCCTGCGCAGCCGATGATCATATCCGGCTTGATGCCGTACTTTTTCAGAGCTGTCATCGTCTCAAGGCCGATCACGGACTGATGGAGAAGGACCTGGTTCAGGACCGAGCCCAGTACGTAGCGGTAGCCCTCGTGGCTCACAGCGTCCTCCACAGCCTCGGAGATCGCACAGCCGAGACTTCCGGTCGTCCCCGGATGCTCCGCAAGGATCTTCTTGCCGATCTCCGTCGTCATGGACGGGGACGGAGTCACAGATGCGCCGTATGTGCGCATGACCTCGCGCCTGAACGGCTTCTGCTCGTAGGAGACCTTGACCATATAGACCTTGCAGTCCAGTTCAAAGTATGCGCATGCCATGGAGAGGGCCGTTCCCCACTGTCCGGCTCCGGTCTCCGTGGTGACGCCGGTAAGCCCCTGCTGCTTTGCGTAGTAGGCCTGCGCGATCGCGGAATTCAGTTTGTGGGAACCGGATGTATTATTTCCCTCGAACTTATAGTAGATCTTTGCCGGCGTGCCGAGCTTCTTCTCGAGACAGTACGCACGGACGAGCGGCGACGGGCGGTACATCTTATAAAAATCGCGGATCTCCTCCGGGATCGGAATGAGGCGCGTATCGTTATCCAGTTCCTGCTCTACGAGTTCCCTGCAGAACACCGCCTCCAGCTCTCCGGCCGTCATCGGCTGACCGGTCCCGGGGTTCAGAAGCGGAGCGGGCTTCTTCGTCATATCCGCCCGGACGTTATACCATTCCCTCGGCATCTCATCTTCTGTAAGGTAAATCTTGTACGGAATTTTCATTGTCTCTGCCATGGTCCTGTCCTCCTTATACTCTTTCTTGGCCATCAGGTGCCTGCCTGTTTCACGGCCATCCATGGAACGCCGCAGCAGCCGCGATTATCCGGACTGTACTGCGGAAAATGAGAGAAACCGGGCCGGGACTTATCGCTCCGGGAAAAGTATTTCCGGGAACACAAAAAGTCCTGTCCCGAAATGTCGGGACAGGACTGAAAAATCCTGCGGTGCCACCCAACTTGACGGATTTCTCCGCCCTCTCATGCATACAAACATATGCGGGATGTTGTTCACGAAGTTCCCACTCCGTCTCCCCTACCGTTGCCGGTTCAGTTCGCCCTCCGAAGCCCACTTCCCGATCTTCCCCGTACCGTGATTCCACCACCCACGGCTCTCTGTACCGGTTCCAAAAGGTACTCCTCTTCCTCTGCGGTTTGTTTTAGGTTGGGTGTAGTTTATCACGCTAAAGCGCGCGTGTCAACATACATTCTGAAAATTCTTTAAAATTCCTGAAGTAAAAAAATCAGGATTCATTCACGATCTTCCCCGTGATATGCTCCGGGATCAGCTCGAGGACCATCACACCGGGACCGCTCTTCCGCACTTCCCTCTCGATGTAGTCCGTATCCTCCGTGAACTTATAGCTGAGCTCCCTGCAGATCCGAAGCGCCTCCTCATGATCCTCCACGATCCGGATCCGGCCGAATACGATGACGCTCTTTATGTTGAGCGCCCACTCGCCCTCACGCAGGAATCCCTCGTCGTACACGCAGTAGGAAACTTTGTCGCATCTCCTGATGGCGTCCGTCCGGTGCCCTTTCTTCCCTGTATGAAAATAAATGTGCCCGTCCTTCTCCGAATACCAGTGGTCGATCGGCATCCCGTACGGATATCCGTCGTCGCCGAGGACGGACAGAACGCCCCGCTTTTCATTTTTCAGGATCTCAAGGCACTCCTCTTCGGAAAGCGCCTGCTTATATCGTGTGACTTCTCTGAACATTTCTTTATACTCCTCTCTTCCTCCGGATCCTCACGGATGCTGTCATAAACGTCCCTGCCGGGCAGAGTGCGAAGCACCTTCCGGGCTGCGTGTCTTCGATCCGCTGCCTGCGAACGGTAATGTATCCGATGCGAAGCATCCTTCGGAGCGCGCAGCCTCGGTCTGCCGGAACACATTCGTCTCCCACAATTCTGCGTCAGATGTCAATAGACCGTAACGTCCGCCTCCCTGCACTCCCCGAGGAACTTCTCCGGCAGGGCACTGTCGGAGACGACTGCGCTCACGTCCTTCAGCTCACAGATCGTGAACGACCCCTTCTTGCCGATCTTGGAGGAGTCCATGACAACGATGACCTCGGAAGCCCTGCTGACCGCCATCCGCTTTACGACATTGTCCTCCAGCGACTCACAGGTAAATCCAAGATCCGACCTGTAGCTGGTCGCTCCGAGAAACGCGACGTCAAAGTGGATGGGAAGAAGCTCCGCCACCGCACTGGTCCCGGTCACGCTGAGCGAATTGCGGTTCAGCTGCCCTCCTGTGACATATACGCGCGCCCTCCGGAGGCGGGCAAATTCCACCGCGCAGCTGATGCTGTTCGTGATGATCAGGCACGGGATGTCCGGGAACTGGGCGGCAAGCAGCGTCGTCGTGCTCCCAGAGTCGACGAAGACCGTCATATTCTCCCGCACAAGTCCGGCTGCTTTCTCCGCGATGGTCTGCTTCGCATCAATATTTCGCACCGCGCGCTTTCCGAGCAGATCATCGTTCCCGATCACCGTCTCAACGGACTTGGCTCCGCCGTGCACGCGGACGATCCGCTTCGCCTCGTCGAGTGCCCGAAGGTCCGTCCGGATCGTCATATCCGATACATCCGGAAAGGCCTTCTTGATCTGTCCGAATGTCACGCTGCTCATCTCATTAATATACGCCGCGATCGCCTGGCGGCGCTCATCTACACTGTCCATACATTCTCCCCGGAATATCCATGGAATCCGCTTCGCAAAGCAGACCGTCCTTCGGCCTGCTTTGCGGGTCCTCCTGTCGAAAACACCTCTTTCGCACTCTAATTATAAGACTGCTTCGCGATTCTCATAGGCATAATTCGGCCCGCTTCGCAGGCCTTTTTATCGAAAGCTGCTTCCGCAGCTTCCGATAAGATTCATTCTAACCAATGCATAATTTTTTTGTCAAGCCGACGGGCCCTGAAATCGAAAGAGCTGCCGCACCGCTGCAGCATGCTTCACGGAACGTAATGGCATCGTCCATGAAGAGTATGTGCAGCCGGCGTCGGCAGCCCTTCCTGAAAGGAGTATGAGAAAACATTGTAAATGATTGAAAGCTTCCCGCACTTTGATTCCTTCATCCGGCGATCCGGCAGATCAGCCGGATCGTCAGTTAATGTTTTTTACGTGTCCGGGAAACTTTTCCGACGGCGCTCCCTGCAAAATGATCAGGAGAGCTGCTTGATGATCCAGTCGATATCATCCGTCGTCTTCATCTTTTCGAGCACATCGAGATCATCCAGGCAGTCCGCGATCTTCGCGAGCAGATCCAGATGCTCATCGCCGATTCCGGCGATACCGAATACCAGCTGGGCCTTCTCCTCACCGAAATCAACACCTTCCGGATACTGGATCATGACGATCTGGCTCTTCTTCACAGTGCCTTTGGCCTGCGTTGTGCCATGCGGGATCGCAATGCCCATGCCCATGTAAGTGGAAACGAGCTTTTCGCGTTCAAGCATCGCATCGATATAGGACGGTTCAACTGCTCCGCTCTTAACAAGGAGCTCACCGGCAGCCCGGATCGCCTCCTCCTTGGAGACAGGAGCCTGCTTCAGTGCAATACATTCCGGAGTCATCTTCACTGCACCAGCAGCGGTCTCCTCCGCATCCGAGGGATCTTCGATGACTGTTTCCGTAGGCTTGTCGAGTGTCGTCACCTGGATATAGAGGTCGTCAAGGGCCGGATCCGCGAGGAAATTGCCGATCGTGACGAGCTGTGCGTTCGGGCAGGACTTTCTTGCGCGCTCTGCGAGGACGGTCTGTACGACGGCGATGTCGCAGTCTGCCGGAATATTGTCTACAGATGTATTCTTTACAGTAATGTCAGGTCTCACAGCCTTGATGCGGTTGCGGAACTTTGTAGCGCCCATCGCGGAGGATCCCATACCTGCGTCGCAGGCGAAGATGATCTTCCGGATCTGTGCCGGGTCGTTGATAACTGTGCTGGCTGCAGGTGCTGCAACGCCCTTTGCCTCGGCCTTCATGCCTGCCATCTGCGCCTGTGCATCCTCAAGGCTCTTGCCGCCCTTTGCTTCCGTCGCTTTCAGGATCGGAAGAGAGATGGCGAAGGAGATCGCTGCTGCGAGTGCGACGCCGATGATGACAAGGATGACCTGATCCTTCGGAGCCATGGAGAGGAATGCGATGATCGATCCGGGCGAGGACGGTCCCTTCAGACCGACATTGAACAGGTTGAAGAAGAAGATTGCCGCGATATTGCCGACGATCGGTCCTGCGATAATGACCGGATTCATCAGGATGTACGGGAAGTAGATTTCATGAATGCCGCCCAGGAAATGGATGATGATCGCGCCCGGTGCGGAATCCTTTGTCGCTTTGTCTTTGGAGCCGAGCCAGTATGCAAGCAGGACGCCAAGGCCCGGTCCCGGGTTAGCCTCCAGCATGTACATAATGGACTTGCCGGTCTCGGCTGCCTGCTCTACGCCGATCGGCGTGAAAATACCGTGGTTGATCGCATTGTTCAGGAAAAGCACCTTCGCCGGCTCGATGAAGATTGCCGTGAGCGGAAGGAGATTTGCGTTCGTAAGAGCTTCAACGCCTGCCGTGAGGACCGCAAGGATCGCTGCCATGAACGGGCCGATGAAGAAGTATCCGAGAATCGCGATCAGCATACCGAGGATACCCACGGAAAAGTTGTTGATCAGCATCTCAAAGCCCGCAGGCATATGGCCGTCCATCGCCTGATCGAACTTTTTAATGACGAAGCCTGCAAGGGGTCCCATGATCATGGCGCCCATGAGCATCGGCTGTCCCTCTGTTCCGTGAACGCCTGCGATCGCGCCCATGACTGCGATCGCGCCGATGACGCGTCCTCTCTCACCGCCGACGAGATAGCCGCCCTGTGCGGCGATCAGGATCGGGAGTACGAAGAAAAGCATATACGGGTGGATGGATGCAAGTCCTTCATTCGGAATCCAGCCGTCCGGAATAAAAAGTGCCGTGATAAAGCCCCATGCGATAAACGCGCCGATATTCGGCATGACCATTGCGGAAAGAAACTTTCCGAATCTCTGTAATCCCTGTTTCATAACCTTCTCCTTAAAATATTCTCTCTCTTCTTTTTTCATGCCCGGGAGTCCCCTCGTCCCTTCCGGTATCCGAGACTCTCAGGCTGTCTTTGTATTTATTTTTCCCGTATGTACTGCCTCATGTGCACAGATGAAGAGCGTCGGGTCATGATATTCATTTCGTACAGTCAGCCGGCCGGTCTGACGCGTTTCGTGAGTTCAAAAGAGCAGGATGCGCTCTGTTTCTTCCGTATCGTTTATATGTCTGTTTCCCTCTGAATTATATATACCTGTCGATTCGTCCCCGGAAAGGATTGTATCCGTCCGTTTCCGATCAGACTTCTTAATCCGCAAAATTTGCCAGTACGTATTTCTCCGCCTCGAGGTTCCAGAGGCCTTTGTTCGCTTCGACGATCTCCGCGAGGTCACTGTAGCGTGCATCGCCAAGCTCTTCGGCCTTCGCACGCAGCTCGGCAAGATCCGTCAGCGGCATATTCACATGCGTGTAGATAAGCTTCTTTCCGCCCGGGATCTTCGGCAGATTGAGGGTAGCCTCAGCTGCCGCGTTCAGACCTCCGACATGCGTTACCATGACTGCGGGATTGATCCTTCCGGCGGCCGTGAGCTCGAGGGATTCGATCATATCGGCTGTGTTTCCGCCTGTCGTTCCCATCACATGGGCTGAATTATAGTGGACGTCATAGAAGTTCATCGTCGCCGAGAACTTCGGATCTGTCGGTCCCGCAAAGAAATTCAGGCAGCCGTCGCGTCCCAGGATCGCGCTGGACTGTGTCACGACCGGGGCCACCGGCGCATAGCAGAGAACATCGTCATAGCCTGTGCCGCCTGTCAGCTCGCGGAGGTATGCGACCGGATCGTCAAGCTTTCCGGTATTTACAAAATGCAGTTCCACGCCCTCCGTCTCGAGGATCTCCTTCGGCGGGAAGAGCTCTTCGGCCCTGTCCAGTCTGTCCTGGTTGATATCTGTTACCGTGATCATGCCGGGCTTTCTGTCGCGATGGATCGCGTAAGTCAAAGCTCCGAGACCCATCGGGCCTGCTCCTGCCATGATGGCCATCTTTCCGCCCTTCCTGATGCCCATCTCGTGTGTATAGACGCCCATCTGTGTGTGGTACGCTGCGTTCAGCGCTCCGATCGAGCAGGACAGCGGCTCCGCAAGGGATGCCTCATAATAAGCTTCTCCCTTATACTCAAGGAAGCAGTCACACTCAAAGACTTCAGCGGGAAGGATGCAGTAGGTCGCGTCTCCGCCGCAGAACTCATAAGAGTATCCCGGGCTCCACATCGTTCCCTTGTAATTCAGGGCCGGCTGGATCGTGAACTTCATGCCCGGCTTATACTTGTCAGCATACTTTGCGCCGACCTTTACGACGTCGCCCGCGAACTCGTGTCCCATGATCGCCGGGTGCTCCGCAACGTCCTCGTGCACTCTCTTGTGATTGACGCCGAGGATCGCGCACTTGTAAGTCGACATGCAGATCGAATCGGAAACAACTTTTACAAGCATCTCATCATCTTTGATCTCCGGAAGTTCGAACTCTTCCAGTCGAAGATCGTTCGCCGCGTGAAGTCTGACAGCCTTTGCTTTCATGAATACATCCTCCTTAGTCCTGTCTTCTTATGATCATTCCTGTTCATAAATCTTTTTGTCTGTGATCCTGCCTGTCTGTCATTCTGTCCGTATGAAAATGTCTGTCGGCAGTGTTTTCTTTTGTTTCAACATCTTAATGTTATTATAATAACAGTCTTATCCCTTGTCAATCTTTTGTTTCAACAATTTTAACCCCTCTTTTTTGTTGCATTTGCACAAATATGCTCATTCGTGATTGTTTTTGATCACAATCATAGACCTTATCACGGTTCCGATCCGCTTTCCCTTTTCTCTTCCTGCTGTTACAATAAAGAAATGAAAACTTCCTGCTTCCGTCAGAGCGGGGAAGACTGCGTCGGGCATGACAACATCTTTCTGGTCGAGGTCCCGGAGGAGCTTTCCGGGAACAGACCACTGTAAAAAAGGAGACATAGCCCACGGCTTTCGGTACGCCACCTTCATAGGAAAGGAGCTCGTCCGGTTCCTTGACTATCTCGGAATGGGGCAGGTCAATTGACCGGTTATATGAAAGGCCCCCGGGGGTACGGTATGTGTCCGTTCCCCCGGGGGTCTTCCTGTCATCGTCCGGATCCTGGCGATCCGTTTTATTCATAAGCTAAGATGCGAGACTTCCTCAACCGGCCGCGTCTGCCGCTCCCCGTCAGTCCGCGTGAATGATGATCCTCATTCCGGAGTCAGCCGTCTCGAGCACCTTCTTCATGAGTTCCTCGTCAAGTGCCACACAGCCGCCCGTGAACTTCTTTGTTCCCTTGCAGTGGATGAAGATCGCGGAGCCCTTGGGGTATTCATTTTCCGAATTGAAATCCGTCTCGATTCCGTAGTTGTACTCCGGAGAGAGCTCGTACATTTCCTCACCCTTGCAGTCGTGTCCGGTCTCCTCCGTGTCGATGATCTGATTGTAGTACTCACCCTCCTCATCGCAGGCGTATGTCGTCTCCTTGATCTCCGTGTACGGGAGATCCGTTCCCGGATCTTCACGGATTCCGAAAGCGCCTCTCACGCCGAAATCCCCGTAAGGAGTCTTCGCATCGCCCTCGCCGGTCTTTCCGGGGCCGTTCTTGCCGATGATCGCCTCCGTCTCAAAGGTCAGCGACCACACATCATTCTCATCGGTGAGCTTCTCATAATACTGTACTGTCGCCGTGCAGCCTTCCGTACATCTGACCAGCATGATCTGGTTGACCTTATCGTCATGACGGTATTTCTGAAGAGATTCCCTCCAGAACGCCTGATTTTCCACATTGATCGTCGGGTCCGCTGCGGTGTCCGCCTTCTTGCTTTCTGTTTTGCTCTCCGTCTTACTGTCAGTTTTACTGTCAGTTTTTTTGCTTTCTGTCTTGCTGTCGGTCTTTTTGCTCTCTGTCTTGCTGTCGGTCTTTTTGCTGTCCGTCTT
>CAMOXU010000037.1 GCA_946629525.1 uncultured Clostridia bacterium
CGCCCCTTCAGGAGATAGCCTTCATAAGCTTCTCCGTATATTCTCCCTGCACCTGCTCGAGAAGCGCTCTGAAATCCTCCATGCGTCCCTTCCGGAGATCGTGATAGTAGATATGCTCTTTTTCAGCCAGCTCCGGCTGTGTACGGATGATGACCGCCGCCCCGATATTGGAGCAGGAGTCGCAGATCCTCTCGAACTGCGTCAGAAGATTAACGAAGTTGACGTCCGCCTGCGTGCTGCAGGTCGAATCTCCGAGGCGCTTTAAGTGGTGGTCTTTCAGCATACTGATCAGCTGCTCCGCCACCTGTGTCAGGGCTTCGACGCGGTAGGATTTTTCTACATTTCTCTTTGAAAATGCTCCTTCCGTCTCCTCAAGCAGTTCTTCAATCAGAGAGTTCATGACCTGTATTTCCTTCGTGGCCTGCTCAGAAAAATGTATTCCGTTCTCCGCAAGATTGCTTGCATTCTGGGCGATATCCTCCGCGAAATCCCCCAGATGCTCAAATTCGGTGATGGTCTTGTAATACTGGTTCACGATGGCCAGATGCATTTTGTCAGCGAGATACGGCATGAGTTCGACGATATAGCGGCTCACATGGTCCGTCAGACGGTCGACGTCTTTTTCATTTGCCAGGATATTGTCGCATGTCTTCCGGTCAAATGTATCCATGAGCGGCATGGCAGAAAGGATCCCTTTTTTGGAAATGCTGAACATCGTGAGCAGACACTCGTAGCAGCTGTTCAGCGCGAGCGCAGGGGTGCTGAAGAATGTGGGACTCAGGGCGTCGATCGTCTCTCTGTACGGATCTGCACTCACTTTATCGTCGCGGATGATCCTCCGGCTGATCTTCTCGTATACGCCAAGAAGCGGGAAGAGAAGAATCGAGCATCCCAGATTGAAGAGCGTGTTGGTGTTGGCGATGATTCCGGAGTTGACCGTCGTCTCCCAGAGCGTGTCAATGAGTCCGAGCCGGTGCACGATGCTGCAGGCGACGAGGACAAGAACAGTTTCGCTAAGGTTAAAGCAGATATTGACGATACCGACCCGCTGCGCTTCCTTCTCGGCTCCGATCGAACAGACGATGGCTGTCGTAACGCAGTCACCGAGATAAATTCCCACGATTACAGGATAAATGGCTTTCCAGACCAGCAGTCCGGTGGTGGAGAAGGCCTGCAGGATACCGATCGTCGCGGAGGAGCTCTGAAGCATAAATGCGACGCCGGCGCCGGTCACATATCCGATGAAGGGGTTGTTTCCGAGACCTGTGAACAGTGTTTCGATCAGTCCGGATTCCTGGATGGACTTTACGGCACTTGTCATATTCAGAAGTCCGGAGAACAGGATTCCGAAGCCGATCGCGATATTGCCGATGGACCGATAGTTCTTCCTTCCGCTGAAGCCCATGATGAGGATGATACCGAGGATCAGGGCGATCGGTGCGAGAGAAGACGGCTGGAACAGACGCAGGATGGAACTCGAGCCAGCATTCACGTCCAGCAGGCGGATGATCTGGCCTGTGACGGTCGTACCGACATTTGCGCCGATAATAATGCCGAGCGACTGATGCAGCGACAAAATGCCCGCTCCTACGAGTCCGGAGGTGATGACGATCGTGGCTGTCGAGGATTGAATGACCGCCGTGATGGCGACTCCCAGGATAAATGCCTTGACAGGGTTGTCTGTCACATGCTCAATGGCGACTTTCAGTGTCCCGGACGAGCTCTCCTTTAGTGCGTCACCCATGAGGCGCATGCCGTAGAGGAACATGGCGAGTCCGCCGAATAATGTCAGAGCGCTGAAGAAATCCATGATATGATTTACCTCTTTCCAAAGTATGATGCGGCAATAAAAGCCGAATCAACTTTACTATACCATGAATTGAACTTAACAAAAACATAAGAATACTATTCTAATGTAAAGTTTATGTAAAGGAAACCTCGGTTGATATAAATAATATGTAAAGGAAATGGATATGGTATAAAGTATATGTAAAGTATCCTGGAACGAAACAAGGTCTGTTTCAGGAACGTCCCGACCCTGCGATGAAGGCTGATTTCACTTTGCGCGCGTATATCATGAATTGATTCGCGATTATTGTCCGATAATAAAATACCCCGCAGCCAGATGAAATGGCGCGGGGTATTCATTACTTTCGTTTATGTCTGCGGACCTTGCGGATGATGAACCGCACGAGGAAAAAGGCGACAGATACGAATGCTGTCAGATAACCAAGGAAGCCCAGGAACGGGATGCCAAGGACCTGAGGTTTCATACCTGTCAGGCAGAGAATGCTTGACGACAAAAGCAGAGCCACAATACACATTCCGATGACGATATTACGGATGGCGGAGTTGATGAGGTCTTCGAATTCTCTTGAGGCATCAAGCTTCAGATTGAATCTGGACTGCCCTTCCAGATATTCCTTCATGATATCGGCGGCGAGAGAGGGCAGTTCGATCGTCTTTTTCGCTGACCGGTAGAGATGTCTGGCAGTTCGGCCTGCCTCCTTCTGCCAGTCGATCTGCCGCATGACGGAGGAGGCAGCGCTGGACGCCGCGATCTGGATCATGCTGATGTCCGGACTGATGTCAGCGAGGACGCCTTCAAGGTGTGCCATTCCCCGGACCAGCATGGTCATGCCGTGCGGCAGTCCGACGTGGTTCTTCTTCATGACCTCCATCATGGCTTCGAGGACTTCCGCGATGTCGACATTTCCCATGGAAATGTTCCCGTACTCCTCGATAAATTCACGGATATCCCGGTAGAGCTGGTCACGGTCCGGCGTGCCGTGGAAATTGCCGATCTCGAGAACAGCATCGGTCACCATGGAGACGTCTCTGAGACCGATGCCCTGAACGCCCCTCATCATGATACGGCGCTCGCGTTCCGTGAGGCGGCCCATCATGCCCATGTCGAGCCATACGATCTTGCCGTCGCGGATGTGTACATTTCCGGGATGCGGATCTGCGTGGAAGAATCCGTCGTTCATGATCTGATTGATGAAATTGTGGGCGAATTTGTTCCCGATTTCATCCAGATCATAGCCGCGGGCCAGCAGCTCCGTCTTGTCGTTGATCGGAATGCCCTGGACATATTCCATGACGAGCGCGCGGCCGGTGGTGTGCTCCCTGTAAAGCTTAGGGACATAGATATAGTTATATTCCGCATTGTTCGCGGCGAATTCCTCCATGTTCGCGGCTTCTTTGAGGAAGTTCATTTCCTCCTGGGCGACGGTCCAGAGCTCGTCGATGACGGCCTCGAGATCCACGAGATTGCGGAGCTGACCGACAGGCGGAAGTCGGCGGACGATGCGCTTTAGGAGACGGATATCGCGCGCCATCGTATCGTAAATGCCCTTTCGTTCGACCTTCACGATGACATCCTCGCCGGTCAGCAGGCGGGCCTTATGGACCTGGGCGATGGATGCGGATCCGAGAGGGACTTCGTCGATCGTCTCGAAGACCTCCCGCCAGTTCGTGCGGTAGGAATGGTTCAGGACTTCCTCGACCTCGGAGAAGGGCATGGGCGGGACTTCGGAATTCAGTTTCATGAGTTCGTCGCAGTAAGCCTTCGGAAGGATATCCGAGTGCAGGGACATGATCTGTCCGAGCTTAATGTAGGTGGGCCCGAGCTCTTCGATGATCACGCGCAGCTTTTCGGGTGTGATTCCGCGCGTGATCTCATTCCGGGAAATGACCTCCCGGATCTCACGAAATCGCTGATCCGTTTCCGCCTTTTCCCGGGCTTCCTTTTCGCGCTGTTTCTTTCTCCGGTCTTCTTCGCGATCGCGTTTTTCTTTATCTTTCTGGGTTGGCATGGCTGTTCTCCCGTCAGAGAGCGGCTTCCTTTTTAAGGAGGACTCTCTGTGTATTTCTGGATCGGCAAGGCTGTCGGGCCATTAAAGCGTACATCCTGTTCAAAGCAGCTTCTTTCTGACTTTAAGATCAGGTAAGGCTGTCTGGCCATCAGAGTACACATCTTATTCAAAGGAGTGTCTCTCAGCCTTTCAGGTGCGGCATGGACGACTGATTATCAGAGCGCGCCGCCCTTCTTGAGAAGAGCTTTCAGAGATGCAAGCTCCTCCTCGGTAAGCTTTTCGCTGAGAGAACCGCTCAACAGATTCTCTACGGATTCTGCAGCCGGCTCCGTCTGATCGGAAGGTGTGCCTTCCGGAGTAAATGTGAGTTCGTCGTTGTCCACTTTTCTGGTGTCAGGGACTGCTTTTTTTGCAGCCTTCTCGCCTGCCGAAGCCATGCGGTGCTTAAGCTCCTGATTCAGGGCTTTTCCCTGCTCGACAGTGAGCTCCCCGCGCTGTACGAGGTCCTCCAGAAGCTCTCTTGACTTGTCGGCAGTGAGGGCGGCTGCGCCGAGCCCGGCGAGAAGAAGTGTTTTGATTCCGTCAGTAAGTTTTTCCATAAGAGACCTCCGTTTGATTTGCGGTATATTATCAATGCTGCAGAACAGCTTTTAAGAAAGGGCCTGCTTTGCAGGCCGGGTTATGATTACAGGGGCCGTGAAGCGTTTCCTGTACTATTTATTATACAATACAGGATTGTGAATGGAAAGTTCGGGGTAAAAATATGCCGCTGACTGTCAGTTTTCTGTCAACTCTAAAGTGTTCGAGGAGACTGGACAGGAAAAGGAGGTTAGGGATTTCCTTATGATTTCTGCTAATGAAGATTGGGAAAAGAAGTTTAAGTATTTTCTTATGATTACTGTCATGAACCTCTGCCTCATGCGGTGATGCAGCTTCTATGGATGTGGAACTCTTGTGCTTCACTTAACAGGAGAGAAATGGATGCAGAATGAATCAAAGTAGACATAACAATAATACGTAAACCTGAAAGCTATTGTCAAAGGAAGACTGTCCGTGATCTTGGCTTAGTGATGTTAAAAAATATAAAAGCACCGTTCTCTCTTCTTCAGATACCGCACTTCAAGGCTGGTGCGGTAATCATTTTGTCAAATATTCTCAAAGAACGCCACAGATGGAAATAAATGTATAATCTTTGGGTAATGATATTTTATTTATGCCTTACGAAAAAATTGAGGATCTGTATATTGGGGCGTAATCATTATCCTGTATAAATGATACTTGTAACCTGAACACACAGAACCCGATCGAACGATCTCCGGAGTATAAAGGAATCTTCAAAAGAATCCCCGGAATATAAGCGGATCCGATGCATTGATACAGAGCAAGACAGAGGGTTCGCCGAATGGTCATAAGAAAATTTCAGACTCCGGAGGGGCAGTCTTCGGAATGAAGAGAACGGATGGAAACAATTATGAACGAGTAGTAGTGGGAGCATTTCCGATTCAAAATGATGTAAATTTGTATGTACACAAATAAACAGGAGCTCGGGATTTATTGTATAATGATTGAAAGAGACCCGGTTCACTGCAAAGAATTCAGAGAACAGAATGGAGGAAATTATGTTTGCTGTAAAATTTATAGTACCGGCAATTATAGTGGTGCTGATCGTAATGCTGTTTTTACTGGGATATGTGAAGGCTCCGCCGGACAGAGCATTTATCATCTCAGGTCTGGGACGTGATCCCCGGATCCTGATCGGCCGGGCGGGCATCAAATTCCCGTTCTTAGAGCGGAAAGACGTCCTGTATCTTGGCCAGATGTCGGTCGACATCAAGACAGAGCAGTCGGTACCGACCAATGATTTCATTAACGTGAATGTCGATGCCGTTGCGAAGGTCAGGATCGAGCCATCCGCAGAAGGAATCCGGCTTGCCGCAAAGAACTTCCTGAATAAATCCCCCGAGCAGATCGCAAGAGATCTGCAGGATTCCCTTCAGGGTAATATGCGTGAGATCATCGGTACGCTTTCCTTAAAGGCCATCAATATCGACCGTGATTCTTTCTCGGATCAGGTCATGGAGAAAGCCTCCAAGGATATGAAGAAGCTCGGTATTGAGATCCTGTCGTGCAACATCCAGAATGTCACAGATGACAACGGTCTCATCCGTGATCTCGGTATGGATAATACAGCCCGTATTAAGAAGGATGCGGCGATCGCGAAAGCCCAGGCTGACCGCGACGTAGCCATTGCACAGGCCCAGGCTGAGAAGTCTGCAAATGATGCGAGGGTCGAGTCCGAAACTGAGATTGCAAAGCGCAGGAATGAGCTGGAAATCAAGAAATCCGAACTGAAGATGGTCTCGGATGTCAAGAAAGCGGAAGCCGACGCAGCATACGAGATCCAGAATCAGGAGCAGCAGAAGACGATCCAGACAGCTACGGTGAACGCGAATATCGCAAGAGCAGAGCGCGAGACAGAGCTGAAGAGAACAGAAGCTGCTGTCCGTCAGCAGGAGCTCGTTGCCGAAGTCGAGAAGAGAGCAGACGCCGAGAAGTATGCTGCCGAGAAGAAGGCGGAAGCGGAGCTGATCGTAAGACAGAAGGCTGCGGAGGCGGAGCAGTACCAGGCAGAGCGTGAAGCAGCCGGTATCCGTGCTAAGTATGAGGCGGAAGCTGCAGGTATCCGTGCACGCGGTGAGGCGGAAGCGGAGGCAGCGAGAGCGAAAGGTCTTGCAGAAGCGGAGGCCATGGAGAAGAAGGCGGAAGCATACGCGAAGTACAACAAGGCTGCTATGGCCGAGATGATCATCAAAGTCATGCCGCAGATCGCATCCGAGATTGCGAAGCCGCTCGCTCAGATTGATAAGATCACAATCATCGGCGGCGGTGACGGCAGCAGCAATGTAGGTCCGGTCGCAGACAATGTGCCGGTGGTAATGGCAAAGATGTTCGAGACGATGAAGGAAGCCACAGGCGTTGATCTCGGTGAGATCATGCGGGCGGATACATACGATGCAAAGGTGAACCGTAATATCCATGTGGAGGGCGTAAAGGGCCTTGAGCTGGATGAGAGCAAGGAGCCGGTTGGTGAAAAAACATCCGCGGAAGACGCGGAGTCAGCTGAAAAGAAGTAATTATACGGGAACATGATGAAATAACTAATCAGGCTGCTTTTCACTCATGTGTTCGGGGAGACGTTCTTTATAAGAGCGTCTCCTCTTTTGAAAGTATTTTAATTCTGGATCGTTGGAGGAATTAAATTGCTTCGCAATGGCCTGTCAGGGCAGTTGACATCCCCATGGCCTGGAAATCGACACCTGAAGAAGAGAGAAGGGTGTTTTTTATTTATACATATTTTTAACGTCACTAAAGTCTTGTTTTATGACGTAAAACATAGTATAAAAATATAAAGACAAATTTTCCTCTCAATCTTATAAAGTAAAAATCCTAATCTATCTATACATTACAAACAATAATCAAGCGGATTTTCCTGATAAAAGCTAAAACCGTGAAGAAATTCAACATAAAAACGATCAAACCAGGAGGAATGTATGGAATACAAGCGCCAGCAGGACGTATTAAATTATGAAAAACTGGAAGACATGCTTGAAGATATGCCGGAATTCATGCGCATCTTTGTAGACGGCTGTCGTGAAGACCTTATGTCCAGCCGTTCGATCATCGGGTACGTCGGCGATCTGAATACATTTTTTTACTACCTCGAGAAACGCCATCACTTGTCAAAGTCCGACCTGACCATTAAGACCCTTGAGGACCTGACCCCGCTGGAACTCAGCGGCTTCAAAGGCTTCCTTCAGGCATACGAAAAAGACGGGACCATTTACCAGAACGGCAAGGCTGCGATCAACCGTAAGCTCGTCGCGGTCCGTCAGCTGTACGAACGTTTATACAACCTCGACCTCATCGAGAAGGATCCCTCGAGGAAGCTTGAATTCATCCCTCGGAAAGCTGAGGACCGGGAGCACCACGTCATCGCCCTGGAAAAAGGGGAAGTCCGCGGACTCAAGGACACCGTGCGGAAAGGGACCGGCCTTACGAAAAGCCAGATTTCTCATAACAAGGTAAACGAACTGCGGGATGATGCGATCATCACGCTCCTTCTCTCGACCGGCATTCGTGTCTCGGAGTGCGTCGGACTCGATCTGGAGGACGTTTCCGTAGACAAAAAGACCATAAAGATCATCCGCAAAGGAAGGACTAAGACGCAGGAGCTTCATATCAATGACGAGACCGCTCTTGTCCTCTTCCGCTACATTATGGAAGGGAGAAAGCCTTCCGCCACAGACCCGGAAGCCCTCTTTATCTCCAAAAAGGGTCAGCGCATCACTGTCCGGTCCGTGCAGCGCCTCGTCCAGAAATACGCGAAAGCGTCCGGCACAGATAAGAAGATCAGCTGTCACAAGCTGCGCTCCACCTACGGAACGAACCTCTACGAGGCCACCCGGGATCTCAACGCAGTGGCGGAACGGCTCGGGCACGCATCTATCGAGACGAGCCGTACCTACGTGCGGTCCTCTTCCGATATTGACAGGGAGAACGCGTCTCTCGACATATATGCCGAAGACTGAAGCAGAAACAATTTTAGAGACGGGAACGCCTGATTATCCGCAAGTCAGGACCACCGGCTAAGCCGGTGGTCCTGACTGACCTTCATGCATTTTTGCGGAACTGTGCTCCGCTTTGTGCATTCTTCACGTCTCTGTCTTTAGTATGACAGCTATTCATGGAGAAGGCACAAAATGCGACGAAAGGACTCTGAAAGAAGACGATTGACCTCAATAGTTCCCGGCACCACGAACATAACCGTCAAACAGCTGCACGTACATAGCGGGACGAACATAGACATCAAAGTCGACATCGGATGCCAGCGCCCCTTTGCCTCTCCTTGTCATATCCACATATACTCCATCCACATCGATCTGTCCGTTTGGAGTGACAAACTTCCTGTATGCAAGGCTTTGTCCCGGCGTGCGAAGCCACCAGCAGACATTGGCGTCCGCCCCGGAAGCCCCCTCCGACAAAAGATCGATTCCCTGGCAGGAAAGCCTCCCCGGCCACAGCTTTTGAACCGCTTCTTTCTCACTGAGAAGGAAGAGATGATCCTGTGTACGTGCTCGGGGATCCATAGGATCAGAAATCTCATCTGTCCAGACCGGTACCCGTTCAATCCTATCCCTCTCATCGAAGTCGAACCACTTTGCATAGCAGTCATCCTCCAGAACCTCCCTTACGGAAGAGTCCTCATAAGCCACGTCTTCAAAGAATGAATGGAAGGGCATGGTGAAGAGCGCGTATCGGGACAGAAAGAGTGCTTTCGTATCAAAGAGATCGATCAGCTGCCACAGAATGGGGCCTTCGACCGCCTCCCCTTCATCCGTCAGCCTGCCGTAGGGGATAGCGTCCATATCTCTCGCAGCCAGCATGACCGGATGGTCATAAGAATAGTCCATCTCCAGAATTCTCCGGCGGGTATCTTTCATCTTCTGCTCCAGCAACGCAGCCTCGCTCTCCATGGCCGCCTTTCGTTTTCTGTGAAAAAATCCAAGAGAAGCTGCTTCTCTCCTCTTCTCGTCTATCTCCCTGCGGAGCTTTAACATGACTTTCAGGTCATCAATGCCAGGGTATGCTCTTGACGTCATATGTGCCTCCTCAATTCATCACTTTGATAACATTATAAAGAAATGCGTGCCGGACGGCACGCATTTCTAACACAGTTTTTCAGGTTGACTGTGAATCCGGAACGTCAATGCGCTCCTGATCAATAACCGGATTTCAGAGATGATCAGAAATCAAGCTCCTTATAATTGAATATAAGCTGCGAAAGCAGCAGCGCTCCTCCTACGTAGATCAACATTCCCATGACAAAAGAAATGATTCCTCTCCATGTCATCCCCAGTATAAAATCGGAATATGCATTTCTCAGGAAACCGCTCAGATCATAGCGGGTCAGGTTATACCTTTTTACTAAGAACATTGTGTTCAAAAGGCCCTTCAGAGTGCTTGACATCAGGACCGTCACAACAGTCATGATGATCGTCAGCGGCATACTGTTGGTCAGATAAAGAAGAAGCGCCGACAGAGTCACATACCCCAATATTGTGCAGGCATTGATGAAATGCTCCAGCAGAAACGCTTTCGTCTCCAATGCTGTCATGGGCGCGCCCAGGATTATTGAGAGAACAAAATCCATAACAGTCAGGACAAAGAACATTCCGAAAAGGAGGATCACGCTGTCAAGGAACTTGGCAAACACGACCTTCGCCCTCGAAAAGCCCCGGCCGATTACCGTACTCAAAGCGCCCGACTTATGATCGTCCCCGAACACTCCCAGAAGCACTGCGAGAGAAATCAGCAAGCTTATACCTGATGTAGGAATGCCCATAGTCAGGAAGACGTATCCATTCCACTTCGGAGCAAGTGATTTTCCGGTAAAAACTGCCGACGCAGACAGGAGAGCACTGATGATGAACAGCACCCAGACATTGACCTTTTTTAAAATTCTGCGGAGATCCGCTCTTATCAGTTTACTCAAAATTCAATCTCCTTTTTCCTGAACACCAGAACTGTGAGAAGAAGTGCTCCGCCGATATACAGCACGATCGCCGTGATCAAGCCAAAACCGATCTCGCCGGCTGCAATGGAAGCATAGGCATTCTCGATCAGACCGTCAAAATAAAAATCGTAGAAGTCTATCTTCAGCAGACTCTGAGCAAGCCTGACCAGCACGGGCATCAGAAAAGCCGATACCAGAAGGGCAACAATGCTCGGCGCGATACTCCACGAAAGGAAGAAAAAGAACGACGTAAAAGCAAAGTAGCCGCATGTCCGAATAAATACTGTCAGAACGTAGATGGTCAGCAGCCTGTTCTGATTTGCCGTCAGTCCGGCGTCACCCACATTGTTCCTGAGGAAAAATGCCAGCCAGATGAATGTATAGAAGAAGAGGCACAGGAGGACGCATTCCAGATATTTCGTCAGAATGAGCTTTGGTCTGGACAGACCTCTTCCGATCACGCACTGCATGGATCCTGCCCGAAGCTCTCTGCCGTACACGCTGAGGAATACAGGGATGGAGACAAGGATCGGTGCCAGGCTTGCCACTGCGCTCTGCTGCATCGCGATAATGTCGGACGTGTAATCTCCGCCGATCGAACACATAAAGAACAGGACAAAGACAAAAAACAACCAGATATGCAGCGATATTCTTTTTAATATTCTGCGGAGATCCGCTCTTAGCAGTCTTCTCATTCAACACGTCCTCCGATCAGATTGAAATAGAAATCCTCCAGAGAAGACTTTTCTTCCACCTCTCTCAGGATCCTGACGCCACCGTCTGTGAGAAGCTTGCGGGCCTTATCCAAATCATCCACCGAGATCTCAATTGCCTGCTCCTTGTCCTTCAGGTCGTCCAGAGTGATCTCCCGAAGGATCTTCCCCTCATGGACGAAGCCGAATCTGTCAGCCGTATGCTCCAGCTCGCCGAGAATATGTGACGAGACGATGACGGTCATGCCGAATTCGTCCCGGAAACGCCTGATCAGCTTTCTGACATCGGCGATTCCCTGCGGATCCAGACCGTTGGTCGGCTCGTCGAGGATCAGGATCTCCGGGTTTCCGAGAAGGGCATTCGCGATACCCAGTCTCTGCTGCATACCGAGAGAATATCCCCTGAAGGGTGTCTTGACATTCTGCAGGCCTACGATCGTGAGGACTCTTTCGATCTCCTTCTTCATTTCTCTGGCGGGAATTCCCTTGACAGTCGCGAAGTATTTCAGATTGTTCTTCGCATTCATATAGCCATAGAACTTCGTACCTACAAGGAACCCGATCTTTCCGCGGTTCTGGAACAGCTCTTTGTCTGTTTTGGAGCCGGCGATCGATACATTTCCCGAATCCCTCTCACTGAGGCCCAGGATCATCTTGAAAATGGTCGTCTTGCCCGCTCCATTCCTGCCGACAAGTCCGTAGATGTCCCCCTTGTTGACCTGCATGTTGATGTCCTTGAGAACCTGATGGTTCCCGTAGCTCTTTACGACCTGATCCAGTTTAATAATTGCTTCTCCCATATTGAATCCTTCCTCAAAGAACAGCTGCAAAGCATATAAATACATGTAAGATGACGGAAACTTCCTATAATTTCGAACTTACCAGACAGTGATCCTCTTATCCGGTGCAAGATACATGAGATCCCCTTCTTTGATATCATAAGTCTCATAGAATTTTTCGAACTGCTGGCATGTTACGTTTATTCTGAGGTATGCAAGCGGATGAGGATCTCCGGTGATCCTGGCCGTCTCCGACTCCACAGATGTCTGCGTCGCCCAAATGAGCGCCCACTTGCGGAAGAAGGCGTCATAGTTGAATCCGGGCATTTTCTCCGCCACTTTCAGGGCCAGACGCATACCGCCCATATCGGCGATCGCCTCCTTGTTGACGGCTCCGTACCCGTAGCTTCCCGCCCCGGCAAACAGATCCAGATTGCTGTAATATGCAGAGACTTTATCCGCCCGATCGTTAAATGCCATCTGGTCTTCGTCCGGCATCCATGCCCTTTCGCTTCCGTCCTTATTATATCTGACGCCGCCGTCGTCAAATCCGTGGGTGATCTCATGTCCGACGATGACGCCGAGCGCTCCGTAAAGTTCTTCGTCTGTAATTCCCTCATAGAAGGAAGGCTGGTCCACGATACCCGCGCAGATATAGATGCCGTTGTACATCGGTGAATAGAAGGCATTGGTCTGCAGAGTATTCGTCTGGTCATAATACGGATCCCAGACTGACCGGTCAAAAGGCATCGCTGCCATTTTCCCTTTGGCTGCAAGGGAAGCTTTTCTGGCTTCAAAATAAGCTTCCACCAGGTTCCCGCCCTGATCCGCAGGCACGATATTGAAGCCGCTGAAATCAAGATACTCATTGTTCGGGAACATGATGTGGATTCCCATCGCGTCCAGTTTTTCAATCGCGGCGTCTTTTCCCGCCTGAGACAGCCACTCTTCCTCCCTGATCACTTCACGGAATGCCTCTATAAGGTTCTTCGTCATGGTCTCAAGGCGTTCGATATTGGCAGGATTCATATACCGGTTCACGTAGGCTTCGTTGATCGCAGCCATCAGTGCGGTATGCATGCTGATCTGTTCAAAAAGAGCGTACTCTTCGGCTTCCTCGTCGGAGAGAGACTGATTTTCCGGATTCTCCTCCTGGGACTTTGACTCTTCCATCTCACTGATTGCATCGAGCGTCTCGGAATCCATCAGCTTGGCGGTCGCAAAGAGATAGCGTACTGTCAGATAGGATTTCATCTCGGGGATATTCCCTTCGCTGCAGATCTGGTCCAGCTGATTCACATACCCGATATCGATCATATACTGCTCATTATCCTGAAAACCCCACGTATCCAGATAAGTAAGGATCGGATAATTCTTTGCCGCTTCCTGCAGGTCAGACCTGGTATAGTTCTTGTTTCTCACCTCACTGTCGGACAGAATGTTGCTGTTCCTGACAATAGCCTTCTCCATGCTGTAATTCTCAGCGATGATCCTTTCGATATCGGAAGATTCATACCCCATTTTTTCAAGGAGATAAGTGATCACATCGTTGATCACCTCTATCTTCTCGATCGTATTGAGTCCGACATCAAAATATTCGTCATCCTCGAGGCTCACGGCCCCGTGCCGAAGCAGCGTCATGTAGGCAGACGGATCCGCGAAGGACTGTCCTGTCTCACCTATGATAAGCGGCGCAGCTCCAAGCGGATTCCTTTCCGGATCGCAGAGATAGGCATAGAGGCTTTCTGTATCTGTGATCGTCCCGATCTCTTCGATATACTTTCGCACAGGCTCCATTCCCAGACGATCTCTGGTCTCCTGATCCTCGAGCAGTGCGGCGTACTTTCGGACTTCCTCTATTCCCTTGCCGGTCACTGACGGATCTTCCAGCAGAGCGCGTTTATTCTTCAGGACACTGATTATAATATCCGCGAATGTAGATGCTCCCCTTCCATCCGAGTGAGCAAGGATCCAGTCCTTGTTGGCAGCCGCAGCGAAATCATCCTGCAGGCGGAACTCATCCTCAGCCTCGACCGTGCCGATGATGTCGCTCGCAACCCAGCCGTCCGATTTTCCGGCCAGAGACGCAAGATCCTCCGCTCCGCAGCCGGTCATGAGCAGACTCAGCATGAGCGCAAGCACAATTGCAAACGATAAGACTCTTTTTCCCATTCCGTTTCTTTTCCCTTTCCTTACCTGAATCGAGGGTCTTCTACTCCCTGTCGGAGCGATTTCGATCTGCCGGACATCTGCGGCTCCCGCCGCGGGAATCCTTAGTCCATGCAAATATCGCTTCTTTAATTAAAAATAACAGGATACCTGCTGTAAAACAACAATATTCCTTATTAAGATTGTGATTCGACCCTCTTAAAAATCTATATTTTCAGGGGAGATTCTTTCATTTTCTTCAGCATTTTAACGAGCGAAACTGGTTTTCGACTTTTGATTGGACTGTTCATAAGTGCTAAAATTTAGTCAAGATTTTCCAAATTTTATTGTAATATGCCGAAGGGAGGAAGTCATGGCTAAGATACGTGATTATGGAAAATTGGCTGCTGATATCAAGAACACCATAGGCGAATCTAATATCACCAGCGCAACTCATTGTGCGACGCGTCTGCGTCTGTTTCTCAAGGAGGACCCGAGTGACGAAATAACGAAAAAGATCGAGCAGATGCCCGGTGTCATTCAGGTCGTCAAAGCCGGTGGCCAGTACCAGATCGTTATCGGCATGCATGCAAAGGATGTCTACGAAGAGCTCAGCAAGATCATGACATTCTCCGATGAAGCTCCGCAGACAAAGGCCGGCATCGCCGACAGGATCATTGCCACGATCGCTGGTTCGATGGTTCCTTTCCTGTACGTTCTCGCAGGCGGCGGTCTTCTTCAGGGTGTTCTGATCATCATCCGCCTGATCATCGACTCCGTGATGCATCTGGATTCATCCGTAGTCTTTGACGCCACAGGCGCCGGTCAGCTTTTCAACCTTATTTCATGGACACCGTTCAACTTCATGCCGGCATTTATCGCTGTCTCCGGCTCCAAGCACTTTAAGTGCAATCCGTTCATCGCACTGTGGTGCTGCTGCACGCTGATCAACCCGGGATTCACAGAGATGGCCAACAGCATTGCTGCAGGCACTCCGCTGAAGTTCCTCTTCATCCCGATGTCCAGCGTTACTTATTCCGGCACAGTTATCCCGGCGATCGTTATGGTAGGTGTTCTCTCTATTCTTGAGAAGAAGTTGAACAACATCCTTCCCGAGGACTTCAGAGCCCTGTTCCTTCCGGTCTGCTGTACAATTATCATGGTTCCGCTGACAGTTCTTCTTATCGGCCCGGTCACCACGATCGTCGCTGACGCAGTCGCAAAAGGATATCAGTTCCTGTACGGTCTTGTACCGTGGCTTGCAAACGGTATCGTCGCATTCTTCTGGCAGGTATTCGTTATCTTCGGCGTACACCACAGCTTCACACCGGTCGCTACGTCAGAGCTTGCGACCTCCGGTTACACGATCTTCTTCGGCATGGCGGCAATCGCTGTCTGCGCTCAGGCTTCCGCATGCTTCGGTGTATGGCTGAAGACAAGAAATACCGAGATGAAGCGCGCTGCATTCTCTGCAGGTGTTACGGGTCTCTTCGGTATCACAGAGCCTGCTATCTACGGTGTTACACTCCGCTTAAAGAAGCCGTTCTGGTGTGGAACTGCAGCAGCCGCGATCGGCGGTATCGTCGCTTCCTTCTTCGGAACACGCTACTTCAAGTATCCGGGCATGGTCGGTTTCTCCACGATCCCGTGTGCAATTTATGACAAGACAGCACAGGCAGCCTGCGAGGCTCTGGGCACAGCAGATCCTTCGTTCTCAAGAGGTATCTACGGCGCTCTGATCGGAACAGCGATCGCGGTCGTCCTTGCATTCGTCCTTGTACAGGTCATCGGATTCGAAGATCCGATCGAAACCCCGGAAGAGAATGACAAGGCAGCAGCTCCGGCAGCGGACGCAGAGGAAGAAGGCCTTAAGGATACCACTATCTACGCTCCGATGAACGGCAAGGCTGTCAAGCTTGAAGAAGTTCCGGATGACGCATTCGCTTCCGGTATGCTTGGTCAGGGTGTCGCGATCGACCCGTCCGAAGGAAAGCTCTACGCTCCGTTCGACGGCACAGTGGCAGGCGTCTTCGATACAAAGCATGCATATACGCTTGTAAATGATGCAGGCGCTGAGATGCTGATCCATATGGGTCTCGACACAGTCCAGCTGGGCGGCAAGTATTTCACTCCGAAAGTCACTGACGGACAGCAGGTAAAGAAGGGCGATCTCCTTGCAGAGTTCGACATCAATGAGATCAAGAAGCAGTATAAGATGTTCACTCCGATCCTTCTGACGAACGCTGAGGATTACTCTTCCATAGAGATCGTCAAGGATTCCGGTGATGTCAAGGTCGGCGATGTACTTTACACTGCAAAAGCCTGATAACAGCCTGACAAAAATCACATAAACTGTAAATTTCGGGAGGAGCTGAGCGATTCAGCTCCTCTCACATGATGAAAAGTACTGCCGCATTTTGTGAAATTCCTCGTACAACGAGATCTTCTGCGGAAGAATTGTACGCCGGACGTTTCGAAGATGCGGCAATCCCGTTTGTAAGAGTACAAGGAGAGATGTCATGCCGGTTTCCATCGTCCCCCTTTTCAGGACACCTTCAAACGCAAGCGTTGCCATGTTCTGTTTTTATATAGGACTGATTTCCATTGCCATCGGACTCTATGTGTGGCTCAGAAAAAGGCCTGATATTTTTCCCGGATACAAGGAGAATGAGATTCTGGATCCGGCCGCGTACGCAAAGCTCAGAGGACAGTCTTTGGTGTCACTGGGATTTGCGCTCTTCGTCCTCTCTTTCCCGATCAACGCGCAGGAGACGGATGTAGTGATCCTCGCGGCCTCTCTCATATTCGTACTCTTTCTTCTCCTGACAGCGCTCTATCTCCATCTGCAGGCGGGGAAGAAACGCCGCAAATGAACGCAAAAACCTCAGCAGAGTGAACTGCAATGTTTACACATTGCGCTTCCCCCCGCTGAGGTTTTCTTGTGCCCGGCCTGCCTGCAGGCCGTTTTAATATTTCAGGGTTCGTGCAGCGGTTCCTGTAATAGATCTTATCGGAAGTTCCGCGAGGAACTCCCGATAAAAAGGCCGATTTATCGGCCGTATTATGATTACAGGGTTCGCGAAGCGGTTCCTGTAATAGATCTTATCGGAAGTTCCGCGAGGAACTCCCGATAAAAAGGCCGATTTATCGGCCGCATTATGATTACAGGGTTCGCGAAGCGGTTCCATTTATGCCCGAGATGATTCCCACACTCTCCGACCCGTCGATCAGCCGGGCATATCCCTCGAGCATTCTGGCCTTGGAGGTCAGAAGACCGGCATGTGCACTGACAAATATCTGCGCTTTCTTTTTCCCATTCCGGGCTTCCTGAACGACATTGATCGCTGCGGAATTTCCGTCGATCGCGAGGACAACGGAAGGTCTCCGCTTAAATATCTCGTAGGAAAAGCTCTTATAGAGACCCATGCCCGTCGGCTCAATGGAGATCCGGATCCCCAGATCGTATCTCCTGAGCCGTCTTGCCTCCGCAGGCGTGATCTGTGTCGGCACGATCGCAAAGATCCTGAATCTCCCGTTCGCCTTCTCCACGAGCTCCCGCTCGTAGCCTGAAAGCCTGTGGCCGATGACGAAGAACACTTTCTCCGGATCCGCTTTCTCTGCAAGCTCATCGATAAATCGCCGGAAGCCCTCCTTCACCCTGGTGTGGTGGTGATCATTGTTGAAGCTTCCGCCGAGAAGGACCACCGGAAGACCATCACAGGGCATCTCACGGATCCTGTCGGAAAGGACCTCCGCACTCTCGACCTTTCCCGGGGGTGTCAGGAACGAGCCTTCCGGCCCCTTCTCCTCTCTGATTCTCCTCTCATAGAAGGCACGCACATCTTCCCCGCCGTTTATGCGGGAGAAGTTCTTCTTCTTTTCCTCAAAGACTTCGAGGCTGTCCTTAAGGACCAGTTCCTCCGCCTTTTTCATTTCCAGGAGCTCGTCATAGGTCAGTTCGAGCATCTTCTCCAGTGCCAGCTGTTCATCGATGGAATCCGTCCCGTAGATCGCACCGCCGTCCGTACCCTGCACGCAGAGAATGTTCTCCTTCAGGTACTGCTTTAACGGGTGATGCTTCAGCGTGCTGAGGTTGTTCAGCCGGACGTTGGACGTCAGCTGGAATTCCAGAACGACCCGTTCTGACCGCAGGATCTGCAGAAGCTCCTTCCCTCTCTCCGTCTTCAGGTTCGGGGTATAAAGGCCGTGTCCGATCCGGACGCGGGGCATTTTCTGGCCGGGCAGGAGCGCTTCACGGACGCACTGAACGCTCTTCTCCACGTTGTCGCGGAGTCCGTCATTTTCTCCGGCGTGGATCCGGATCACGAAGCCAGGATTCTCCGCCGCAATTCGGACCAGCTCTGTAAGGACCGGCTTGAGGTCCCTGATGTCATTGATCTCCTCACCGATAATGTCGCTGCCCGCGACATAGGGATCCACCGCGATCTGCCGAAGCGTTCTGAGCTGATCCCGGAGGACCTGCTGAGATTCCACGTGATCTTTGACGATCGTCAGAGGGATCCGGCGGAAGGAGGCAAGGAAACGCAGGATCACGCCGGTCTCCGCCGTGATATCCGGCATGGACGCGTGAAGATATGCCAGCACTGCGGGTGCATCCAGAGGCTTTACAAGGCTCGTATCGGAGATCTCCGCATAAACGATTCCTCTCTTTTTGCAGCCCCGCGCGATCCAGAGAAGCTTGTTCTGGTACAGAGTATAGCCCGCAAATCTCGGGTCCAGACGATCCGCCTCCATCTGCCGGAGAGCTCCCACGATCTCCCGGTCCGGGATCTCCGCATAATTCGTCAGCGGTATCTTCTCCTCCGATTCGATCCCCTTTGCGAAGACATAGCGGTAGAGATAGACTTTCTCGAGGTTCGAGAAGACGGCCTGCCCGTCCTTCAGGATGGTCAGGGACGCGCGGATCCGGGGCAGGTTGTGGTCTGCATTTTCCAGATTGTTCAGAATGAAGTCCGCGAAATTGATAAAGGTGTTGTCATCGATCCTGCGGACTTTGTACTTGCCCTGCAGGGGAGAATCCTTGAATCGCTTCTCCACCTCGCTCCGATCCTCATCGAGCTTTTTCTGCTGGGCCGGACTTACAATGAGACCGAGCTTTTTTATATAGTACAGCGGATAGCGGATCTGATGATGGATGCCCAGCGCGATCAGGATGTCCGCATCCAGATTTGCATTCATATGTGTGTGCAGGTCCGTCCGGAACTTATGCTCCCGGCGGATATAGGTCTTCACGAGGGTCTTCTTGAAATCCAGGTGATAGTCCTTCGTCTGGCTCATGAGCGTCTTGGCGATCGCCGGAACGTACGCTTTCCTCTCGATGTCACCGTTCGGATAAATGTTGGCCACCTTCGTGTCATTCAGGCGGAAGGCATAGACCTCACGGTTGTCCCCGTCCACGTAGCAGGGAATCTCTCCGCGGATGACCTTGAGGCCGCTATCGTCAAAGCTGATCGGAAGCTTGCAGAGCGCAGCGAGGTTCGTGATCAGATTCCCGGTCTTATGATAGGGCGTCCGGAGAATATAGCTGAGACGGGCATCCTCCTTGTAGAGCTCAACAATGATATCTTTTTCTTTATCAAGATAAAACTGACCGAATTTCTGCATACCCGCTCCTTTTCTTTCAGTTACTAACAGGCGATTGCGAAACGTTGTGCTCCATGGAAATTGTGTGAACATTCAAACGGCTTCCGCGCCAGGAACTTCTGATCATTCGTGCAGTCTGCGAAAAAGCATTCGCAATTAGTATTCACACTCAGCCACAAACGCCATATAGCCCTTCAGCAGGACGGTCCATCCGTCCTCCGTCTGAAGGATTTCCGGCTCCTCTCCTCCCGCAAGAGTAGACAGAAGGATCTTCTTCGGCTTCGCGGGCAGCGGCAGTACCTTGTCTTCCTTTCCGAAGCCGGCTGCGATGAGCAGCGTCTGCCCCTCCCTCTTCCTCAGATAAGCCATGACGTTGTGCAGATCCTGCCTGACCGGGACCATCTCTCCCCATACAAGCGTCTCCGAATACGCCGGGTCTCTTCTGAGCGCGGTCAGCTTCCTGTAGTAATGATAGACGGAGTCCGGATCCGCCTTCTGGGCCGCCAGATTGATCCGCTTATAGTTCGGATTGACAGGAAGCCACGGCTTGCCGGTCCCGAATCCGGCGTTCTCCGTATCGTCCCACTGGTAAGGAGTTCTCGCATTGTCCCGTGAGAGCTTCCCGAGCGCGTAAAGGGCTTCCTCCTCTGACACTCCGTCGGCGAGAGCGACCTTGTAGGCATCCAGCGAAGAAATGTCATCCACCTCATCGATCGACGTGAACTTCTTGTTCTCCATTCCGATCTCCTGCCCCTGATAGATCCAGGGAAGTCCCTTCAGGCAGAAATAGGCCGTTGCCAGCGTCTTCTTGCTGTCCTCGCACTGATCACCGTTCGGAATATAACGGGATACTCCGCGGGGCTCGTCGTGGTTCTCAATGATGTTGGAAATGTATCCGATCTCACCGATTCTTTTCTGCGTGTTGAACACACAGTCACGGTATTCGTCCGGGGTGATGTCTGCATTTTCATGCCAGCCTTTTCCCGACTGACCGAAGATTGTCGGGGCAAAGTCGAACATCGTCGAGAAGTATCCGTTATCGCCGATGAAATCCGGGATCTCCTCCGCTTTCTCATTGAAGACTTCTCCGACCGTAAATGCTTCGTGCGGCGCAAAACAGCGGTCCCTGAGTTCCCCGAGGAACTCACCGACTCCCTTTGCATCCCGAAGCATATTGCCGATGGATGTAAGACCGTCCGGCCGGTCTGCCGGATAGTTTTTAAAGGGCAGCGCTTTCTTTATATTAATGATGGCGTCGATCCGGAATCCCGCAAGTCCTTTATCGAGCCACCAGTTGACCATATCATAGATCTCTTCCCGAACTTCCGGATTCTCCCAGTTGAGATCCGGCTGTTTTTTGTGGAACACATGAAGATAGTACTTATCCTCATGACCCGGAAGCTTCTCCCATACCGGTCCGCCAAAGTATGATCGCCAGTTGCAGGGGAATTTTCCGTCTTTGATCGTCTCTATATAGAAATATTTCCCGTACTTTCCGTCCGGATCCTCACAGGCCCGTTTGAACCACTCATGTTCATCAGAACAGTGGTTGACGACCAGATCCATGACGATATACATGTCCCGCTTCTTCGCCTCCGCAAGCAGTCGGTCCATGTCTTCCATCGTGCCGAAACGAGGGTCAATGTTCCTGTAATCTGAAATATCGTATCCCTGGTCAGCAAGGGGAGAAGCGTAGACGGGCGAGAGCCAGATGATATCCACGCCGAGTTCCTTCAAAACATCTAATTTTTCGATAATACCGGGAATATCTCCGATTCCGTCTCCGTTCGTGTCGTTAAAGCTCTTCGGGTAAATCTGATATGCGACTTTACTGTGCCACCATTTTCTTTCCATTGTTTATCTCCTCTTCATCATCTCCGGCAGTAACGTATTTATTCCAAACGCTCTTTGCTGCCTTCGCATGATTCTTTCCGCTGTCTATTTTCTCTTCATCATCTCCGGCAGTAAAGCGCTGATTCAAACTCTCTTTGCTGCCTTCGCATGAATCGTTTGCATTCTGTATTGAACATTGTCAATTATATCCTGATTGGTTTCCTTTGTCTTCACTAAAGATTATCAGATTTTCATCGGGAAAGTCTTTCACTTTTTGATATACTTCTTTCACTTTTTTGTTATACTATAGTATGTCAATACTTTTTCGGTATGAAAATCATTCTTCGCCGATATGACAGGAGGGTTTTATGGATTTACGGCAGATCCGTTATTTCCTGACGGTATCAGAAGAACTGAATATCACCCGCGCGGCGGAAAGGCTTCACATCTCACAGCCGCCCCTCAGCCGTTCTCTCATCGACCTTGAGGAGGAACTCGGCTGTCAGCTTCTCGTCAGAGGGAAGCGGCATATCACGCTCACTCCGGAAGGGCTTGCCCTCAAAAGACGCGGAGAGCAGCTTCTGTCTCTCGCCGAGATGACGAAATCAGAGATCTCCGAGATGAATAACGGAATCAGCGGAACCATCTATCTCGGCCACGTCGACAGCAACGGACCCTATCTGGCTGCCGAATGGATCGAGAGCTTCAAAGAAAAATATCCCAATGTGACATACAATCTCTGGTGCGGGAATGTCGATGACCTTACGGACCGCCTGAAGGCAGGCGTCCTGGATCTCGCAATTACGATGACTCCCCTGAACACGGAGATCCTCGACGGGTTCCCGGTCTACAGCGAAGACTGGGTCGCGATGATTCCGGTCGATCATCCGCTTGCCAGAAATCCGGAGGAGCCGGTCCATGTCTCCGAGCTTATTGACTATGACCTGATCATCTCCTCCAGAAGGTCCCGTCACGAGGAGATCCTCAAGTGGTTCGATGGATGTCCCGGTCAGCCGCGTTTTGTCGTACAGATCGCGCACTCTTCCAACGCGGACAAGCTGGTCACCCGTGGAATCGGCATCGCGATTTTTCCGGCCTCGGTCGCAAAAAATGTATCCCCCGATTCTTCCGTCCTCATCAAGAAGATCGAGCCCGCCGTCAAAGTCGGTTATCTGCTTTCCTGGGACCGCGCGCACACACCCGGCAGGCTCGCGGCGAAGTTCATCGAGCATGTCAGAGAGCAGATCGGGATGTGCCCTTGATGAATGCAGCCGGAAGGCGTTCCGGGGTGGATATTTATCATACCCGAAAGATATCATTGTTCCAAATGTTCAGGTATTGTAACTTTTAACATCTTAGGCTTATACTGTATTCGCGCCGCAAACTGTTTACATATTTATCCGGTCTGACATTTCGGTCTTACAGGAACTTGCGCAGTTTGTGCAGAAACATAAGTACAGACTTTTAAAGATGCCTGTCCATAGTTTTTATTAAGTAATTGCGAAAGTATGCGCGAAATGGAGATGTACGATCATTTTCCATAAAGCACAGCGCTTCGCGATCGCCTGCAGTTTTTTATAAAGGAGGAAAACATGCCTGTCACAGCTATTGTCGGAGCAAACTGGGGAGACGAAGGTAAAGGAAAGATCACGGACCTTCTCGCACAGGATGCGGACTACGTCGTTCGGTTTCAGGGAGGGGCCAACGCCGGCCACACGATCATCAATCAGTACGGGCGTTTTTCCCTTCATCTGCTTCCCTCCGGGATCTTCTCAGACCGTACCACGAACATCATCGGCAACGGAGTTGCCTTCGATGTCAGGAAATTCATAACAGAGCTCAGGAGCGTAACGGAAGGCGGTGTTCCCACACCGAAGATCCTTGTCTCGGACCGCGTTCAGCTCCTCATGCCCTACCACATCCTTCAGGATACCTATGAGGAGGAGCGTCTCGCGGGGAAGGCCTACGGTTCCACAAAATCCGGAATCGCGCCGTTCTACCAGGATAAATATGCAAAGACCGGTATTCAGGTCAACGAACTGTTCGACGAGGACATACTGAAAGACAAGGTCGCAAATATCTGCACCCTTAAGAACGCCCTCTTCACACATCTGTACCACAAAGATCCGCTCGATCCCGAAGAAGTCCTTGCGACCCTTCACGAATATCGTGATCTGATCGCTCCCTATCTGGCGGATACGGGTGCAATTCTCACGAACGCTCTGAAAGAAGGCAAGCGTGTCCTTGTCGAAGGTCAGCTCGGATCGCTCAAGGATCCGGATATGGGAATATATCCGATGGTCACGAGTTCCTACACGACTGCTGCCTTTGCAGCTGTCGGCGCAGGTATCCCGCCCTATGAGATCAAAGATATCGTGACGGTAGTAAAGGCGTATTCCAGCGCGGTCGGCGGCGGTGAATTTGTCAGCGAGATCTTCGGCGATGAAGCGGAAGAGCTTCGCCGCCGCGGAGGAGACAAGGGCGAATACGGCGCAACGACCGGACGTCCGCGCCGTGTCGGCTGGTTCGACTGTGTCGCGTCCCGCTACGGAGTCCGCGTGCAGGGAGCCACAGAGGTCGTGCTCACGATCCTGGACGCGCTCGGATATCTGGAGGAGATCCCGGTCTGCGTCGGCTACCAGTGCGGCGATGAGATCCTTCGTGATTTCCCGACCACACCCACTCTCAAAAAGTGCAAGCCGGTCATCAAAAAGCTCCCCGGATGGGGATGTGATATCCGCGGGATCCGGAAGTATGAGGATCTCCCGGAAAATGCACGCGCCTATGTCGAATTTATCGAGAAGGAGCTCGGCGTGAAGATCTCCATGGTCTCCAACGGTCCGGGAAGAGAGGATATCATTTATCGCTGAATACATATTCTGCCGGATGTAATTACATTGCAGTCCTTTCATACTTTTTAGGTATGACAATTAGTGCAATTTAGGTATTTTACTTGTAATTGCATTAACTGTATATTTATCTCAGTGCGAGATGGCCCCCACTTCTTAAGCGGCGGGTTATGACCAACTCATCTCAGTGGGGGCCGATCTCCCACTGAGATAAACGCTCCGCGAGGATGCGCAGGGATTCGGTTTGAAAGATATCAGCTGACGCTGATCCGAATCCCGCGCCAAGTCTCGCGAGCGAGACTT
>CAMOXU010000038.1 GCA_946629525.1 uncultured Clostridia bacterium
AAGGGAACTTGGGCTGAAAATGTAGTCCTACTTTTGCCGTCATCTAAGGTTTAATAAAAAAATAAATTCCCCCTTGCGCCAACCCTCTCTTTCTGTTATAATTCTATCTGTTGCAAAACATGGAAGGTTAGCTCAGCTGGGAGAGCATTCGCTTGACGTGTGAAAGGTCGCAGGTTCGAGCCCTGTACCTTCCATAGAAACGGAGAGGATTTATCCTCTCCGTTTTTTTGTGCACTTCCGGTATGCACCAATTATTTGAAGAATCGATCAATGACCTCCACGATTCCGTCATGATCATTATCTGACACAACGACGTCGCACTGTCTCTTCACCCTCTCATTCGCATTTCCCATCGCCACAGAAAGCCCCGCCGCCTTCAACACTTCGATATCATTATCAGCATCACCCACTACGATTGACTCATGCGCAGAAATATGGAGATACCTGCATAAAATCTGAAGCCCGAGAGCCTTCGTGACATTCTTTGGAGAAACTTCGAGAGACGTTGTCTCGGCGTTCGTAAGCTGTATGTCGAGATGTTCGACGGTCCTGCGCGTCTGTTCCCGTGTTTCGGGATCTCTGTGATAAATACACAGCTTCAGCGACCGGCCGGGATGCTCTCTGACATATGTTTCCAGATCCGGAACAACCGTAGCAATACGATCGTACATAGGCTGGTATACACCCATCTGAAAGACAGATACATCCCGTATGTCTTCTTGCTGAGCTACTGATGCGTCTTCTGTGAGCAGATAGGGCATGGCTGCTGCTTCCCGGGCAGCCCTGATACATTTGAGGAGGATACTGTCATTCAGCAGAGTCCTGCTGATCGGCCGTTTCGTCTTGAAGTCGTAAACACAGCCTCCGCTATTTAAAATACCGTACGGAATACCTGATAGTTCGTCTGCATAATCTTTCAGTTCAGCGACGCCTCTTCCGGTGCAGAGAGTGACAGCTGCCCCCTGCTTTATGACGCGGTCAATGGCGTTTATTGTCGCGAGAGATATCGTCTTCCGACTGGTCAGCATAGTTCCGTCCATGTCAAGCGCAAGTAATTTATACATATCTGCTGTTCCTGCTGCTTTCCTAAATTTTTATCTGCATTTTATCACAGAATATGAGTCAACTCCCTTCCTTTTTATAAGATACCGTTTCGTAAAAATGCCGGGCAGTTGCAGTAAAATCCCGGCAAAGCAGAAAGCCCGGTGTGTATTCGGAATTCCTTTTCAATCCATTTGGATTATATATGGATGCATATAGGATATATTGCGGTTGACACAGAGACCATTTATGCAGTATAATAATACCACGATGACCAATACCGTAAAGCTAGTCGCACTGCTCACGCCTGCGGCCAGCGCTCACAAAGAAACTGACATGAAAGAAGGGCTCCGTATGACTATTGACGAGATGAGAGAAAAGAAACGGGAACTCGGTCTGAGCAACGAGATGATCAGCAAAGCGTCAGGGGTTCCGCTCGGGACTGTGCAGAAAATATTCAGCGGCCTGACCAGATCGCCGAGGAAGTTTACGATCCAGGCCATTGAAAAAGCACTTGCTCAGGAAGAGGGAGCGAAGGCTGCCGAATTGCCCGACAGGGCTGCAGATTCCAGACAGCCTATGTACATCAGAAACATGTCGGAAAACCGGCAGTCTGTGAAAACTGCCGGAAATAAATATAAGGTTGAAGAGCAGCAGTCGGATCCGGCGGTTCTCAGGGAGCCGTCCGCTGCTTACAATGCAGTCCCCCAGGATTCGCGATACACCCTGGATGATTATTATTCGATTTCGGAAGATCGGCGCATAGAACTGATCGACGGCGTGATCTATGATATGGCAGCTCCATCGTCAATCCATCAGCAGATTCTCGGAGATCTGTATATCCTGTTCAGAGAGTGTTCCGACCGGCACGGCATGCCGTGTGAGGTATTCCTCTCGCCGTTCGACGTGCGCCTGGATAAGGATAACTACACCATGGTGCAGCCGGATCTCCTGGTCATCTGCGGAGAGTATGACGTGGAACATGGGATTCGCTTCGAAGGGGCTCCTGACCTTGTCATAGAGATCCTGTCCCCTTCGACCCGCTCAAAGGATCAGCTCCTGAAGCTCGTCAAGTATGAGAACGCGGGAGTCCGGGAATACTGGATCGTGGATCCGAAGTATCGGACCGTGACGGTTCACTGTTTCAGGGAGGAAGAATACACGCCGAGAATGTACGAATTTGAATCTCAGATACCGGTGGGAATTTCCAACGGCACGTGCACGATCGATTTTTCGCGGGTGGGAAAGAGGCCTTTCCGGTAAATCTCCCCTCCCCTGCATAGCGCGAGCAAACAGGAAGGTGCCTTGCACCCCTCGCGGAGCAACAAGGCACCCTTATCAATCAGAAATAGCTGACTTTTACGCGCTTTCCCATTTTTCCGAGATACTCTGTCAGCTCCTTCACGAGCTGCATCTTAATATTGAAGGAGATCGGAAGATCCGGATTCTGATGGGCAGGATTGACAGCCCTTCCCACATAGAAATTGACGTCCGTCGCCTCCTCGAACAGCATTCGGCAGATCAGGGAAGCGCCGTCATGCCCGAATCCCCACTTTTCATAGAGCTCATTCTCCTCCAGAGAATCCTTGGCATATTCCACCACCCTGCTCATTGTGATGACGCCCTCGGTCACCAGATCGACGCCGTCGATCTCCGAGATCGGCGGAACGTCACTCTCTTCGTCCAGAGCCATATTGACTCTGACCTCCTTGCGAAGATACTTCGCCGCGATGGACGCCGTTGTACCGCCGCAGATGATGTGCTTTCCGGCTTTCGAAAAATACAGCGTCATCATGCGATTGCTGTCATCCCTGTTCCTCGGAGGCCCGAACAGAATATTCACGGGCTCTCTCTTACGCACTTTGAGGATACAGGCGGTCGCATCATCGGTGGGCTTGTAGGCGTATTCCCTGTTGCACTCGTCCACGAGCATGGTCGCAAGATTTTTGGCCGAATATCCGGCAGCGGAAATATTCCTGACATAATTAGCTATGTCCTCCCACTCCCACTCCGTATTGTACTCCAGGCCGCTGCCTGCATGAGGACATCCGTCGCTCATGGCGACCATGATGTCATTTTCCTGAAGACGGATCTCGGATTTGTAGATCTTCTTCCCCTCAATATACAGCTCCTGCTTCGGATAATCCCATATCTCATCGTCGCGAATAAAGATCACGGCGGGATTGTCATACTGGATCAGCTCCACACGCTCATTCTCTATGATGTGAAGAATGGTGAACGTGGAGTAAGCGACCTTCCGCACCTGGCAGATCGGCAGGGCTGCCGCGATCGCCGAGACACAGTCCTCGATTTTGAGCCCTTCCGCCATCATTGTGGAAATGATTTTTGACGTGAGCGTCGAAAGAATACTCGCCTTGACGCCGCTGCCCATCCCGTCCGCAAGAACGACGACGATGGAGTTCTCATCCTGCTCCACGATATCGACATGGTCGCCGCAGAGCTGTTCTCCCTCATGATTGATGCTCTTCCAGCCTATATCGACACACAAATCATTCATCTTTGATCGACTCCTTCAGTTTTGTCAGTGCAATTTTCGTCTCGGCGGCGGTCTCTCCAAGCAGGGAGGCGATCTCCTGTACGATCCGCATCTGCTTGTCTACGACCTTGTCTGCGATCTCCATCGTCTGGTGGCTGAGATTCTCTCTCTTCTCGCGCTCGGTCTCTTCCTCGGTGACATCGCGCAGAATGCAGAGGATGCTGTTGTACTCCTTGTCATATACGATGGTCTTTTCGACGTATTTCCTGTACTCCGCCATGTATTCCCGCTTGTCGTGAATGCTGCCGCCGCTGTTCAGGATCTTCAGGAAATCGCCCGGATCCATGACACGGACGACAAGATCCCCGAGGATATCGTGCGGGGACCGCAGGTTCAGGATCCGGAGGGCTGCCCGGTTCACCTGCTGGACCTCCAGCCGGTCATTCAATACAAGAATTCCGTTCGGCGAATTCTTCGTGATCGTATCCGAGAAATTCTCGGCTCTCTCCTTCAGGAATGGCAGGCACATGGAGATATCCGCCTTGCCCTGCAGGATCGCGATCGCCTTCTCCCGGCAGGTATCATAACCGCAGGTACCGCAGTTCAGTTCGTCCTCAGGCCGCATTTTTCCCATCTGATGCAGCGTCTCGCGAATATCATATTCACTCAGCATTTTGTTTTCATGCTGAATCACCGGGAATTCCTTGACGGTCTCCGTTCTGTCAAGCTGCTCGACGTCGAAATCCTTTTTCCCCGCATACCTTGCAACAGCGGCATAATCCTTGATCGGCAGATCATGGAACTTCTCCATGACAGGTCCTCCGATGCAGCTCCCGACGCAGGCAGACATCTCGATAAAGACGTGGTGGACATTTCCCGCTTCAATTTCCTTCAGGGTGGAAATGCAGTTCTTCGTCCCGTCGATCGCCATATAAGTGTATTCGGGATTCTCCATCACCATCGTCTTCAGGATCCCGCCCGTGGTGGGGAAGAACCTTGCTCTGCTGTTCTCATTCTGATCCAGCTTCTTCTCCGGCACGATCTTCTTTTCCCTGAGCCATGCACTCAGCTCGTCAAAAGTCAGGACCGCATCGACGATGCCCTCATAGCGCTGTGCCTCGTCCTTTTTCGCCACGCACGGGCCGATGAATACGGTGCGCGCATTCGGAATTCTTTTTTTGATATCCTTGCAGTGCGCCTGCATGGGGGACAGGACATCCGCAAGATAAGAGACCAGCTTCGGGAAATGCTTCTGGACCAGAAGGTTCACGGAGTGACAGCAGGACGTGATGATAATGTCCCGTCCCTCCTCGTTGCAGATACGGTCATATTCGCGCTTGACGATGGTCGCGCCGATCGCAGTCTCCTCCACATCATAGAAGCCAAGCTGTTTTAAAGCCTCCCGCATCGATTCGATGCCGACCCCGTCAAAATTGGCGATGAAGGACGGGGCGAGGCTGACCACAACAGGGTCGCTGCCCTGGAGAAATACTTTTACTTTCTCGGTCTCATCCGTGATCTGCTTCGCGTTCTGGGGACATACGACAAAGCACTGGCCGCACAGAATGCACTCATCACCGATGATATATGCCTGATTTCCGGTGAATCGAATTGATTTTACGGGACAGTGGCGAATACATTTGTAGCAGTTCTTACAGTTCGATTTTTTCAGTGTCAGACACTCCATCTAATACAGCTCCTTTTAAGTTTTTAATATAGGCGCCCGCGAAACTCTGAGCAGAATGAAATTGTATGAAGCACAGACTTTCGCAATTTCCCGCCTTCATCAGGAGCGCCGAAGCGCTCGTGATATCAGGTACTTCACTATTGTATCACAAAAAGGAACGAAAGAAATGTCAAAAGGGCAACAGGATATCCTCCTGCTGCCCCAATCTTCACTTTCTCTTTATGAACTCACCGCCAACCCTGTATACAGCTGGTAATACTTTCCCTTCTGAGCGATCAGATCATCGTGCGTACCTCTCTCGATGATCCGCCCCTGCTCCAGGACCATGATGCAGTCCGAATTGCGGACCGTCGAAAGTCTGTGAGCGATGACGAAGGACGTTCTGCCCTTCATCAGCTTATCCATACCGTCCTGCACGATCCGCTCCGTGCGGGAGTCGATCGAGGAGGTCGCCTCATCCAGGATCAGGACCGGCGGATCCGCGATCGCAGCCCTCGCGATCGCGAGCAGCTGTCTCTGGCCCTGCGACAGGTTGGATCCGTCGCCGTGCAGCATCGTGTCATACCCATGCGGAAGTCTCCTGATGAAGCCGTCCGCGTTGGCCAGCTTCGCGGCCGCGTAGATCTCCTCGTCGGTCGCATCCAGCTTACCGTAACGGATGTTGTCACGCACGGTCGCCGTGAACAGGTGGGTATCCTGCAGAACGATGCCCAGCGAGCGGCGCAGGTCCGGCTTTTTGATCTTGTTGATGTTGATCCCGTCATAGCGGATCTTTCCGTCCGCAATATCATAGAAACGGTTGATCAGATTCGTGATCGTCGTCTTTCCGGCACCGGTCGAACCGACGAAAGCGATCTTCTGGCCCGGCTTCGCGTAGAGCTGAATATCGTGAAGGACCATCTTATCCGGCGTATAGCCGAAGTCGACGCCGAGCATAACGATATCGCCTTCCTGCTTCTGATAGGTCGTCGTATTGTCCGCCTTGTGGTAGTGCTTCCAGGCCCATTTTCCGGTGTGCTTGTCCGTCTCCGTGATCGTGCCGTCCTCGGCGATTTCCGCGTTGACCAGCATGACGTAGCCTTCGTCGTGCTCCGGCTCCGCATCCAGCAGCCTGAAGACGCGGTCCGCGCCCGCGAGGGCCATGACTACAGAGTTCAGCTGCATGGAGATCTGGTTGATCGGCATCGCGAAGCTCTTGTTAAATGTAAGGAAGGACGCCAGCTTGCCGACCGTCAGGCTTCCGTGCCCGTAAATTGCCAGCGCGCCGCCGACCACCGCGCAGATGACGTAGCTCAGATTCCCGAGCTGCGCATTGACCGGCGCGAGGATATTTGCAAAACGATTCGCCTTATTGGCGCTCTCGAAGAGGGTGTCATTCAGCTCGTTGAATTCCCGGATCGCCTGCTCCTCATGGTTGAAGACCTTGATGACTTTCTCGCCGGCCATCATTTCCTCGATATATCCGTTCACCTTGCCGAGATTTCTCTGCTGCTTCACGAAGTAGCTTCCCGACTGCCCGGCGATCTTCGCCGCAGCAAAGAGCGACAAAGCGACCATGACCAGAGTGATGATCGTCAGAGGAACGCTCAGCACGACCATGGAAATGAAAACACTCACAATCGTGATCAGACTGTTCAGGAACTGCGGCATCGTCTGGCTGACCATCTGGCGGAGCGTATCGATATCGTTCGTGTAGATCGACATGATGTCGCCGTGGCTGTGGCTGTCGAAATAGCTGATCGGCAGGCTCTCCATATGCTGGAACATCTCAATACGGAGATCGCGCAGCGTTCCCTGGCTGATCTTGACCATCAGTCTCTGCTGCAGGTAGGATGCTCCGATACCGATCGCGTAGAAACAGGCGACCCGCAGCATGGCCTGAAGGAGCGGACCGAAATCCGGATCCGGCTGCCCGATCATCGGCATGATGTAGGAGTCAATCAGTGTCCGTGTGAACATCGTTCCCTGTACGTTGGCAAGGACCGCGACGAAGATACAGATGACGACGATGACGATCTGGACGCCGTAGCGCTTCATGACGTAGGCCATCACCCGCTTGAAGATCTGCGGTGCATTGTCCACCTTCACCTTGACGCCCCGCATCTGCCGGCCGCCGACGCCCTTGAGCTTCCTGATCTCTTCCTCAGACATCTCAGCGTCGCCTTTTCCGGATGCAGCTTTGCTTTTGCCGGAAGCTTTCCCTGCCTCACTGTCTGCATCAGCCTTCTTCATGGCATCGAGCGTCTTCTGCTTCTCCGATTCGCCGCTCTTTCCGTTTTCGGAAGAAGCTTCCCTGACAGGATCCTGTGTATCCGAGGTCTTCGCTTTGATGTTCTCGGAATCAGCATTTTTTACAGATTCTGCAGATTCCTGTGTCATTTTCTTATCTGCCATCAGCGAGCACCTCCCTTCATATCAAAATCTCCGCCGCCGGCGGTCTGTGTGTTATAGACATCCTGATAGATCGCGTTATTCTGAAGAAGGTTCGCGGGCGTGTCAAATCCGGCGACGCGGCCTTCCTCCATGACGATGACGCGGTCTGCATTTTCCACCGACGAGATGCGCTGCGCGATAATGAACTTCGTCGTGCCCGGGATCGCCTTCGCCATCGCAGCCCGGATCTTCGCGTCTGTCGCCGTGTCGACCGCGGAGGTCGAGTCATCGAGGATCAGGATCTTCGGTTTCTTGAGCAGGGCACGGGCGATGCAGAGCCGCTGGCGCTGTCCGCCGGAGACGTTGGTACCGCCCTGTTCGATATGTGTATTGTAGCCGTCCGGCAGCCGGTCGATAAACTCATCCGCGCAGGCCATCCGGCAGGCTTCTATACATTCCTCCTCCGTGGCGTCCGTATTGCCCCAGCGCAGGTTCTCGAGGATCGTGCCGGAGAAGAGGACATTTTTCTGCAGAACGACGGCTACCTGATTTCTGAGCGTATCCATGTCGTAAGCGCGCACATCCAGTCCGCCGACCTCCAGAGAACCTTCCGTGACGTCATAAAGTCTCGAGATCAGGTTGACCAGCGAGGATTTCGCGGAACCCGTCCCGCCGATGATGCCGATCGTCTCGCCGGACTTTATGTGAAGGTCGATATCCTTGAGAACGAACTCGCCGCTCCCCTTCTTGTAGGAGAAGTTCACGTGGTTGAAATCCACCTGTCCGTTCTTCACATCATAGACCGGATCCTCGGGATTCTGCAGGTCGCTGACTTCATTGATGACCTCGGCGATACGCTCCGCGGAGGCGGAGGACATCGTGACCATGACGAAGACCATCGCGACCATCATGAGGGACATGAGGATATTCATGCAGTAAGCCAGCAGGGACATGAGCTCGCCGGTCGTCAGATCCCCGGCGACGATCATGTGCGCGCCGAGCCAGGAGATGATCAGGATGACTGCATACACAGTTCCCTGCATGACCGGCATGTTGATGATGACATTGTATTCCGCCTTCACGAACAGGTTGTAAATGTTGGCCGCCGCGGCAGCGAACTTATTTCCCTCATACTCCTCGCGGACGTAGGCCTTGACGACGCGGATGCCGGTGACATTTTCCTGAACGGATTCATTCAGGGCGTCGTACTTCTCAAAGACCATGCGGAAGTAGCGGGTAGCGCGCCGCATGACGAACATAAGGAAGATTGCCAGCGCGATGACCGCGATAAGATAGACGCTCGCGATCCGCGCGTTGATGATAAATGCCATGATCATGGCGACGATCATCGAGAACGGAGCGCGGACGAACATGCGGAGGAGCATCTGATACGCGTTCTGAATGTTGGTGACGTCCGTCGTCAGTCTGGTCACGAGTCCGGACGTCGAGAACTTGTCGATGTTGGAGAAAGAAAAGCTCTGAATGTTCGAGAACATCGCCTTTCTCAGGTTCCTGCCGAAGCCGGTCGATGCCTGCGCACCGAAATACCCGCCTGCCGCGCCGGCAAAAAGACCGGCGAGCGCAAGGCCGACCATCATAAGGCCGGTCTGAAGGATCACCGGCATATTGCTCTTTCCGATGCCCTCGTCGACGATCCTCGCCATGAGAAGCGGAATGAGGGTCTCGACGACGACCTCCATGATCATAAAGACCGGGGTCAGGAAAGAATCTCTCTTAAATTCCCTGACCTGTCCGGCAAGCGTTCTGATCACCTTGCCGAAATCTGTTTTATTTTTCATGTACTGCTACCTCGCTGTGTTTCCCCATCGAAAGACGTTTCTTTCTGCACACTTTCGTCTTTCATCTTCTGTAATAATCTGGCTTCCGGACCCCGGCATTTCAGAAAGTCCTGCTGCCAGTCACTGTCTCCGTCTTCCTGGAGAAGTTCGCCGAGACGTCTGGTCAGTGTGGACAGGTTCCTGCCGAGCTGATCCTTCTCCGGCTGGCTGAGGCACCCGTACAGCTTTTCGGGAGGCTCCGCCTCAAAATGAAATGCCCTTCCTTTCTCCGTCAGCTCGATGATCATCGTCCTGCGGTCTTCCTTCGACGGACTTCTCGTCAGGTACCCGTTCTTCTCAAGCTTTCCGAGGAACTCGCCCATGGACTGCTGACGCATGTTGAGCTTCTGCGCGAGCTCCTTCTGGGTCATCCCGGATTCCGGATTGTGCTTCAGGAGCGCCAGTATACGGCCCTGCCCCTGTCTCGGATTGATCCCGCATTCTCCGTCCCGATTCCTCATATAGTGCCGGTGCATCATGCGGTGCGTCATAACGAACAGGTCGCCGAGTTCTTCATCGGTAATGTGACTCTCCAAAGAATCCTCCTTTCCATATGCAGGTTCCTTCAGATCAAGCCTGCGTTTTTCGCATCCTGCAGGGTGCTCCGCGTATTTATGAAGGTACCTTACTATCTTGTTTAACTATAATGAACATTCACAACAATGTCAATTGATTTATTGCTGGAACGCCCCGCATTTCAGCCTCGCCGGGCAGGGTATGAAGCACCATTCCGTTTGCGCGATGAAGGTTCAGGAACGCTCCCCATTTCGGCCTCGCCGAGCGGGGTACGAAGCACCATTCCGTTTGCGCGATGAAGGTTCAGGAACGCTCCCCATTTCGGCCTCGCCGAGCGGGGTACGAAGCACCATTCCGCCTGTGAGATGAGGGAAAACTCCATTGTTTCCGGAAGGTCTCTGCAGTATAATACGTTGCCGGAAACAGGAACACCAAGGCGTTCCTGCCCGCAGTGCAGGGTGTAAGACATCTTCCCATTCGCGCGATGGAAGCTGGTTTCACTCTGCGCACGCATCTCGTGAATAAATTCACGAGTATCGCGCGATGAAAAGCCAAAACAGCCGGGACACAGTCCCGGCCTCTCCAGTGCATTTCTTATCTTAAAGTTAATTAAGGAGCATTTTTATGAACGGGGAAATGAAACGCAGACTGGCCATGACCGTGGCCGGCGTCCTGATCGCAGGCTTCAGCGTAGGTATGTTCCAGTATTCGGCCATGGGACTGGATCCCTTCCAGGTCTTTGCCCACGGCGTCTGGAATAAGTTGTCCGGGTTCAGCTTCGGCCTCGTCTATATGGTCCTCAACATGATCCTGCTGGCGGTCGATTACTTCTTCCTGGACAGAAAGAAGATCGGCATCGCCACCTTTATCAACCTCTTCCTTCTGGGATATGTGGTGGACTTCTCGGCCTGGCTCTGGCAGACGCTTCTGCCAAATCCTTCCTTTGTGATCCGCCTGCTCTTTCTGGTCATGGCGGTAGTTATCATGTGCCTGGCCTCCGCTCTCTACTTTACCGGAGACCTTGGCGTCTCCACCTATGACGCAATCGCTCTGACCCTGTCGGAGAAGAAAGGCTGGGACTTCCGCATCGTCCGCGTGGTCTCCGACCTCATCTGCACTCTGACCGGAACGCTTCTCGGTGTCATGCCCGGAATCGGGACCATCATCACGGCATTTTTCATGGGACCTCTTATCGCCTTCTTCAGGAAAAAAGTGGCGGATCCCCTTCGCTACGGAAGAAAACGCAGCTGAAGTGTCCGTCCTGTCGTGCTTCACTGCTCCACGAAAATCAGGATATCAATCTGTTCTATCAGACCGGATCTTCACGACCGGACCTGATAATGAAAGACCCCGGAGCTGACCTTATCGTCTGTTCCGGGGTTTAATCTATATGCGACAGGATATTTTTTACCGCTATGGGGCGCAGAAAGATTTTGGCGTTCGACGGTTGGTTTCCGAATCATTCGGCGGGCTTCCACACAAAGAGCCCTTCGCCTGAGGCGATCTCTCTGATAAGCCCCAGTAATTCCGGGTCCGGATTGAAGACCGTCATATGGGTATCATCCGGCTCGGAGAGAATCATCGCCTCACCGGTCCTGATATAGAGATACCGCTTCCGCATCTCTGCGGCAATACGCTCCGGCGGTGGATTGATCTCTTCCTCGTCATCTATGGAAACGTCCCGGTAGCAATTCAGCTTTAAGATCAGATGAATATGCTTCTGTTTGATATCCTCCAGCCGTTCTTCCCGGAGAAAGTACTCTTCCACGGCAAAATACTGTCCGGGACTGTTCTCCGGGACCTGCTTAGGAAGAATATCGACGATCCAATATGGGGTTTCAAGCAGTTCTTCGATCGATGTCTTCATTTCCCGATTCCTCCAATTCGCCCGCTGCTTCCACACAGGAACTTTTCCCACCTCACTTATGAATCCATCCGGCCGCCCCGCGCAGACTGACGAGGTACCAATCGCCCTCTTCTTTCAGGATCGGAAGCGTGGTGCCCTTGTCAAGCAGAGCGACCTTCAGCGCGGCAGTATCATTCCAGGCGTATACCGTCGTTTTCTTTTCCGTCACATACCAGGCGGGGTTCGTGACGATATAGTCCGCGAGTACCCAGCCAACGGGCGAATCGATAGAATCATTCAGACAGCAATATACAAAGCCGTTCTCCTTTTTTGCCCCTTTTGTCGTATCTGCGCCTACTACAATTACATGCTCTCCGTATTTCAGAGTCTTCACCGCTTTGGAAGAGGAGTTCGGTTTCTCCCTCAACGTGAGTGATTCACACAGCACCACGGCCGTATAGCCGATCTGCTGCCCCGGGCTTTCGGGCGGTCTGACCTCCGCGTGAACGACCGGAATACATCCAAATACAAGAATCAATGCTGTGATGATTGGCAGCAGCCCATACTTCTTCATGTTTACACCTCCTCGAAATATCATATTTTCACTTTACAGATGCTCTATAAAGGAGAAGAACTTATCAAGCCCCTTATTCTCCTGTCTCGTCATAAGGAACATCCCCGCCGTATACCATGAATGTGTATTCTTCCGGTCCGTCACGCTGTACAGTTCACAGGCGTTGCCCAGCTCCTTCGCCCTCCGGGCAAAATCTTCGGCACAGGCATAATCGATCAGCCCGTCATGCCTGCTCTGAATCAACAGCATGGGAATATGACTTTTTCCCATCAGGGCGGCAGGCTCCCCGTTCCGTCTGTTATAGCCCTTCTTAAAGAGCTGTCCCAGGAGCAGACGGATCATGAGTCCCTGATCCTCTCTGAAGCTGTACGGACCGCCGGTGCCGATGAACCCGGCGACGTTCGAAACGTCGACGCCATACTTTTCCCGGACCTTCCTGCAATAGCACATGATCGACGTCAGATGCGCCCCGGCAGACGGTCCGGATACTATGATCTTCGAAGTATCTATGTCTCTGTCTCTCAAAAAACTCACTGCAGCATTATATGCCCTGCAGACGTCGCTGATCTGACACGGATACTTATACTTTGGAGACAATCTGTAGCCCAGAGAAACGAAGCGATATCCCTGATCACAGACACACTGCCCTACAAAATCAAAGAGTTCCGGGTTCCCCGCATTCCATCCGCCGCCGTGGACCCAGACAATGATTTTTTCACTGAGGATTTTTTCCGGCTCATAGTAGAGGAAATACTGCTCCTTGTTTTTTCCGCAGGGCACCTTAATGGGTTTGTACTTCTTCCGGACCTGAAACATTTTCCAATACAGACCGAAATAGCTCAGGCTTTCACGCAGCAAATCATTCATATGCCAGACCTCTCTTCATTTTTTCGGTGTTTCCGGTTCTTCATTTTTAACGCTTTATTTCGCAAGTATCTCTCTCGCTCTCAGGAGCACCGGCAGCTCCCTGTTTGCAATCAGCCGCCCCTGCTCTGTCTCCCTTCGCAGTTCATATTCGGCGACAGCTTCCTCGTATTTCATTTTCAATGCGGACAAATGAAATACCTCTTTCTCCTCCACCGTCAGATTCCTGTCACCAAGGTTCAGAATCCTGCAAAGGAAATAATGAGTGATGTTATGCCGGTGGATAACATTATAGTAGTCGCTGACAACTCCGATCCTGCAGAGAACCTCTGCATCCGCACCCAGTTCCTCTTTCAGCTCTCTTTTGATTGCGGTCTGAAGATCTTCGCCGCCCTGCACACCGCCGCCCGGTGTCTCAATAATCGCCGCCTTGCCAAAATCGTCATCCCGCTCTGCCCGGACGAAATAAAAGGATCCGTCATCGTCAAAACAGATTGCCCTGGCGATCAGCCGGTCATGATCTGTATACTCGTACGGCCATTCGTAATCCTGCAGCTCGATATAAAGTTCAGGAAGATCGCCTCTATCTGTGCGAATGACAGAGTGCCAGACCTCATCACATATCCCGCAGTTATTTCTTCCCGCCGCGCGCAGGATTCCTTCCCATTGCATCCCTGCCTTGTCCATTACCCGTCCGGAGTTGGGATTGTTCACATCATGGCAGGCCGCGATCCGATTTAGCCCCACGACATCAAAGAGATAATCCACCACAGCCTTCAGGGCTTCAGCCATAAAGCCTTTGCCCCAGTATGCCCGGCTCATGCAGTATCCGATGTCAGCGGCTTCCGTTTCTTCATTCAACTTTACAACAGAGATATTGCCGATGGCCTTACCGGTCTCTTTATATTCGATTGCCCAGTTAAAAAATCCGCCGTCTGCATAGTTGTCGACCCATTCGGCAAGCACGCTCCTTGTGACCTTGATGCTCGAATGTGCGGGCCAGGTCAGGTATTTCGTGACCTCGGGATCTGAAGCCCACTTATAATACATATCGATGGTATCGTGTATGGTGAATCTCCGCAGAATCAGCCTCTGTGTCTCTATCTTTTGCGTTCCGGCTTTGTTCATCTCAACATCCTCCACTTATGACCGAGATAATTATGCCGATCACACCATACTCTTTTTCCTTTTCCTCAGAATAATAATTCCTCATTCCAAGAGCAGCTTCCCTTATTGAAGTACCGGCATTGTATCCGCACTTCTCCGGAGGAATCAACTCAAACAAATCTTCAAAAGACGCAAATCTAAGCAGCGCCTGCACACTTACTGTTATTTTTTCTTCTTCATCAGGGAGTCTGGTAAATATTATATGGTCACCGATCTCAAGCTTCCGGCGCTTCTCATCGAAAAGTCGGAGTTCCACTGTCTTCCTGCCGGATTTGATGTTCTTAAATGGAACCTCTCTCAATTTCATTTCATGAACCATGGTCAAATTTCTCCTCTGAGCAGTTATTGGAAAAATCAGATGACATTATGGATGTGGACAGGGGCCTGTGCTTCTGCTGTCGATATAACCTGTCAGCCCGGCATACATATTCTCCTGGTCCTTTATGCGCGTGAAGATAATTTTGTACCTTCGAGGTATATTTTCAACAATGAACTACCTGATCCTCAGAAGCAGGCGCAGCAATCCCTTGCGAACGGGAAAAAGCACCCGCCAGCAGGCGAAAACGAATCTCCACCTCCGGTCGGAGCAGTCTATGGTCTTCCCCTTGCGCCGGATACTCACCACTTTCGCCCTCACACATTCCCGCGGGAACCATCCATCCCGGAAGCAGTTCCCGTCTCCGGTCGTCTCAAAGGCATCCTTCCGAAGCGCTGTGATGCGATGGAGCATGTAATTCCCAAGCTGCGTCTGAAACAGAATAATGTCACCGACGTGAAGCGCAGCGGGATCACAGGCAGTGACAATGACCTGGTCCCGCCCGTGGCAGATGAGAGGCCACATGCTCATGCCCGAAACCGTGAAAATCGCTTTCTGCCCCTCTTCGAGCATGGGAATGAGCACCTCGAACAAATCACTCGTATGAATTCCTTTTTTTCCGGAGTTACTGTTCATATTCCTGTCCGTTCCGTTCTATGCAAGGGTCCCGAGAGCCTCCTTGAGCACCCGGACCGAATCCCGGTCAGGCCGGCAGGCAAGCCGCAGGACGGGAATGCTGCTCCCGATCTCCCGGCAGCGATCCAGAGCTTTTTCCCTGAGCTCCGGCTCCCATACCGGTGCATAGATTCGCTCCAGCAGGTACATGGACGCTTCAAAGGGGGAGACCTCCTTCACCTGATTCTCTTCACCTCTGCGCAGCTCCACAATGCAGGAGATCGGGACCCGGCGGTTTATGTATTCTCCCGAAGAACCGCACCATGGCATGCCGAAGGCATGCCATCTGCCGTCGATCCGGCGGCACAGACTCCGGTCTCCGTTGAGGATCAGGGCATTTTCATGATCCCGCCACAGGCGGGCATGGGTCGTCTTGCCCACTCCGGACCTGGCGGTGATCAGAATTCCCTTTCCTTCATGCTCCATAACAACGCCGTGGAATACACAGGCTTCATGTGCAAGCATGGCGTAATTGAATGCGCAGCCGCATTCAAAGAATAGCTTTTCCGAACGGAACTTCTGCGGCACAGCCGTATTCCGGCTGAGCACCAGTGTGGACCAGTTGTCCAGTATGTGGAGCTTTATCCCCGGGCTGTCATCACCGTTGCGTCTGTACCAGTCCAGTCCTCCGTCTGACCGCCGATAAAAGCTGTTTCCCATGAAATTCTCCGCCCGAAAGACCGGCTCGGATGGATTGGAGGGAAAGGACTCGTCCACCGTAAAGTGAAGCTCCGCCGGCTCTCTTTCCTGCCGACTGAATGCCATAAAAGAAGCAGGGAGGTGAAACACCTCCCCGTTCAGTTTCGTCCTGGCGGAACATACGATGGAAAACCCGCCGATCCGAAGGCCGGTTCCCTGTTCGTTCAATGCCGGGTAATCCATCAGCTGTGAATCGGGATGTAGACCGATGCACTTTCGCCGGCATTCTCATGCTCGAGAATCGTCGTAATGTACTTTTCGTCCCAATAACGCGCATACTCCCCGGAAAATGAAGCCCGAATCTCTCCGCTGTCGATAGCCTTGTTGATGTTATTTGTCACGTTGGCACAGCCATCACCATGCTGATCACTTCCACTTGTATCAAAGTCCCTTTGGTAGATCACCGGCTCACCATTCTGCGCATCCAGGATATCATTATGATTGGCGTCATAAAAAATAGTGACGTCTGCGTGTTTATGAGCCCAGCATGGGTCAGCTACCCCTTCAAAAAGGAACAGTTCATGAAATTGAAAAGACGGTGTCTCATAAATCTTTTTGTCCATAAATCCTCCGTAAAAAATATCGATAATAAGTCAACGCAAGTTACCAGGAAAGCAACTGGAACGCCGGAACGTTCCTGAAAAAAAGCTTTTGTCAGTCTTCCACACGGAGACTGTCGAGAAATGACTTGTTTACCCTGGCGGCATCGCAGGCATATTCCGGGACTCCGTCCCAGACACCGGTCTCCAGGATGCGCTGTGCCGGACAGCTGTCGCAGTATGGAAGAAGTTCGCACCCGGCGCACTTTTTATTGAAATGTGCTCTGGGATATTGGTCAGGCAGTTCAAGAAAAGCCTGATCCAATCCGGTCTCAAAGGGATGCGTACAGCCCTTCGGCAGCATGCCGCAGGCGTACATATCTCCTGCCCAGGAGATAAAGTAAGATCTGACCCCGGCTCCACAGTTCCGGAACAGATATTCTCCGTCCGGCACCGGTCCTCTGCGCCGCAGATCCACTTCCAGTTTCCTGAGCCTGTCGGGTGAAAGAACATCTGACGGATTCAATTCGCCGCTTTCAACACCGTGCCTGAGCATTACGAGATCGCCGTGGCAGATGCCGAACATCTCCCCTGCAGTGAGCCGTACCGCTCGGGGATCCGTTTTTGCCCCTCTGGTACCGGGGTACAGATGTGCCGTAACATGCAGCTTTTTCTCTTCCCCAAAGTGCTGTCTTGTAAAGTCGGCCATCGCTTTCAGATCCTGCAGATTATCCCGCACGACGGTCGTACGCATATCCAGCAGGGACGGAAGCTCCTGCAATTGCCGAAGCCCGTCGAGAAAACGGTCATACCCGCGGGAATCTCCGCAGAGCTTTTTATAGGTCTCGTTGGAAGCCCCGTACATGGTAATGCCGATCCTGTGCGGCGGAAGCCGCCGGAAAACGTCCATGACCGGCTTCGTGATCATTGTCGCGTTGGTATAAACTGTGAGGACAAATCCCATACGGGCTGCAGCTTCATAGATCTCCGGAAAATCAGGCCGGAGAGTGACCTCTCCGCCGGTGAGCAGAAGCTCCAGCGTCCCCGCCTTTGCCGCCTGCTCCGCCATATGGATCCACTCTGCTGCGCTGCGCTCCCGTCTGCCGGATTTGCGGACGCTCTCCTCATCGAGGCGTACGTAGCACATTTTGCAGCGCAGATTGCAGCGGGCAGTAAGTTCAAAAGTTCCCTCTAATGGGTAACGGTTCAAAGGCACTGTCACTGTCTGATCATTCCTTTCGAGATAAGGAGATCCAGACAACTGTCCACATCTCTGCGGGCAGTTGCTTCGTCGACCTCATAGGTTTCGACGATGGCTTCCAAAAGTTCTTCCCTTGTTCGTCCCTCCTGAAGCTGCCTCCACAGGAAGGAAGCAGTATCGTTCATCTCGATGTAACCCCGGAAATCTGCCAGTCCCTCACCGATGGAGACAAGCACATCCTGTCCTGCAATTGTCCGCAGTATGTAGTTGGGACTCGTTCGAAACACAGAAGATCTTTTATTATTATCCATGGCAGCTTCCCCTCAAAGCATGTACCGGAAACACAAAAACCCGAACTGATCTGCTGTGCTATCAGGTACTGTGCCCTTCTTTAATAATCGGTAATTTAAGCTAAAACTACCATGTAGCACTGAAAGATGCAAGTATTTTCCTGTATACGTATATTTTCTTATATTTTCCGCTTTCATTCCTGCCTCACAAAATCTGCGCATTTAATGCCGCTCTGCCACAGGATCTGCACATTTAGTGCCGCTCTGTCGGGAACGCCTCAGAACTCTTACTTCATATGGTATACCGGCTTCTTATAGTTCTTTCCGTGTTCCCTGCCGGTCACGGATGAGCCGTTGAATTTCCATTCTTCCTGATGCATACTGTTTGATACATACTTCCTGATGTATACTGTTTGATACATATTGTTCAGCATCCGAATCCGTTCTCACTTTGAGCACGTATCCCGGGACTCAATTTACGAGTATCGGGCATAGTAGAATTATTTTGAGAACCGCTTCGCAAACCTGTGAATCTGATTCAGCCTGCCGGCAGGCCTTTCAGCGTAAATTCCTTACGGAACTTCCGATAAGAACTACCATTTCTCAGAGGAGGAATATAACGAATGTCACTTTCTGCCATTTTATTCATAGTGATCGGCGTACTTTGCGTCCTGTACGGGATCATGGTCCTCATGGTCCAGAGCGGAACATCTTTTTTTGCCGTGTGGTTCGGCCTCGGTGCCTTCTTCCTGCTCCTTGGCTTCGGACTCCTCAATCATTTTTTTGAAAGAATTCCGAAGATCCTTCGCACTCTCCTGCTCATCGCTTTCTGTGCAGGCATCCTCCTGCTTGCCGTCTGCGAAGGCTTTGTCCTGCGCGGATTCGGCAGCCACGCTCCGGCAGGTCTCGACTACCTGATCGTCCTGGGCGCTCAGGTCCGCGAAGACGGCCCCAGTGTCGTACTGAAGTACCGTCTGGATGCTGCCGCGCAGTATATGAAGGACAATGACTCCACCATCTGCATTGTGACCGGCGGCCAGGGCCCCAACGAGCCATTTCCGGAAGGGGAAGGGATGAAAGAATATCTTGTCAAAATCGGAATCCCCGCAGACCGAGTCATCGTAGAGGATCAGGCCCGCAACACGATCCAGAATATAGCATACAGCAAAGCCCTCATGTCCTCTCCGGATGCTCCGGTTGCGATCGTCACCAACAATTTTCATGTCACGCGGTCTCTCGCGCTGGCACGTAAGCAGGGGCTGACCGATGTCTATGCCATCGCGGCTCCTTCGTCTCCCCAGTTCCTTCCCAACAATATGCTGCGGGAGTTCTTCGGCCTGTCCAAGGACTTCCTTCAGGGAAATATCTGATGAAATAAATGAAGTATTGCATGACAGAGAATAAAGAGAGCCCCGGCGTTCCTGCTGCGTCTCGCAGGGTGCGAAGCACCTTACTGTTTGCGCGGCTGTGATCCGCCGTGCCTGAGCATGCGCAGCAATGCTCCAGTGGAGCATTGTGTAGCGGAGGCTCTTCTTTTGCAGCAACATTTTTACATACAGAGGGCACGGAAATCCATTGAAAGGAATCCCCCTTTTTGTCATGATAAGAGTACAGAAAACAAAGGAACAGTAAAGCAGACACTCGCTATCCGCTTCGCTGCCTGTCTGAATCGTTTTTTATCTCCAGTCAATAAAGATAATCCGCAGTATGAACAAGAAGGAGGTCTTCATTATGACAACACTCACCCCGACAGAAGCTATCCGTTCTCTGGTCGCCTACGGTCTTCGCACCGAACTCATCGAAAAGGACGACGCCATTTTTACAGCGAACATGCTCTTCGATGTCCTCGGCATCGAGCCGGATGCAGAATTCACACCGTTCGGAGGTGAGGACCTTCCGCTTGAAGATATTCTCGCCGTTCTGCTTGACGACGCGGTCGCCCGCGGACACATCGAGGACGGCATCGCAAGCCGCGACCTCTTCGACACAAAACTCATGGGTTGCCTGACACCGCGCCCCTCTGAGGTCGTGCGCACTTTCAAAGCACTGTATCAGGAGAGCCCGAAGAAGGCGACCGATTATTTCTATAAGGTAAGCCGCGATTCCGACTACATCCGCACTTACCGCGTAAAGAAGGATAAGAAGTGGGTCACAAAGACCCGTTACGGCGAGCTCGACATCACGATCAATCTCTCGAAGCCCGAGAAGGATCCGCGTGCGATCGCAGCTGCGCTCACGAAGAAGCAGAACGCATATCCGCGCTGCCTGCTGTGTCCGGAAAATGTCGGCTACGCCGGCCGTCTCGACCACCCCGCACGCCAGACGATCCGCCTGATCCCCCTGACGCTCGACGGTCAGGACTGGTTCATGCAGTACTCTCCGTACGTCTACTACAATGAGCACTGCATCGTCCTCTCGGGAGAACACATCCCGATGAAGATCGACATTCATACATTTAAGAGACTGCTCGAGTTCGTCACCCTCTTCCCGCATTACACGGTCGGATCCAATGCGGACCTTCCGATCGTAGGCGGTTCGATCCTGACGCACGAGCATTTCCAGGGCGGAAATTATACATTTGCGATGGCGAAGGCAAAGATCCGGGAGAGCATTTCCTTTGACGGATTCGACGACATCAAAGCAGGCATTGTAGACTGGCCGATGTCCGTCATTCGCCTCGACGGAAAGGATCCGGAGCGCATCACCGCTCTTGCCGGCAAGATCCTTGACGTATGGAGAGGATACAGCGATACGGACTGCGGTATTTTCGCCGAGACGGAAGGCACTCCGCACAACACGATCACTCCGATCGCGCGGATGAACGGCGACGACTACGAGCTCGATCTTGTCCTCCGCAACAATCTGACCACTGAGGAGCATCCGCTGGGCGTCTTCCACCCGCATGCAGAGCTGCACCACATCAAGAAGGAGAACATCGGCCTCATCGAGGTCATGGGCCTTGCGGTCCTGCCGGCCCGTCTGCTGAAAGAAATGGGCGAGCTCCGGGCAGCAATCCTCACCGGGAAAGACATCGCAGAGATCGAATCCCTCGCCTCCCACGCAGCATGGGTCTCCGAGATCCTCGCAAAGCATCCGGAATTCGCTCCGGAAAATGTAAAGAACACGCCCGAGACCGACAAAGCGCTCGAGAAGATCATCGAGGACGAGATCGGCTATGTGTTCGCGAAGGTCCTTGAGCACTGCGGTGTGTATAAGGAGACGGAGGAAGGAAAGGCCGGATTTGACAGGTTCATCGGAACAGTCAACTACTCATGACTAAAGTCACGAGCTTGTGCCTGCCCTGCGGTCGAACAACGCTTTTCGGCGCCTCCCGCATTCGGCTGTTCGCTTGACCACGTACAAAGTACGCGTGGCGGCACATTGACGGGACGGTTGACAGCGCCCCACCGCACCGGGTCGTGCCCGGCACGGGCGGTATCAGATGCCTGACACCTGAGCCTTCAGGAGGTACTCGTTTCCCATCCGCTGAAGGTTCATTGCGCCGATGCGGTCATCATTGGTAGTGTACCCGCATGCGGTGCATTGGAAAGTATGGATCTCATGTTTCCGGCTCGCCCTGTCGACGTGCCCGCAGCAGGGGCATGTCTGGCTCGTGTAGGCAGGGTCCACCGTAAGGAGGGCGCTGCCGTACCGGACGGCCTTGTACATGAGCTTCTGCTCGAGGTCATAGTAAGCCCAGCTCACCTGTGTATAGCGGTCTTTTGCCCTCACGCGTTCCGTGGCACCCCGAATCCCGGTCAGGTCCTCGAGGACGAAGAGCGTGTCTTTCGGGTTGCTGCAGACGAGTGCCTTAGATATACGATGGTTCACATCGTTCATCCAACGGTTTTCTCTCTGCCCGATGGCACGGATCCTGCGTCTCGCGGAGGATGTCTGACGTTTCTGGAGCTGGCATCGCAGTTCTTTGTAATGCGCCCGCTTCTGTTTGACCGCCGCGCCGGAATAGAAGGAGGTCTTCTTCCCGTCGCAGGCAACAGCGAGGAAACGGATGCCCCGGTCGATGCCAACGACTTTTTTGTAAGAAGAGGGTGCCGGCGTGTCCGGGACATTGATCGTCACGGGGATATGGAGGAAGAACTTGTCGTGTTTGAATACCAGTTTCGCTGTACCGTATACGGCCCCTTCAGTAAAAGCCCAATCCATGGAATCTGCACGGAACCGGCACTTGATCCGTCCCCGGAGCGTATTGACACTGAATAGGCGCTCCGTCTTATCAGTATTCCAGACAAGGGAATAATCCCTGTTCCAGACGAGGCTCAGCTGCGGGGCATGGAAAGACGGGAGGAGTGCGGCATGGCGTTTCTTTTTGCCGAATCGCCGGGGATGGCGTTCCTGGTTCGTACGGATGGTCTTGTAGGCAGCGACGACGGTACGGATCACGCTGACTGCCATCTGCGAACGCAGCCCGAAAGACTCACGGCACGCATAGTACGTAGCTTTCTGTACATCAAAGATGTTCAGAGGGAGATGGTTCACGTGTATAAGATCAGAGACATATGTACAGGCAGCCGAATAAGCCTTCACCGTATCGACCAGGCGCTGCCGGTCCGAAGGCTGTGGTATGATCTGAAGTTTTGCGGTCAGTGTCTGCTGCATGGAGATATCCTTTCTATGGAATCAGTATAGCACATTTGTTCGAATAAGGAAATACTTCCTGTATTGACCATGCATAAGGCGCATTCCTCTCATGACTTAAGTCACGAGCATCCTGCGCTGCTTGGTGAACGCGAAGTAAAAAAGACAGGGGCTGCCGCATTAAGACGAATATGCACTGCATACAGCAGACATTCTACGCAAATGAATGCCGTGTGCAGTGCAGTCATCGTCTGATGCGGCAGCTTTTCTTTTTGCGCAGGTACAGGTCCGGAGTGCCTGAATCGTACGCGTGCCACAAAGCTTAGCTGTCAGAAAAGCCCGCAAGACCTGCTATGCGTTCCGCACTCTTCACAGTGCGGCAGGAACACCGGACATTCCGGCATACACTGCTTTATTCCCCGAACATGAAGGAATACCGCTCCCTGATCTCGCCGAAATCGATCACACACTCATCGTTAAATATGCCGACCGGAACAGGTTTTGAGAACGGATAGACCTCCATATTCATATCTCCGTCGGGAAACTCTTCTGTCGCCGTCTTATAAAGGATTCTGGTAACTGTTTCACCATCCGGATCCACCATCCAGTACTCCCGCACGCCGGCATTCTGATACTTCCTCATCTTGATCAGGATGTCCTTCATTTTCGTAGAAGGGGATAATACCTCCACCACAAAATCAGGCGCCCCGTAAATTCGTGCGCGATTGATTTTCGTATGATCGCATACCACACAGACATCCGGCTGGACCATCGTTTTATTGTCCTTATCCAGCTGGACGTCTACCGGAGAAATAAAAGGTATGCAGGATCCCTTTTTCCGCAGTAAGAACTCCCGCAGAAGCGCATATATTTCTCCCCCGATCAGCTGATGGGGCGTTGTGGGAGCGCTCATGTCATAGATTATGCCGTCGATCAGTTCCACACGCTGATCGTCCGGAAGAGCCAGATAGTCATCGATGGTGTAACTCCCCTGACGCGGATAGCGGGACTTTGGATTGAACTGCGCTCCATAAGCCGTCCCGGGTTCACGGACCATGTCCGGTGCGGATCCGGGTTTCGGATCGTAAAGTGTTTCTTCCGGAAAAACGGATGCGAGTGCCTGTATCGTCTGATACCGCGGCGACCTGGTCGTTCCGCCAAGTACTTTCTGCACGGTCGCCAGCGGCAGACCGGATTTTTCGGCCATCTGAAGATTGGTATAGCCATACTCTTTCTTTTTTTGACGGATCTCTTCGAGTGTCATACCATCACCTCCATAATTGTTCCACAAATGACTGCTAAATATATTTAAATTCCGTTTGCGGGTATCTTCTATACATTATAATACCATTTATGGAATTTTTTATCAACCTTTCTTTTCATTTTTCAAATCAAACCCGCAGGAAGAACAGGTGGGATTCCGGCCGACACGAGCCGCATAGTCCGGGCCGGATCTAAGCTGCTTCGCTGCATAGACAGTTCGCAGACTAAACGGTGGTGCACTAACCTCATGCTGCGCCTGTGGCTTGCATTCGCTAAGTGCACTGCGTATACGTGAAAGGTACCAGCCTCCGCCTCCTTTCAGTCGGCGTTTTCCGGACTTTCACAGTAAAACTACTATATAGTTCGCGGAACAAAGCCTCTATAATCGAGTAGGAGGGGGTGATTAGCCCCCGTCCTCTCACACCACCGTGCGTAC
>CAMOXU010000039.1 GCA_946629525.1 uncultured Clostridia bacterium
TGTGCTCCACGGAAATTATGTGAACATTCAAACGGCTTCCGCGCCAGGAACTTCTGATCATTCGTGCAGGCTGCAGACGGCTCACAGATTTCGTCCGGACCTCGCATGTACGTCGGCAGCATAGCGCAGCAGGATCTCCCGGTCATTGAGCTCCGGTGTATCCAGGACCATGAGGAGGGCTGACTCCAGAATATCCCCCAGCTCCCTGCCCCGGATTCCGAGGGCCTTGAGATCCTCTCCGTCGATCGCCAGATCCTTTCGGCAAAGACACGGTCCTTCCGCCATGATCTGTTCATACACCCGTGCGACGCCGGACACTCTCTCCTGCTTTTCCCTCCGCTTGTAAAGACTCTTCCCGCAGTTATCCGCCCACTGGATCCGAATGTACAGTGGAAAGAGCTCCGGGCCGATGAGATATGCCGCCCTTCGCACCGCTTTCGGCTCGGGCGCCGGTCTGTAATCATGATAATAGATGAGCTTGCTCACCTTGTTGATCGTGTCTTTGTCAAAGCGGAGCCGTTTCATTATGCCGCAGGCGATCTCCGCGCCAATTTCCGCGTGTCCTTTAAAATGATCTCTCCCGAGACTGTCGCGGAAGCGGACAGCCGGCTTCCCGAAATCATGCATGAGCATCGTAAGCCGCATGATCCTGTCCGGCTCGACCGCCATGAGCGTCTTTACCGTATGCGTCCCGACATCATAGAAATGATGCGGCGTATTCTGGGGCGTCTCCATGCACAGGTCAAATTCCGGAAGGATGACCGCTGTGATCCCGGCCTTATAGAGATCCAGGATCGTCTCAGGATTCCGGGAGACGAGCAGCTTCACGAGTTCGTCCCGGATCCGCTCACTGCTGACATTTTTGAGACTCTCCGCAAAGAAGGGGATCCTGTCCGCCGTTCTCCGATCAATCGCGAACCCCGTCTCCGCGGCAAAGCGGAAGGCGCGAAGGATCCTCAGCGGATCCTCCGTGAAACGATCATCCGGTTCCCCCACGCATCGAATGACCTTTCTCTGCAGGTCGTTCATCCCGCCCACGATATCGACCAGCCCGATCCTGTCATTGTACGCCATCGCATTGATCGTGAAATCCCTGTGGAGCAGATCCTGCGTAAGATCCGGAGCATCCTCCCCCGGAAGCTGTCCGGGTGCCCGGTAGGTCGTGATCTCGAACTGCTCCTCCCCCATCAGTACAGTGACCGTCCCGTGCTTCAGGCCGGTCGCGACAGTCCGATGAAAAAGCCGACGGACTTCCTCCGGCTTTGCGGATGTCGTAATGTCCCAGTCAGAGGGGTCTCTCGCAAGGATGGAATCCCTGACACACCCGCCGACCACATACGCCTCATATCCGTTTTCCGACAAAATGCCGAGTATCCTTTTTACCTTTGGCGGAAGATGCAGTTTCAAAGATTATCCCTCCGATCCCGTAAACGCTTCAGAATATAAAGGAAACGTACCGAAGCCGGTGAAGCTTCAGTACGTCCCCCATATAGTTTGTCTTTTACCCGGTCTGCAAAAGGCTTCTCCGATCAGTAAGCCTTTCCCCAATAAACAAGCCGTTTTGCCTTTTTTCCGCAGCATACGCAGACTGCGTCTTCCGGTGCTTCCCCTTCTTCGCCGAACGGCATGCATCTTGACGTGCAGGTGGTATCCTCTTTGATCTTATCTTCGCAGGCCTCATCACCGCACCAGTAAGCGCGGATAAAGCCCGGCTTCTCTTCCGCCGTCTTTTTGAACTCCTCATAATCAGAGGCATCGTAGGTGTGCGCAATGCGGAAAGCCAGCGCACGCTCATACATATCCTTGTGGATCGTCTCAAGAAGAGCAGCTGCCTTCTCTGCCACCTCTCCGATCTTTACCTGGAGCTTCTCACGCGTATCCCTGCGGACAAGCACGCATTCGCCCTTCTCGATGTCCTTCGGGCCGATCTCCACGCGAAGCGGGAAGCCGCGCATCTCCTGATCCGCGAATTTCCATCCCGGTGAGCGGTCGGAATCATCGAGCTTTGTCCGGATCCCTGCACGCTTCAGTTCCTCACAGATCCCTTCCGCGCATTCCAGAACGCCCTCTGCCTTCTGGCGGATCGGAATGACTACGCACTGGGTCGGAGCGATCTTCGGCGGAAGAACAAGACCCTCGTCATCCCCGTGGACCATGATGACCGCGCCGATGAGCCGTGTCGTCATGCCCCAGGATGTCTGATGGACATATTTGAGCGTATTGTCCTTATCCGTGAACTGAATGCCGAACGCTTTGGCAAAGCCGTCACCGAAGTTGTGGCTCGTTCCGGACTGGAGCGCTTTTCCGTCATGCATCAGGGACTCGATCGTGTACGTCGACTCCGCACCGGCGAACTTCTCCTTGTCGGTCTTCCTTCCTCTGATGACCGGGATCGCAAGGACATCCTCAAGGAAATCCGCATATACGTTCAGCATGAGGATCGTTCTCTCCTCCGCTTCCTCAGCCGTCGCATGGGCTGTATGTCCTTCCTGCCACAGGAACTCCCTGGATCTCAGGAACGGACGGGTCGTTTTCTCCCACCGTACGACCGAGCACCACTGATTATACAGCTTCGGAAGATCCCTGTAGGACTGGATGTCTTTCCTGTAGAGATCGCAGAAAAGCGTCTCGGAGGTCGGCCGGACGCACATGCGCTCCTGCAGCTCGTTGAGACCGCCGTGGGTGACCCAGGCGACTTCCGGCGCAAATCCTTCCACGTGATCTTTTTCTTTCTGGAGGAGACTCTCCGGGATGAACATGGGCAGATATACATTTTCCACGCCCGTCTCCTTGAATCTGCGGTCAAGCTCCGCCCGGATATTTTCCCAGATCGCATAGCCCGCCGGCTTAAAGACCATGCATCCTTTGACGGAAGTATAGCCTGTCAGCTCAGCTTTCTTTACAACGTCCGTATACCACTGCGCAAAATCAACGTCCCGCGCGGTGATCGATTCAACCAGTTTTTTGTCTCCTGCCATAACCAATTCCTCTGCTCTCTCATAGATTTATTTTCATTTCACGGTTCGTCCGGTTATATTTATAGTACCGAACGCCCGCCGCGTCAAACATCCTTTTTGACGCGATCACAGACGGTGTGTCCGCGTACTTGTCACTGTCGTAAATGACCGTACGGATCCCCGCCTGGATAATCGCTTTCGCGCACTCATTGCACGGGAAGAGGGAAACATATAATTTCGCGCCCTCCAGGCTGCCGCCGCGATAATTGAGGATCGCGTTCAGCTCGCTGTGCGTCGAGTAAAAATACTTGCTGTAAAGCGGGTCCTCCGATTCCCTGTTCCACGGGAAATCATCGTCCGAGCACCCTTTCGGGAAGCCGTTGTATCCCATGGATAAAATCTTATTGTCGTCGCTCACGATGCAGGCGCCGACCTGCGTATTCGGATCCTTTGACCGCATTCCGCTCAGGAACGCGACCCCCATAAAGTACTCATCCCATGTCAGGTAATCCGTCCGTTTTTCGCTCATACCGGTACCTCCCCTGAAACGCCCGTCATAAGAATCGCCTCACAGATCTCCCGATCATGCTCCGGCAGATCTGCCGGCCTTCTGATCGGAGCTCTGCTTCGCAGCTTCCGCTCGAACCCATGTATTCCTTTTTACTTTGTTCCGAAGATCCTGTCCCCGGCGTCGCCGAGTCCCGGAACGATATAGCCGATCTCATTCAGATGATCATCCAGTGCGCCTACATAGACATCGACGTCCGGATGGGCCTCCGTGAGTACCTTGAGACCTTCAGGAGCCGCAATAATGCACAGGAAGCGGATATTCTGGCATCCATGCTTCTTCAGCTGATCGATGGCGTCAACTGCGGAGCCGCCGGTCGCAAGCATCGGGTCAACGACGAACACGTCCCTCTCCTCGATATCCGCCGGGAGCTTGCAGTAATATTCCACCGGAGCGAGTGTCTCGGGATCGCGATAGAGACCGATATGCCCGACCTTTGCCGCCGGAAGCAGCGTCTGCATTCCGGGGACCATGCCGAGTCCGGCGCGAAGGATCGGGATGATCGCAAGCTTTTTGCCGCTCAGGCGCTTGCAGACAGTCTCCCCCATAGGTGTGGTTACCGGGTACTCCTCAAGATCGAGATCTCTCGTCGCCTCGTAGCACTCCAGTGTTGCGATCTCTCCGACCATCTCACGGAAATCCTTTGTCCCTGTGGCGGAATTGCGGATAATTCCTATCTTGTGCTGAATGAGCGGATGATCCATAATAACTACTTTTCCCATGTTGTACCTCCTGTTTTGTCTTTATCTCATTATTACTGACTGAAACTTATGCCGCCGCGCTGTTCTCCCTGCGCAGAGCATCCTCCGGCTTCAGGAAACTGAGAGCACTCTGTGCCCTGCGGCCTTAAGAAGGCGGTTCATGATCGCCTGTCCCATACGCGGGGTATCAAAGGATTCTGAATAAATGACATCTGCATTCTCCGCATCGAACTCCCGAAGGACAGAGAAGAGATGCTGCGCGATCTCCTTGTCCGTGCTGCGGTCCCCGATATCCTTCACGACGGACGCGTGATAGAGGGATGCCGTGTCGTCCGCCGCTATGACCCCGACTTTCTTCCCTTCCCGCATCGCCTCCGCTGCCAGCTCGTTGATCTTCGCAGTCACGCTCTCCCGCGGCCCCTCGACGATCGTCAGAACAGCCTTCGGAGCATAATGACGGTAGCGCATCCCGGGAGCCTTCGGCCGGACTCCCTTTTTGTCTGCCCCGTCAAGGATCCCCGGGTCCACCCGGACATCTCCGAGTATTTTCCGGAGCATCCCGATATTGATATACCCCGGCCTCAGAAGGACCGGCACTTCCTCGGTAAAATCAACGATGGTCGATTCCAGACCGATCCGCACAGGCCCCGCGTCGAGGATCATATCGATTTTTCCGCTGAGATCCTCTGCAACGTGCTGTGCGTTGGTCGGACTCGGCCGCCCGGATGTATTGGCCGACGGGGCCGCGATATAGCCGCCCGCTGCCCGGATCAGAGCCAGGGCTACCGGGTGGTTCGGCATCCTCACGGCGACCGTCTGAAGTCCGCCGCTCGTCTCATCCGGAACGATCTCCGTCTTATTGAAGATCATCGTGAGAGGGCCCGGCCACCAGACCTCTGCCAGCCTGACCGCCTTCTCCGGCAGTTCGGAAACGATCGGGACCAGATGCTCCATATCCGCTATGTGCACGATCAGCGGGTTATCCGAAGGCCTGCCCTTGGCGGCATATATTTTCTCCGAGGCAGCCGGATTCAGGGCGTCCCCGCCAAGTCCGTAGACTGTCTCTGTCGGAAATGCCACGAGCCCTCCCTCCCGGAGGACCTCTCCGGCCCGGCGGATCACGTCGGCGTCCGGTGCATCCGGATTCACCACAATGTATTCCGTTTTCCCATCACATCGCTGCAAGCTAATTGTACCACCTTTCAAAGGACATTCACAGATTCACTTTTTTCTCCGGCGCATCAGGGCAGCGGTCAGGGCGCGGCATTCCCGGCAAGACAGTCCGAAAGGACCTGCCATATATCCTGCGTTTCAAGCCCCAGCTTCCACTCCGCCACGCCGGCGCACCCGGCCTCCGTCACAGCGTTCATCTTCTCGCTGAGCGACTGGGCGTCCTCGATCCATATTTTGGACGTCCCGCCGGCGCCCTTTGCCTCCGCGTAATTCTGGCCGGTCTCCTCGTCCCAGACCACGTTGGCTGCATTTTCAGCGAGCCATGCCGCCGTCTCGCCCATCCCCATCGCGCGGCTTTCAGGGGCGGCGTTCTCATTTACCTTCCAGAGGCGGGTGAAGAAAGGCAGCGCAATAATTGTCTGCTCCGCCGGGACCTCTTTCAGCGTGTCCCGGATGCCTTTTTTGACGAACGGCAGGGAGGAGACGGATCCCGCGGTCTCGGAGCCGCTCGTGTGCTCGTCGTAGCACATGCACACAATATAGTCCGCGACCCGGGCAAGCTCTTCCCTTCCCAGATACCCGGTGAAGGTCGGAACATAGACGTCGATTGAGAGCACAAGCCCTTCATTCCTGCAGGAGACAGAGAGCTCGCGGATGAATTCCTGATAATACGGAGCGCACTCTGAGTTCACTTTCTCAAAATCGATATTGATCCCGTCCGCCCCTGTGCGGACAGTCTCGGAGACGATCGTGTCGATGATCTTCGTGCGGCCGGCGTAGGTCGACAGCGCTGCCAGTGTATCCTTCGACGAATTGACGGCCCCGTCGAAATCATTTGCGACGATCCAGACGGAAAGCCCCATGCTGTGCGCCGTTTCCACGTACTGATCACTCGCGAGGGACGACATGTCTCCCCCGGATGATTCGAGGTAGAACCAGGTCGGCGCGATGACATTCACCCCGCTGACCCCTTCGAGCGACACCGCCAGCATATCATTGGAAGCCTGATTATCCGTCTGATGGAAGACCATATTGACTTTGTCTTCGCGGAGAAGATGGGAGAATACCAGCTCCGGCCGCGCGCGGTCCTCGATCACGTGGGCCATGTCCCCCTCAAGGAACTTATTCTCTATATATCCTGTAAAACCGTCCGGCGTCGCAACGCAGGTCCAGGCCTCCGTATCCGCGCCGACGTCTGTGCTCCTGATACAGAGTCTGGTCCCCGCTTCCGGCTTCGTGAGGATCTGACTGCGGATCGAAGGCTTCTCGCGGACGACCGCCTTTTCTCCGACGGTCCTCACATCATAGTCAAAGTCTGTCCGGATCACGACGCGGTCCGGGTCTCCGGAGAGTACCGTCCCGTTCATATCCGTATACTGGAGCAGATAATTATATGAAATGTAATTTACGCCGTCCCGTGAAATGAAAAGATTCTGCTCCGCCGATTCTCCCACCGAGACCGCGACCTTTTCGACAGGAGTCGTGATAATGAACATGTTTTCATTTTCGGCATAAAAAAAGCCGGGATTCAGATGCTCACTGACTTCATCGATCGGCAGATAGACCTCGTCGTTCATGAGGATCCCCGGTGTCTGAAAGACATATCCGTCGCAGGCAACGCCGATCTCATTCTCTCTCTCTATGCCAAAGTACTCTTTCGAATCTTTTTTTGACGAAGAAGGAATAAAACGTCCGGCAGCAAACGAAATAATTCCGACCAGAGCAACTGCTGCGGTCAGCAGCAGAACGAGCTGCACCGGATCTTTCTTTCTCCTCTTCCTCATATTTCTCTTCTTCATAGTCCTCCATCTCCTGAAGTCCGCTCGGGCGGAAGCCGCCGGGACCTCAGGGAACATAAGCACTCTGTCTCGTCTCAGCGGGGTCCGATCTCCCACTGAGATAAACGCTCCGCGAGGATGCGCAGGGGTTCGGTCTGGAAGATATCAGCCGACGCTGATCTTAAATCCCGCGCCAGGTCTCGCGGGCGAGACTTGAATCTGCGTATTCATCCCGAGACATCCGCCGCGGGAGGGCTGCGTCAGAGATCAAAAGCACCCGTCGCAAGACCCTTGCGTCACATTGTAACATTCAAAGGGCTTTTCGTAAACTTTTAACTGACGCAAAAGAATAAGAAGACACGCAAAAGAGATCAGCATCCCGGTGAGCACGACAAGTACCTCGAATTCCGTGAATGCTGATCCTATTCATTTTTCGCTGTTGATCGTACGCAGTGTATTACGTACCATTTATAAAAGATCCTGTCTCCGCACCCCCTCCGTTTCTCTTCGCAGGCCTGTGCCTCCCGGCTGTACCGGGAAGCGCAGGCCTGCTGCCGTATTTCGAGTATTTTCACAGTATGGGCCGGCTGAATAACGCCCATCAAAGAAGGCCTTCTCTTCATCCGAATTATCTGTTTCCGGATTCGCTCCGTCAATGGATTCCTTGAAGGTCCGTTGCTTTCTGCCAAGAAATCCTGAAAGTTCCGAGGAAATTGCGAATGCTCCCGACATTCCTTCCGCCTGCCATTGCATCCTTCCCACTTGCGCAGGGGGCGGCTTCCGTTATATAATATTCTCCACTTCCCGGGAACAGGGAAGGCAGACGGAAACCGCAGCCGGCACAAAAGCCGGTATCGCAGCAGACGGATACACAGGAAGCGTCAGGCAGGACCTTTTTTTGCAGGTCACATCACCGCAGAGAAGAATACGCACCGCAGCATAAAGTGCACGGCAGGACTGCGGGGACTCCTGGCAGACTTCGATGAAGGAGGTTTACATGGTACAGGTAACAAAGGATATGACGATCGGCGAGATCCTGTCGATCAATCTGAATGTCGCTCCGGTCTTCTACGCAATGGGAATGCATTGTCTCGGATGCCCTGCATCACAGGGGGAAACTCTTGAGGAGGCGGCATGGGTACACGGTGTGGATCCGGATCATGTTGAAAAGGAGATCAACGATTACCTTGCGGCCCACCCGGACGAAAACAGCGGGACGGATTGCTGACAGAAGAGGAAAAGCTCCTCTCCGGGCAGGTTCTTTCGAGACCTGCCCGGAGAGGAGCTTTTTTGTTCCGTATATACCATTCGTTCATCCGACGGCGGCTGTCTTTCCCGGCACATGCCTGATGTTCCATCCGGAGCAGACGTCCGGCATCGCTGCCGTGCAGTTTGGAATGTGCTTCGCACTTTGCGCGCTGCGGCAGGAAGGCTTGTGCGTTCTTCAAGCCGCTCCCGATCCTCAGTCGTCCTTCGCAGCGCCCATGACCCGCGACAGCTCCTGCAGCGCGCTGCCTTTTGCGACGACCTGTTCATGTTCCCGCGCGTACGCTTCCGACGCGGCGGTGACTTTCCGTCCTGTCCCGTACTCGGACAGAATATTGCACACCTTATTAAAGTCCTCAGGGGTATGCCCGCTCCTGTGGACCGTCAGTACGTAGTTTCCCTTCTTCATCCGGTACAGCGAATTGTCTCCCGTATAGAATCCTCCCAGGCTCGCAGCTGCCTGCAGCACATCATCCATGCGGGCAAAATCATAGCTTTGCACGATATCGACATCGGCGTCTTCCGGTTCATTCGCCGTTTTTTTCTGACTTTCCTGAACTGCTTCCTTACCGGGTGCTTCCTGGCTCTTCCCGGTTTCTTTCGCCTGACCGCTCTTTTTCCGCTTCTCGATCGCACGATGGACCGCGTCCAGAATATCATCCGCTCCCTGCGGCTCTTTTCCGCCGTCCTGAGATTCGCGGGGCATCGTGAACCTTGAGAACCTCGTATCGAGCTCATCCGGATCCTCAACTTTTGTAATGATCAGGACGATCCCCTCCGAGCTCATCGGCACCGCCTCGATCATGATCGGCATATTGTCAACGTTGAAGCCGAACTTCTGGTAGGCTTCCGTCATCATATCACGGAACAGATTTCTGGCCTTCTCGGAGCCGTAGGCCAGCTCTCCGAGATTGATCTTCCGGCTTGCAAGGTCTGACATTGTCAGCGTGCAGCGGATCTGATTATCATTTATTTTCTCAATTTTCATATAGTTCCTCCATGCTGCGCTGTTAAAGGCCGAATGAACGGACGGCAGCGCGGCTGCGATCCCTGTAAAGGCCTGACTGCCGGCCTTCCCGATCGATCCTTCGCGGATTCAGCAAAATCCCGTATATCTGTTCTCGAAATTATACCCGACCCGAAAGCCTGTGTAAAGTGTCCTGCCAAACTTTGAATTTTCTGTCCGGAAATTACCTGCTTTGCCGCCTCTTAGGGGCCCGACCGCAGCGCACTTCATACAGGCGGCATCGTTTGTAGCTTCTAACCGAATGCACGCCAAAAAAGTCATTCTTTTTTGTATAGTTTGTCTTGTTTAACACGGATATTGAGTCTTATTATCTAAATATAACATATGTTTTTGTTTATTAAGGAGGTAACTACTATGGCATATGTAATTTCTGATGAATGTGTAAGCTGCGGAACATGCGAGTCTGAGTGCCCGGTAGGTGCCATCTCTCAGGGCGAAGAGCATTACGAAATCAATGCAGATGAGTGCATCGAGTGCGGAACCTGCGCTGCTGCATGTCCGACAGAGGCTATTTCTGCCGAATAATTAAACCTTTGAGTATGGTGAAAGCCGGTCCCCTGCGGACCGGCTGTTTTTTTTCGCATTCTCAGATCTTATCGCGCAAAAAGAAAAAGCCTGCATGGCAGTGCAGGCTTTTCTTCTTAAAGGGAAGGAGTTCCGTCTCACGACGGATAATGAAAAAGAAAAAGGTAATTGGCTTTTACGAAAGAACTGTCTGTTCTTTACAGTACCTATCATAAAGTTCTTTTATGAACTCTGTATGAAGAGATTTCCAACTAATTATGAACGATTTGTTACTCCATCCCCCCAAACTGACCCCCTAATTATGAACAAATTATGACATCAGTCCGCAAGACCGAACGCATCGTGGATCGCATTCGCCGCCCGTTCCGCTTCCCTCTCGGAGATAAGGACCGTTACGCGGATCTCTGAGGTCGAGATCATATTGATGTTGATACCTTCGTTGTAGAGCGCTTCGAACATTTTTGCGGCTACGCCGGGATTTGTCATCATGCCGGCGCCCACGATCGAGACTTTCGCCACATCGGAGTTCATATCGACCGTATGGTACTTCAGGCGCTCTTTGTTCGACTCGATCGCCTTGATCGCCTCATCCATCTGTCCGTCGTCACAGGTAAAGGAAATATCCTTCGTGCCGTCCCGACCGATCGACTGCAGGATCATATCCACATTGACGTTGGCCTTCGCAAGAATATCAAACAGCCTGAATGCAATTCCCGGCTGATCCCTCAGACCGATCACAGAGACACGGTCTGCATTTTTATCTACAGCGACTCCGCTGATCAGCATTCTTTCCACTTTCGCATCCTCCTTGACTACCGTTCCTTCAGTATAGTTCAGACTTGACCTTACAACGAGCGTCACTCCGTATTTCTTCGCCATCTCGACGGAACGGTTATGCAGCACGCCGGCCCCGAGAGAAGCCATCTCCAGCATCTCATCATACGTGATCTCCTGAAGCTTTCTCGCATTGCGGACAATGCGGGGATCCGAGGTATAGACACCGTCAACGTCCGTATAGATCTCGCATGCATCCGCATGGAGCGCCGCTGCCAGCGCGACCGCTGTCGTATCCGAACCGCCGCGGCCGAGCGTCGTGAAATCGTCATACTTGTTGACGCCCTGAAAACCGGTAACGATCACGATCTTGCGGTCGTCCAGCTCATGCCGGATCCGGTCGCAGTCGATCCTCTTAAGGCGGGCATTACTGTACTGGCTCGTCGTGTGCATGGCGACCTGAAAAGCATTCAGGGATACAGCGCGGACTCCGAGCGAGGCCATCGCCATCGCCATCATGGACACCGAGACCTGCTCGCCGGTCACGAGAAGCATATCGAGCTCCCGCTTCGGCGGCTTCGGGTTCACTTTATGTGCCAGTGAGATCAGCTCATCCGTCGTCTTTCCCATCGCGGAAAGCACGACCACGACATCATTGCCTTTCTTATAATCCTCAACGCAGCGAATCGCCACGTTCATAATCCGTTCCGGCGAACCTACCGATGTTCCGCCGAATTTTTTTACAATCAGCATTGTATACCTCCAGTGACCCGCTTTTGCCGGTCTTTTACGGACTCCCCCGGCTCTTTCTTTTTACTGCCGGCAAAAACAGTTCCCATCGTAAAGTCCGTATACTTAGAAATGCCCGATGCGCGTAAGATCCTGCGGGACCGACAGCACATCGGGCTTATGTTCTTGCAAAGGCGGTTCTTAAGCCCTGCGAATTGCCTTGATCACATGCCCCGAACGTTCCGCCTTTTCGACGAAATCCTTCCGGCAGTACTCGCCAGTCATAAAGCCGAATTCTCCCTCTGCCTCACGCACCCGGATCGGTTCGATCTCTCCGAACACAGCCCCGGCCTCCTCTTCTGTCCCGTTGAAACGGACAAAATATCTGAATTTCACGTCCTCAGAGGAGATCATCTTCATCGGCTCGGATGTCCAGTCTGACCGCATAGTCTTTCTCAGATGCCGCGCACAGGAGATAATGTCGCTCGAGACCGCGCTTGCCGTCGGAAGGCTGCCGGCGCCGCTGCCGTAGAAATACACATCTCCAACCGCATTGCCGTGCACATATACCGCGTTCAGGACACCATTCACATTATAGAGAAGATTGTCCGCATCGACAAGCATGGGGGCGACCATTGCCCACGTACCGGACTCGGTATTGCGGCTCATGGCGAGAAGCTTGATCTTCCTTCCCATAGCGCCCGCGTAAGCGATATCGACCGCGTCGATCTCTGTAATCCCTTCGGTCGCGACCTCTTTATAGGAGATATGCCTTCCATATGCGATGGAGGAGAGGATCGCGATCTTTCTGCAGGCATCCCATCCCTCGACGTCCGCTTCGGGATGCAGCTCGGCAAAGCCGTTCTTCTGGGCCTCCCTGAGGGCCTCCTCAAAGCTCTGCCCCTTATCTGTCATCGCTGTCAGGATGTAGTTCGTTGTCCCGTTCAGAATGCCGGAGACCATATCGATCTCATCTGCCGTCAGAGAAGAATCCATCGCGTGGATGATCGGGATCCCCCCTCCGCAGCTGGCTTCAAAGAGATAATTGACATTATTCTCTTTCGCGAGCTCACGAAGAAGAACACCGTGCTCCGCGACAAGCTCCTTGTTCGATGTGCAGACGCTCTTTCCCGCGCAGAGAGCCTTTTTGGTGAACTCAAACGCAGGTCTGAGGCCGCCCATCGTCTCCACCACGATCGCAACGTCCGGATCGTTCAAAATATCATTATAATCATGCGTCAGCACATCCTCGCAGGGATCTCCCGGGAAATCGCGGAGGTCAAGAACGTACTTGACATTCAGTGCCTCTCCGATTCTCTCGGCGATCTTCTCCCCATTCATATGAAGGACTTTGTAAACACCCGCTCCGACTGTACCGTATCCTAAAATCGCTACATTGATCATAATTAATTCCTCTTTCTAAATCCGACAGAGATCTCCATGCCTCCGTGACCGGCCCGTCCTGTCATCACATCAGGAACGCCCCGGCATTCCTGCCGCGCCGCGCAAAGTGTGAAGCGCCTTCCGGTCACCGGATCGCCGTTGCATCCGCCGCGGCTTCCTTCGCCCTTCCTCCGAGCGCTTCCCACTTGAGGAAGGCATTGATGAACGGATCGATATCTCCGTCCAGCACTTTCTGTGCGTTCGTCTGCTCCTCGTTCGTTCTGAGATCCTTGATCAGCTGATACGGCTGAAGGAAATAAGAACGGATCTGATTTCCCCACGCGATCTCCGTCACCTTGCCGCGAATGTCATCGAGCTTCTCGGCATTCTGCTGCTGCTTCAGCATGAACAGCTTGATCTTCAGTTCCTGGAACGCTTTATCCTTGTTCTGGAACTGAGATCTCTCGTTCTGGCAGGTGACAACGATTCCTGTCGGGTAATGCGTGATCCGGATCGCGGACGACGTCTTATTGATGTGCTGTCCGCCGGCGCCTGACGATCTGTAGGTATCGATCCGGATATCCTTCGGATCGATCTCGATGTCCAGATCCTCCTCAATATCCGGCATGACTTCGCAGGCCGAGAAGGATGTCTGGCGCTTTCCGTTTGCGTTGAACGGCGATATTCTGACAAGTCTGTGGACGCCATGCTCCGACTTCAGGAGTCCGTAGGCATTCTCCCCGTTGACCTGGAAGGTCACGGATTTGAGGCCGGCCTCATCTCCCTCCAGAAGATCGAGGACCTCAACATTGAAACCGTGGGCTTCGCTCCATCGGGTATACATCCGGTACAGCATATTCGTCCAGTCCATAGCCTCTGTTCCGCCTGTTCCGGCATGCAGTGTGACGATAGCATTGCAGTTATCATACTCACCGGACAGAAGCGTTTTCATTCGGATCTTCTCGAATCTGGCCTTGAAGTCGTCGAACATTTCCTGGACTTCCGGTACAAGAGCCGGATCCGGCTCTTCATCAGCCATCTCGATCATATCCCGGATATCATCGCGCGCGGAAACAAGCGCGTCATACCCGTGCACATCCTCCTTCAGGGACGCAAGAAGCTTTGTCTTCTTCTGTGCCTCCTCCGGATCGTCCCAGAGATGAGGATCTTCCATCTCTCTCTCTAATTCCTGAATCCTTCGCTCTTTGATAGCGAGGTTAAAGTGAATCCCTCATTTCAACTAAAGGTTCGTCGTAGGAATTCAGAGCGTATCTGACAGGATCCATTTCTACCATTAGTCTCACCCTCTTTCGTATAGACCGCTCCCATTCGGGCAGATCGTGCAGGATTCCCGACGTAAGAATCCCGCACTTGTTAATAAGTATAGACGTTTGTACTATACACAATATCGGACGGCTGTGCAAGTTCTTTTTCACGGCGGGCTGCATACGTTCGGCACGGCGGCACGCTCGGCACGGCACGCAGCCGCAGGACACCGGCCGCCTACAGAAGGAGCTGCCGTCCAAAGCCGAATGACCATATGAGCTTCTCCTTCACCCTCCTGCCGGTCACGCGCGAGAGGGCTTCCGCATAGGAGTCGAGCTGTACTCTGTACCGTTTTCCCAGCATGGCAAGCTCCGACACCCTGTCCGTCTTATAATCCAGGAGAACGATCTCCTCATCTTCCCCCTCACCCTCATAGAAGAAGGCGTCGATAATTCCCTGCACGATGATCTCTTCATCCTCCGGATAAGACGCATCGATCGAAGAGGCCTTCACCGCCAGCACAAAGGGCTGCTCTCTCTTTAATTTTCCACGAAGGGCTGCCTCCCGCATCCGCCTGCCAAGGCCGCTCTCCGCGAACCGCGCGATATCCCCCGGATCGACAAGGAGGATGTCCTCCTCCGTCATTTTCCCGGACGCCGCAAACCCCCGCATCTGTTCGCGCACGACCTTCTCTGCGCTCTCCCCTTTCTCCGGAGAGAATCCGGAATAGTCCAGAAGCTCCATGACCTTATGGTAGGCCGTGCCGCGGGCCGCTCCGCCCGGGCCGTCAGAGGAGGGTCTTTCCTCGGGGAAGATCTCCTCCCCGGATTCCCCTCCCAGTGAGATCCGCCAGTCCTTCGCGTTCTGTCCGCCCGGCTTCTGCGCAGCTCCTGGTCCTACGCTTTCCGTGATAAATGAAGGGATGCACGGAACAGGCACCTCATCCGGAAATGTCTCCAGCGCATCCTCATCGTGCATGCCTGCCTTCTTCAGCTCCGAGACGGACACCTTCACCGGCACCGCCCCCCGGTCTCCGTAGGGATACCGATAAGAGAATCTCTCCTCTATGATCCTGCGGATCGCGGGATCATAGGTCTCCTCCCCGTTCATATCCGACAGAATGCGCAGAGTTTCCTTTACGCGGGATTCCTCCCTGACCGCCTGCCCGACAAGGGAGGACGGCCTTACGAGCTCGATCCGGACAGGGCACCGCTCTCCCGCGAGAGCAGCCCTCTCCTGCATCCTTGCGGCAGCCGGCAGGATCCACGTCATCATATTTTTTGCGTTTAAAATGTAATTCTCCTCAAAGCGGACCTCGGCAAGCGGCTGCGGAAGGTTCTTAAGATCCTCAAAATCCTTCTCGCTTCCCGTCGTCCCCGTGATGATCAGCTTCTGCTTCGCCCTTGTGAGCGCGACATAGAGGACCCTCAGCTCTTCCCCCGCAGCCTCCCTTCTCTTCTTTCGGGCGACCGCGCTCTTCTTGACGGTCATATACTTCACGCGCTTTGAAAGATCCGTATAATCTGAGGCAAGGCCCATCTCAGGGTCGATGAGGAGCGATGCCCTGACATCCTGAAGATTGAACTGCTTGCTGCATCCGGCAGCGAATACGACCGGATATTCCAGTCCCTTGCTCTTGTGGATGCTGATAAGGCGCACGACGTTCTCGCTCTCACCGAGCACATTGACTTCACCGAAATCCACGTCGTATTTTCTAAGGTTCCGGATATACCTGATAAAATTGAAGAGACCGACATAGCTCGTCCCCTCATAGGCAATGGCTTTCTCGACGAGCATGCGGAGATTGGCTGCGCGCTGGGCTCCGCCGGGCAGCGCCGAGACATAGTCCAGATATCCGGTCCCGGTCAGGATCTCCCAGATGAGCTCATGGATCGGTGTATAGGGAACGCTCTCCCGGATCCTCCCGTAAAATGAAAAGAACCGCGCAAGCTTTTCGCGGAGCTCTGCATCCTCACCCCGTCCCGTATCCGCCGCAAGATATCTTCTCGCGCACTCCGCCATCGTGAGGAACTTCGCTTCCGACCCCCGGGCAGGCGAGCCTGATACGATCCTGATGCGTGCAATCTCCTCCACGCTCAGCCCGACGATCGGAGACCGCAGGATCGCGGTAAACGGAATATCCTGCTCCGGATTATCGACGATCGACAGATAATTCAGGATCGTTATGACCTCCATCGCGCTGAAATATCCGGTCTTCGCAGTCGAGAACGCGGGGATCCCGCACTCCGTGAGCACCTCCGCGAATGTATCCGCATATCCGCTCATTGTGCGGAGAAGGATCACGATGTCCCTGTACTCGATCGGCCGGTCCTCTCCTGTTCTCGTATCCGTGATCTTCTCATACCGGACCAGACGGCGGATCCTCTCCGCGATCATCCTGGCCTCAAGTGCTTTCTGCGCGTCCCTGCGCGTGTCTTCGAGAAATGTACTCCCGTCTGCATTCTCCTCTTTTGTCAGGGCGATGAGGAGCTCCGTATCGTACTCTCCCCCGTCCGCTTCGGGATAGGACGCTCCGCAAAAGAGTTCCGCATTCCTGTCGTAGTCAACTCCTCCGATCTCTCTGCGCATGATCTGCCTGAAGAGGCCGTTCGAAAAATCGAGGACCTCCTTTCTGCTCCGGAAATTTTTAAGAAGATCGATCCGGACCCCGCTGGATCCGTCCTCTTTCTCAACGGCATAGTCGTGAAATTTGCGCATGAAGAGATCCGGCCGGGCATGCCTGAAGCCGTAGATGCTCTGCTTGACATCACCGACGCAGAAATAGTTATACTCACCGTCCTCCATCCGCGTCACCGCGGTAAGGATCGCCTCCTGCAGGTAGTTGCTGTCCTGGTACTCGTCCACCATGACGCACTCAAAATTACCCGCAAGCTCCTTCGCAGCCTCCGTCCGTTCACCGTTCTCATCGCGGAGGATCCTCAATGCATAGTGCTCGAGATCCGGGAAATCGATCAGCTTTTTCTCCCGCTTCTTCTCCGCATATCTCAGAAGGAACGTTTCCGTGACATCGATCAGCTCATCAAGGACTGCACCGGATTCCGAAAGCGCAGTCACGATCTGTTCCGGCGGAGCGCCGTAGAAAGAAGAGCCGAGATCGGTGCGGATCTTCGCGTGCCTTGACCGGTTCTCCTTGAACAGGTCCCTCAGCGCCGGATTCTCCTCCTTCCCCGCTCTCTTTCTGGACAGGGTCGGCGCCGTGAACTCTCTGCACCATGCGAGCCGTTCCTCATAGCCCGTCAGTTCGAGGAATTTCCCGAAGAAATGAAGATCCTCCTCCGCCATCGGCAGATACGCCTGCGGCCCGTCCGCGCGATTCGCAAGCGCAAGATTCTCCTTTGCAAGGCGCAGGCCTTCTCTGGCGAGCATATCCCCGTCCAGAAGAAAGCTTTTCATCCAGTCCGTTCCGAGGATCTCCTCAAAGGATCCCGCGCGATCGTTCTCCCTGCACATACGAAGCCAGGAGAGTGGATCCGGCTGGCTTTCACAGGCGTCGAAAACACGCAGGACGGCATCCACCAGCGGCTGATCCGACTTGCCGGTCGCGACGCTCTCCACAAGTGTCTCGAACTTTTTCTGCTCCAGGGGATCCTCCAGAGCATAGTACTCCTGAAGGACCTCCTCCAGCACATCGTGCATAAGGAGCTTCGTCTCCCCCTCCTCGGCAATTCGAAATCCCGGCTCGATATCCGTCAGGTGGCAGTAATTTCGAAGCACGGACGAGCAGAATCCGTCGATCGTCGTGATCTTTGCGTTATGGATCAGGCCGGACTGACGCAGAAGATGTCCGTTGTCCGGATCCCGCTTCTGCGCGTCGTTGATCGCAGCCGCAATACGGTCCTTCATTTCCCCCGCTGCAGCTTTCGTAAAGGTAACGATCAGCAGGCGGTCTATGTCAAAAGGCTTTTCCGGATCCGTGATCAGAGCCATGATCCGGGCGACCAGTACAGCAGTCTTTCCGCTGCCCGCGGACGCGCTCACCAGTATATTCGCACCGCGCGTATCGATGACCTTCTGCTGATCTTGTGTCCACTGCACGCTCATCGGTTCTCCTCCTTATGCATCGGTCTCTTCCCTCATCTTCCCGACCGCCTCCTCCTGCGTCATCGGAGAAATTTCACGGAACCCATATCCCTCGATCTTTCCGTCGAATCCGCAGACACCGCGGTACGGGCAGTAGTCACAGGCATTTCCCGTCTTATACCTGTAAGGATCTATATCGGTCCTGCCCTCCATGATCTTCCCGCCGATCCGCGCGATCTTGTTCTTTACGAACGTGCTGATCACTTCGAACTCTTCCGGCGCGGCGGCTTTCGAGGTCTTTGACAGTTCATTCTTTTTCGTAATGCTTACCGGGATGACCTCTGACTTCACGCCGGGGCCGAGGGTCCGGTCAAGATGCAGGAGGATCCCCTCATCGGAGGAGACGACACCGGAGCCCTGCATTTCTCCGAGCACCCTTGTCCGGATATCCTCCTCTGTTTCCCCATCCCCGGCAGATATGACCGGATCCTGCAGTTTATAATAGAAAATCCCGGCGGGCTCCGCACTGACGCCTTCCCTTTCGGCCGCTTCGATCGCGGCATTCATATATACGATCAGCTGAAGCTGCAGCCCGTGGTAGACCTCCGTCATATCAAGGCTCCGGTTCCCGGTCTTATAATCGATGATCTTTATGAGCATTCTCCCGCCGTCCCTGCAGAGGTCCATCCTGTCGATCCGCCCGGTCAGGATCATCTCTGCTCCGCCGGGAAGCTCATACCGCACAGACCCGAGATGCCCGAGATCCCCGAAATCCACCTCGAAACGAGCCGGAAGGAAATCCCCTCTCTTCAGCTGCTCCTGCATGGCCCAGACGGATGTACGCATGAAGCGCTGCATCCTGCCGATCTGATATTCATTGCGCGCGGAATCATGCAGGATCATTCCTCCGTAGGACTGCGCCGCTTCCCCGACGCTCTGATCCGCAAGCGCATTCCTCCTGTCCTCGTCGATGTCCGCCCATTTCTCCCCGGATTCTTCGATCCTCTTTGCGAAGATCCGCAGCGCATCGTGCAGAACATTGCCCATATCCATCCCGGAAAATGTGTACTCCTCGCGTTCGCGGAGCCGCAGGCCGTACTGCAGGAAATGCGCAAACGCGCACGCCGAGAAGCGCTCCAGCCTGGACGCGGAATTCACCAGCGTCTTTCCGTAGAGCGCGGCCGCGACAGCCCGCCCGATCTGATCCTTCGGCTTTCTCGCCTCCGCCGCCCGGATAAGCGCATCTGTCCTTGCACGATAGTCCGGATTTGCACGGTACCAGGAGAAAAGTTCATAAAAAGCATCTCCGGGAGGCTGATCCGCAAGCGTACCCATCGTCTCGGTGAGCAGCATCATGCCGTTCTCAGGGCGCTCGATATTCTCCCTGATCTCCGGAGACCTGACTTCCTCGCGGAGATTCGGGAAGAGCTCATGGATCTCCCCGATCAGATAGGAAGGTCTCATCACATCCCCGCCGGTCTGCGCCGCCGAATAGGAAAGGATCAGGTGCTTCGACGGCTTCGTGAGCGCGAGATAGATGTAGAACCGCCCGATCTCAATACTCTCGCGCGGAGTGGGCTTGAGCCGTATATTCCTGCTCCTTAAGATCTCACGGTCGGTCTCGGACAGAAGTCCTCCCCCGCTCACTGTCTTCGGGACCAGGCCTTCGTTGACGCCGACAAAAAAGAGCACCTTTACATTCGAAAGCCGGCTCCGTTCCATGTCCCCGACAAGGACCTGGTCCGCGGCAGGCGGAATGATACCGATCTTCTCCTCGGCAAAGCCGGCTTCCAGGACAGCCTTATAATCCTTCCTGGAGATTTTCTCATCCCCCAGCACGTCGACGAGCTTTTCGAGAAAGCTCATGACATGAGAAAAGACCTGCGTATACTCACGGGCGAGGTCCTGCCTGCCCCGCGCAGAAAAATCGGCTGCCATGTCGGCCAGACGCTTCTCGCAGCCGCTTCTCACGCAGAAATAGTACAGGGCCTCCGTCTTGCTCCGGACGGTTCCTCCCCTCATGCTCATGCTGTCCGCCATCGGATCAAGAAGATACAGGATCTTCTCCCTGATTTCGTTGAGCCTCGGAATGCCCGCAGGGTCTTCATTCTGCGAGTGAAGGATCCACTTCTCCCGCCATTTCTTCCTGCCCCGGATGCCCAGCGCCAGCACATGATTTTCCAGAATATCGATATCTTCCCGGTCGATCCCGGACATGCCGCTCCGGAGCATCCGGAAAATGCTCTCATAGGAATAGTCGTCGCAGACCGCGGAAACGGCCGCACGGACATACTCCACGAACGGGTCGTTCTGCAGGATCCTTTTCTCATCGATAAAATAGGGGATCCTTGTCTCTCCGAAGATCTGACGCACGTAATTGCTGTACGTACCGAGATCCCCTGTGATCACCGCGAAATCCCTGTAGCGGAGCCCCTCCTCCCTGATCATGGAGGAGATCGTCAGCGCGGTCTGACGCATTTCCTCCAGGGGATTTGCCGCAGCAAAGATCCTCACGTCCCTCTGTTCCCCCGTAAAGACCTCGTCAGATCTCCGGAAGAGATTTCTTTCAAGATGCGAGAGCGCAGGGGATCCTGCAAATCTTGCGCCGCCCTCCGGCCGTGCGCCCGCTCCGGCCATCGCCCCGTCAGACGGTCTTTGGCAGGGCTTTCCGTTATCGAGGTATGTGACAGAGTCGATCCCGACACCCGCCGTCCGAAAGGCCTGCCCGAGGCTCTCCACGGTGTCCCGGCTCATTGTAAAAAGAGGAGACCCGGTCTTCGCGAACGGGTTTTCCCGGATATCGGTCGTCACCGAAATGTGCAGCTCGGACGAGATACCGGCAAGCTCCCGCACGAGACGGATCTGGACCGGCGTGAACCCGGTATATCCGTCCAGCGCAATGACGGCCCCCTTAAGGAATCCGGACCGTTCACACACCCGCGCAAGGGCATCCGGCACGCCCTCAGCGGTGAGATAGCGGTCAGATATATACTCGAGGAAGCTCGAATAGACCTGCGCGATATCGGACAGCTTGCCGCCAAGCAGCGTCCCCCTGCCCATCTCCCCGCAGGGAAGCATGTCCGGCCCGACGTCATAGAGCATGAGTTCAGAGATCACGGACTTCATGTCGGCAAGATTTCCCGGCCTCGCGAGATTCGCCCCGAGGACCGGCAGCTTCTTTGCAAGATCGAGCGCGATCTTCTCGAGGACGAAGCTCTTCCCGATCTCCTCCAGCCTCCTCCTGCTGCTCATCCCGACCTCGTCGAAGACCCGGTATGCGAGCCTCTCGAAAGAGAGGACGTCCACATTCATGAGCCCTCTCCGCGGATGCGCAAGGACCATCTCCTTCTGGGTCTGCATCGTGAACTGCTCCGGCACGAGCATGATGAACTGAGATTCCGGTTCAAGAATCGATCTCCTGATGATTTCCGTCTGCAGAAAACGACTCTTTCCCGAACCGCTGCTCCCGAAATAATAATGAACTCCCATAGTCCCCTTTCTCCCGCTTACTTATCTGAACGATCCCGAAACGCTGTGCTTCATGGAAGTTGTGTGAACGCTAAAACGGCTTCCGCGCTTTGAACTTCTGACATTCCTGACTTACTCATCCACCGTAAGGAGCTTCTGCGCCTCCTCCGGATCCATCTCGCCGATCTTCTTCATCCTCTTCTGAATGATCCGTGTGCGGTTCTGAAGCTTCTCTGTCGACTGGGCCGCCTCAAAGAGCTTTTTCTGTGTCTTCTCCACTTCCTCATCCAGCTTTGCGAACTGGGCCTTGACCGCCTCGAGCAGCTTCATGACCTCGACCGATTTCTTCGAGAGCATGATGTTGCGGAACCCGGCCTGCAGGCTGTTCAGGATCGCCGTCACCGTCACCGGTCCCGCCACGATGACGCCGATCTGCTGGCACCTCTCCGTCAGCCCGTCAATTCGGAGCACCTCCGCATACAGGCCTTCCGTCGGCAGGAACATGATGGCGTAATTCGTGGTGAAGGGCGGATTGATATACTTGTCACGGATCGTCCTTGCCTCCGTAAGGATCCGCTGCCGAAGCTCCGCGGAGGCGGCCTGGACCCGCTCCGCATCCCCGTTCTCGGCCGCCTCCGCGATCCTGTTGTAGAGATCGGACGGGAACTTGGCGTCGATCGGCAGGTAGACGATATCCTCCGTACCGTCCTGGGCAGGAAAACGGACCGCGAATTCGACCCTGTCGTCGGAATTTTTCTTCGTCGCGACATTCATCTCGTACTGGCTTCTCGCCATCGTCTGCTCAAGGATCCTTCCCAGCTGGACCTCCCCCCAGACACCTCTCGTCTTCACGTTGGAGAGCGTCCGGTTCAGATCCGTGACACCGGAGGACAGGGCCTCCAGTTCGCCGAGAGACCTGTAGAGCTTTCCGAGCTGATCCCCGACCATCTTGAAATTCGTATCCAGACGCTCGTTCAGCGTCCGGTCCAGCTTTTCATTTACGACCCCCTCGATCTTGTCAAGCCGCTCCTCGTTGGATGTCTGCAGCCTCTCCATGGACTCACTGATCTGTCTCGACATACTGTCCGACATATTGAGGAGAGATTCCGTGAGCAGCTTCGACGTCGAGAGAAGCTGTTCCGACTGGATCTTTGCCGCCGACCGCATCTCTTCCATCTGCTCCTTCGCAGACCTTCTCTGCTCCCCATTCTGATCCCGGAAGCCTTCCTTCAGCTGGTCCGACTGTTCCCTCAGGCCTTCGCGGATGCTGCCGTTGACCTCCGCCCTCAGCTGGGCGTTGAACTCCGCGTTCATTCGCGCTGTCGACTCGACCTGTCCGCGGATCCTGGCAAGCTCGTCCGGGATATCCTCCGCCTCAAGGTCCCGCAGGATAAATTCCATCCGGTTCTGACGGAAAGCCAGATAAAGCACGCCGCCGGCCGTAATAAGAAGCAGTATGATGATCAGCACGAACCCGGTATTTCCCATTCTTCCCCTCTTCTCCTCCAAAGCGAAATGCAAAACATTCGTTCGATTCATTATATCACTTCGCCACCG
>CAMOXU010000040.1 GCA_946629525.1 uncultured Clostridia bacterium
CGGTACGCACGGTGGTGTGAGAGGACGGGGGCTAATCACCCCCTCCTACTCGATTGTCTGCATTCGGACGTCAGTCATTTACGATCAGATTCTCAAATGCCCCGCGGCACACCCACACGGAAACCTTTCCCGCTTCCGTACCGAATTCACCGAACCCGTCCTCGTCGATGACGATCGGATCCGGGCACTCGCCCGTCGCGTCGTAGAAGGTGATGCCGGCATAATTTTTGCCCATCTCCATCCGTTTGGTTCCGGCAGCATTGTCACTCATGACAATTGCGATCCCGGAGAATTCATGGTCGTCGCCCCGCCGTACCCAGCCGACGATATGCTCGTCGTCGAAATAATCGACCTGCTCGCCGTAGGCATAGAGCTTTCTGATCTTCATCATTTTGCCGAGATTCGGGACCGGCGGACGATTCTGCACCGGATTTCCGTAGTAATCCGTGTAGAAGACGCACGGGATGCCCTCCTCGCGAAGCAGGATCACGGCGTACGCAAGCGGCTTGAACCAGTCATCCACGAAAGACTGAAGGCTCTGACCGAACTGCGTATCGTGATTGTCGACGAAGGTCACGGCACTCTCCGGCTTCCGCGTCATCAGCGTGTCCGTGAGGAGACCTCGCATGTCATAATTTCCGCCCGCGTGGGACGCGTCGAAGAAATGATAGTGGAGGGCCACGTCAAAGAGCCTCATCTCGTCGTCGACCTGCTCGAGGTAGTACAGAAGCCTTTCGATGTCCCCGCTCCAGTACTCGCCGACCGCAGGAATTTCCCTGCCCTGCTTTTCTCGGATGTCTTCGAGCAGCTGTCTGTAAAATGAAAAGCTGATGTGCTTCACTGCATCCAGACGGAATCCGTCAAAGCCGGCCTCCTTCAGGTACCAGTTCATCCATTTCTTTGTCTCACGAATGACTTCCGGGTTCTCCATATCGACATTCATGCCCATCAGGTAGTCGAAATTTCCCTTTTCCGGATCCGTGTCGGGTCGCCATTCTTTACCCGTGAAGCGGTAAATGACATCCTTCGACTGTGTGCGCTCGTCCCAGTCCGTTCCCGTGAAATGCGTATGGTCCCATGTGAACTTGCTGTACTTGCCGGCGCGGCCCGGGAAGGTGAACCTTGACCAGGCGAGGATCTTCTGCTCGCCGCCGATCTGCTCGTTCCTGTCCTCCGGGTTGTCGGTGACAGCCGTGACTTCTTCGAGCTCATCACCGCCCATCCTGTGATTCAGAACGATATCTGCGAAGACATTGATCCCCGCATTGTGAAAGGCTTTAATTGCTTCCTTATATTCTTCCTTGGTCCCGTATTTTGTGCGGACCGTGCCCTTCTGGTCGAACTCGCCCAGATCGTACATGTCGTAGACACTGTATCCGACGTCATCCTGCTTCGTTGCCTTGTACGCCGGCGGAAGCCAGACGTCCGTGACGCCCAGATCTCTTATATTTTCCGCTTTGGCGGCGCAGCGCTTCCACCAGAGACCGTCATTGGGCAGATACCATTCAAAATACTGCATCATTGTTTTATTATCAGACATAATTGTCCCTTCTTTCTTTATATCGGGGCCCGCGTCTTCTCCTTTTTTCGCGGAGCCTTTCCGCGGCAGCAGCCGCTGCCGCAGGGTATGTATATCGATCAATGTCATTGTTGTGCTCTTTCTACGTTATCTGATATATTCTGTACGAAGCTGTCAGGCAGCTTTCGATCGGCAGAGGATCTGCCAGTTGAAGTGATCTGATCGGAAGCGGCGAGGCAGTTTTCGATAAAAAGTCTGCAAAGCAGGTCGAATTATGATGATCAGAACCGGAAAGCGGTTCTCATCACAGGCTTTTCGGAACCATGGAAAGGTCCGAAAAAGTGCATATCGCTTTCGGCGCATACTATATCTCCAAAAAGCCCGTTTGTCAAATCCTCCTTTGCTGTATTGGACAAACAGACCGTATTTGATTTGCGCTTTTTTCGAATTTCGGATATACTTTTTACTGTTTACGCGGAGGCAGATGTTCTGTCCGCGGAATGACTTGAAGAACGCTCCGGCGTTCTGCCTGACCTCACTTTGCGCGCATTTCTCATGAATAAATTCATGAGATTGTACTCACGATGAAGGCCGGTTTCACATTGCGTGCAATACTTATGAATATATTCACGAGCAATGTGTAATGCAGAATAACCCCTGCCGGCGCAGGGGATATAAGAATCGAGGAACTTACTTTGGAAGAAATGTTTGATATCGTCAACGAATCCGGGCAGCCGACCGGCTATACCGTAACGAGGAGCCTTGCCCATAAGAAGGGGATCCGTCACCGCACAAGCCATGTCTGGCTCGTGCGCACGAAGGACGACCGGCTGCAGATCCTGCTGCAGAAGCGCAGCGACAGCAAGGACTCTCATCCCGGCTGCTATGACATCTCGAGCGCCGGGCATATCCCGGCGGGAAAAGATTTTGTGGAATCGGCGCTCAGGGAGCTCTATGAGGAGCTTGGGGTGAAGGCACAGCCGAAGGACCTTGTCGTCTGCGGGCAGCGGGCCTTTGAATTCAGGGAGACCTTTCACGATGAGGTCTTCCATGACAATCAGGTCTCAAGAGTATTTCTCGCGTTCTGCGACGCGGATGAAGATGCCTACATTCTTCAGGAATCTGAGGTCTCGGAAGTTCGATGGCTCGATTTTGACGAGTGCATGGAGCTTGTGACTTCGAACGCGATCCCGCACTGTATCTTCACGGAAGAACTCGAGATGGTGCGGGAGACGGCGCAGAAGCTCCTCCTGAAGGATCGGCGGATGAACCTGATCGACCGGGCTGCGCGCGGAGATATCGAGGCAGCGGCAGACCTGGGAATTGCCTATTTTGAAGGGTCGCTCGACGTGCCGGCCGACCCGGAGAAGGGGCTCAAATGGTGCCGCTACGCAGCTAAGCGCGGTTCAAAGCGTGCTGCGGAAGCAATCGCTGCGGCAGGCGGAGATTCGGGACACGAATAAAAAGTGTTTGTAAAAAATGGGCATTTTTCAGGGGCTTTATAGTATTGCATCCGCATCTGTGAGATAATTAGTGCAGTTCTTTTTTGGCATGCATGTATTCTTCACCGCGCAAATGGGAAGGCGCTTCGCACCCTGCGCGGCACGGCAGGACGCCATAGAACAGATAAAAATGAAGATCCAGGTCCCCGTCTGCACTGCACTCGTCGTCGTATTCGGAATCGATGCGGCCTGGTCCTGCATTTCTCCGAATGCCGGGGCAGGCGTTACCGAGGGATCCGGCGGAAAAGCGCAGACGGAGGTGACGACCGGTGCATAATTGGAGAAGAGCTTACGCAGGGGGAAAAAGAGGAGTATGATTGCAGGAATGACACTTTACCAGATTTGCTGGTATTTCCTGATCTATGCCTTTGCCGGCTGGTGCATTGAAGTGATTTTCCATGCGATCTCAGTCGGAAAGGTGATCAACAGAGGATTTTTGTGCGGACCGGTCTGTCCGGTCTACGGATTCGGGATCCTTTCCGTCTTTGCGGTGGTGTACAGCGTTCTTCCGGAGATTTTTCACTATCCCGTGGAGAAGCTGCTCGGCGGAGACGACATCGTCGGAATCCTGATCGTCTTCGTGTGCGGCGTTCTTCTCGCAACGGCGGTGGAGCTCGTCGCGGGCTGGCTGCTTGACGTGGCCTTCCACGCACGTTGGTGGGATTACAGAAAGGAACGGTTCAACTTCAGAGGATACATCTGTCTGCGTTTCAGCCTTATCTGGGGAATGGCATGCCTTCTGGTGGTGCGCGTGATCCAGCCGGCCATGGCGAACAGTCTTCTCCTTAAGATTCCGGAGAAGATCGGATGGCCGATCCTGGGAGTATTGTATGTGACGTTCCTCGCAGACTTTGTCGTGACGGTCATGATCGTGGCCGGGCTCAACAAGGAGCTTAAGGAGCTGGACGAGATCCGGAAACGCATGAGCATCGTCAGCGACGACCTGAGCGAGAAGCTGGCGACCGGAACGATGCGCGCGCAGACATCTCTCGAATCGCAGAGAGTCCAGGCGACGTTGGCAAGATACGAGGCAAGAGATGCCGTCAGCAGGCAGAAGAAGAAACTGCAGGACAAAGCGGATCAGACAAAGAATCTGTCAAGAGAGCTTCAGGCGAGAACTGCCGCTCTGAAGAAAAAAGTCCTGTCAGGACGATTCTTCGGAAGTCGTCGTATTCTGGAAGCATTTCCCGATATGGAGCACAGAGTATACCGTGAAGTGCTCCTCAATATTCAGCGGGAACTTCATATAAATAATAAGGAAAGAGGAGGGAAGGACTGAACAATGCTTTTTCAGGAAATGGGGAAAATTAAACGGAGCTAGATCATGACATCCGTTATATCGATGGCGATTGGAATTGTCATGCTGATCAGATCACTGGGAACGATCGAAGGCGTTATCGAGCAATTCTGCCCGGAACTGAATCTGTTCGAGATCCTCTCCAACAAAATGATGGAGCGCGCGAAGAAGAGCTTCGATCTGGAACAGCAGCTGATTTCCTCCGGCAAGGAAATTCTCGAGATTGGCAAAAAGACAGCGAAGATCCCGGTCCTTGCGTCGGATCTCTTAAAGAGCGCCGCCAGAGGCCGGATGAAGATGAATATGGAGCTGACCGGATACGAGGAGCTGCTCGTCAAGGGGTCTGCGCTGATCCGGAATATCGTGCTGGCGATCTTCTCAATCAAGAACATCTCGCAGGGGAAATGAGTGATCTGATCGGAAGCTCCGTGAGGAGCTCCCGATAAAGAGGCCGATTTATCGGCCGAATTATGATCATGAGGTTCGCGAAGCGTTTCTCATGACCGATGTCCCGCAGGACAGAATATACGCATAAGAAAACAGGACGGACAGAAACTGCAGTGGGTACGCAGTTATCTGTTCCGTCCTGTTTTTGTCTCACAGGAATTTAGTCGAGATCCTCTCCGTTCGTCGCGATGACTTTCTTGTACCAGTAGAAGCTCTTCTTCCTGCTTCTCGAGAGATCTCCCTCGCCCGCATTGTTCTTGTTGACGAAGACAAAGCCGTAGCGCTTGTCCATCTCGCCGGAGGATGCGGATACGATGTCGATCGGTGACCACATCTCATAGCCGATCAGGTCGACGCCGTCCTCCTCGACCGCCGCGATCATCTCCTTAATGTGGGAGCGCAGGTAGTCGATCCGGTAGTCGTCGTTGATGGACCCGTCCTCCTCGACCTTGTCGTAGGCGCCGAAGCCGTTCTCCACGATGCACATCGGGAGCTCGAAGCGGTCATAGAACCAGTTGAGCGCCCAGCGCAGGCCGACCGGGTCGATCTGCCAGCCCCAGTCGGAGGCTTTCAGATAGGTATTCTTGACATAATATTTGTCATTGTAGTAATAGTGCGGATTCTCTTCGGGGTCCGCCTTGATGACGTAGCTCATGTAGTAGGAGAAGGTCAGCCAGTTGACGGTTCCTTCCTTTAAGATCTTCTTATCCTCCTCCGTGATGTCGATCTCGTATCCGAGGCGCTCGAACTTCTTCAGGATCCACTTCGGATATTCGCCTCTGCAGTGGACATAGGTCCACCAGTACTTCTCGTTCATGGCTTTCTGCGCCATGAGGTTGTCCTCCGGCTTGCAGGTCGCCGGATAAATGGAATTAAATCCGATCATGCAGCCGATCTTGAAATTCGGATTGATCTCAAGGCCCTTTTTGACTGCAATCGCGGAAGCGACCAGCTCGTAGTGGGAGGAGCGGTACATGAGCTCTTCGGCATTTTCCCTGCCGTTCAGAAGAATTCCGCCCTCCTGCAGCATATGGTGCTGGACGGCATCGGCCTGATTATTGATCTCGTTGAAGGTCATCCAGTAAGTAACCTTATCCTTGTAGCGCTCAAAGCATACGGTCGCGAAGCGGACGAACATATCGATCGTCTTTCTGTTCAGGAAGCCGTCGTATTCCTTGACGATCGCCCAGGGAAGCTCAAAGTGGCTGAGCGTGACGAGCGGCTCGATGTTGTACTTCCGAAGCTCGTCAAAGAGGTCGTCATAGAACTTGAGTCCTTCCTCGTTCGGCTCTGCCTCGTCGCCTCTCGGGAAGATCCTGGTCCAGGCGATCGAGGTGCGGAAGGCTTTGAAGCCCATCTCGGCAAGCAGTGCAACGTCTTCTTTATAATGATGATAAAAATCGGATGCTTCGTGATTCGGATAATTTTCACCGGGAAGAATGCCGTCCGTGATCCGCCGGGGTGTCTTCGGACCGCCGGCAGTCATGACATCCGCAATGGAAATTCCTTTTCCTCCAATATTGTAGGCCCCTTCAATCTGATGCGCGGCAGTGGCGCCACCCCACAAAAAATCTTTTCGCATAGTACTCTCCCTCGCGTTATGGTAATCGGGTTCCAAACGGTATATATAGTAATTATACAATAAAGAGCAGGATAAGAATACGGGGAAATACATCAGATTGCATAAAAGAATTAAAGAATTGACAGACTATTTGTCCACAGAAGGCTGATTGCGGGAATTTTTGTGGTATAATGGATCTTATCGGAAGTTCCGTAAGGAACTCCCGATAAAAAGGCCTGCGAAGCTGACGGAATTATGATTATGAGAGCAGCGAAGCGGTTCTCATAATGAAACCGGGAGAAATGATCGTGAGAAAGTATCTTTGACCATAACGGAGGGAATGCTATGAAGAACTGGAGCAGGGAAGAACGCTATCGAGTCCTCAAAAGCCCTGAGGAGATCAGAGATCTGTATGAACGGATACAGAAGACACCGTACAGGCAGACGTATCACATCCAGCCTGTCACAGGCCTTCTGAATGATCCGAACGGATTTGTGTGGCACGACGGAAAGTGGCATTTATTTTACCAGTGGTGCCCGTGGGGAGCTGTTCACGGACTCAAATACTGGTATCAGACCGTGAGCCGCGATCTCATCACATGGGAAAATGTCGGTGTGACGATCCGGCCGGACTGCGACCTGGACAATAAGGGCGCGTATTCCGGATCCGCCTGGCCGGAGGGGGATAAACTGCAGCTCTTCTATACCGGAAATCACAGAGATCCCGACTGGACGAGGATCCCGTACACCTGCATGTACACGCTTTCCGGTGACAATACCGGCGAGAAGAAGGCGGAGCCGCTCTTCGGCCCGCATCCGGATTACACAGAGCACCAGAGGGATCCGAAGATCCTCTTCGACGAGGAGACCGGATACTATTATATCTGCAACGGCGCACAGACAAAGGACAAAAAAGGCTGCATGCTGATCTATCGTTCCAGATCGCTCTCGGAGGGCTGGGAATTTGCGGGGCAGCTGAAAGTCCCGGGCTTCGAGGATTTCGGCGGCATGTGGGAGTGCCCTGCAATCGAGAGGATCGGGGAGAAGGATGTTCTCATTTTCTGCCCGCAGCACATGAAGCTCATCCATCGCGGGGCTGTTACCAACCATAACGGGTATATCCTCGGGACGATGGACTGGTCCACGCTGACCTTTACGCCAGACGGACAATTCCACGTTCTGGATTTCGGCTTCGACTCCTATGCCGCGGAGTGCGCCAACAACAGTCCTGATCCGGCCAGCAAGATCCTTGTCGCGTGGATGGGACTTCCGGATTCCGCCTATCCGACGGACGAGGACGAATGGTCCGGATGCCTCACCCTTCCGCGGGAGCTGCGGATCCGCGACCGCCGTCTGGTCCAGGTGCCGCTTCCGGGACTGGAGGCACTGCGCGACGGTGAGGTCGATCCGGCGGACGGAGTCCTCCCGGAGGCCTGCGAGATGATCGTAAAGAGCGACGGGGGAAATATGACGCTGTCTCTCTTCACGAAAGAGGACGGGACCGGCGGGATCACGATCTACTATGACGCTGCGTGGAAGATGGTCACGGTGGACCGCTCCGGGCTTACGAAGCGGTTCAATATAGAGCAGGGGGAGGTGCGCGAGCATCCGACGGAGTTCCCGCTCTCGACCATGCGGATCTTTATTGACCGAAGCTCTGTGGAGATCTTCGTCAACGAGGGCGATGCGGTCTTCTCGTCCAGAGTATTTCCGACGGAGGAGGAGCATGGCTTCCGCGTGAAAGGCAGCAGCGGCGTGCAGATCTGGAAGATCAGACCGGCTGTGAGCGACGAATTTATCGTGTAGTGATCCCGGAACAGAACCGGAATATAAGTAATATCTGCTGCCGGAAACGGTCCGGAAGTTACCCGAAAGGCAGCCTTCGAAACAGAAGGGGTCCGGCTTCGGCCGGATCTCTTCAGCGGCTTGAACTTTGCCGATGAAGAATAAAAAAAGCTTGCCAAAGGAATGACGGTGTTATATAATAACTTCTGTTGCAGATATTGGGCTATCGCCAAATGGTAAGGCAACGGACTCTGACTCCGTCATTTCAAGGTTCGAATCCTTGTAGCCCAGCTGAAAATCTCAGAAGACGAAAGTTTTCTGAGATTTTTTCTTTATAAAATGCAGTTCACTGCCTGACCGGCAGCGGTTCTCAAGTGCGGGCAGCGGGAGAAGAGACAGCGTATACTGCGGCGGATCAATGGATGCGCATATGTGTTCAGGAGGCAGTCAGTAAGAGACTGCCTGCTTTTGCGGGCAGAAAGAGTATGTCACGGATGCCCGGGATCTTCAGATCAGACGGTCCTCGGAGACGTTCGGGAAGGGAGCTCCGATGGAGGAGTACATCGCGCTCCTTACGAACTTCGCCGCTGCAGTCCGCGGCGAGGAGGAGTCCGTCACGCCGGGCCGCAGCGGAATCGGTTCTCTCGCACTTGCGAATGCGGCTTATCTGTCAGCCTGGAAGGGTGAACGGATCGCGCTGCCCTTCGACGGGGAGGAGTACGCGGAGTGTCTCGCAGCTAAGATCCTTCAGGAGAAATAAGAATGTACGAATTTTCTTCCAATATACGATTCTCGGAGTGCTCACCGGACGCGCACCTTTCTCTGCACGCCCTGGTGAACTATTTTCAGGATTGTGCCGTAGGGCATGCCTGCGCGGTGGACAGGGGGCCGAATACCTGGAGGGACGAGCACTACGGCTGGATGGTGACATCCTGGCAGATCCGCATAAAGCGCTACCCGAAGCTCGGCGAGGTCGTTCGGGTCCGGACACATGCCTACCGGTTCCGGGGATTTGAGGCGGACCGAAATATAGCCCTGTTCGACGAGGCCGGGGAGATGATCGCGCTGGCCGATTCGAAATGGATCTATTTTGATACCGAGGCCGGCCGGCCGAAACGCGTTCCGGAGATCGAAGTCCAGTCTTACGGGATAGACCCGGAGATCGGGCTGGATGTTCCGAAGCTTCAGCGTCATATAAAGATGCCTGCTGAGAATGTTAAGACGAAGCAGCCCTTCAAGGTCCGCACGACCAACCTCGATACGAACGGGCATGTGAACAATGAACAGTATATCCAGATGGCGCTGGCGTATCTTCCGGCGGGGATCCGGGTCACAGAGCTCAGGGTCCAGTACCTGAGGCAGGCAGTGCTCGGCGACCTGCTCGAGCCGAAGGTCTGTCAGACGGAGGAAGGGTATACGGTAGCGCTCGAGCTTGAGGGAAAGCCCTGCGCTTTGATGCAGTTCATTCTGTAGAACGGGAGAGAATTCTCCCCGATTTAAGCGGATCCCGGAGGTTTACTATGATAGAACTTGGAAAAATGCAGAAACTAATCGTCGTCAGGAAAGAAGACTTCGGCGTTTACGTCGGGGAAACGGCCAAGGCCGGCCCGAAGGAGAGAGTCCTCCTGCCTGCGAAGCAGGTCCCGGAGGGATGCGCGGAGGGCGATGAGATCGCGGTGTTCATTTACCGCGATTCCAGCGACCGGCTCATCGCGACGACGACCCGGCCGCTCGTGCTCCTGCACGGCGTGGCAAACCTCCGTGTCAAGGAGGTGACAAAGATCGGCGCGTTCCTTGACTGGGGACTTGAGAAGGATCTGCTCCTGCCATTTCACGAGCAGACGATGCGGGTCCGTGCGGGTGACTGTGTACTGGCAGCCCTCTATGTCGATAAGAGCGGGCGCCTTGCCGCAACGATGAAGCTGTATCCGTACCTCCGCCAGGATCCGCCCTACAGGATCGGAGACCAGGTCTCGGGGACAGTCTATCAGGTCGCGCCCAATTTCGGCGTGTTCATCGCGGTCGACGGAATGTATTCCGGGATGATCCCGAAGAGGGAAGCGCCGGCGGATCTTAAGCCAGGTGACACGGGAGAGTTCAGGGTCACCAATGTCAAGGAGGACGGGAAGCTCGATCTGTCGGCCGGAAAGAAGGCCTACCTGCAGATGGAGGAGGATGCGGAGGCAGTACTTGCCAGGATCCATGAGGACTATGACGATCTTCTTCCCTTCGATGATAAGGCGGATCCGGAGAAGATCCGCGAGGTGTTCGGCCTCTCCAAGGCGGCCTTTAAGCGGGCGGTCGGAAGATTATATAAAGAGAAAAAGATCGTTATTGAGGAAGGAACCATTAAAGTATTATAATAGAGGGGACGAACTGTTTGCGGGGCTTGATCTGTGGATCCGGAGGATCGCGCAGCCTGAAAGGGGGGCTTCACACCCGGCGCAGTGCGCGGGAATGCCGGGGCGTTCCTGATGGCCGGAACAGTTAAAAGGATTTAGTATAAGGGGGATGTCATCCATGGAAAGTCTGATGAATCAACTTAGAGAGTACTTTTTCAGACAGTTCCCGGTCATAGAGCAGCACGATCTGGCTCTTATGATCTCGGTGCTGCTCGTAGCGCTGCTGTATGTGTTTTTCGGATACAAGCTGCTTCGTGTCTACATTTCTATTCTGGGGCTTATCCTCGGAGCGTTCATCGGTGTCGTGATCTGCGCAGTGCTTGACCTCACGAGCACCACGGTCGTCCTTGTCATCATCGGAGTGAGCGCGCTCGCGCTGGCCGTTGCGGGATTCCTGCTCTATAAGGTCGGACTTTTTGTGCTGATCGTACTCTCGATCCTGCCGGTCGTGCTCACGATCGTCGACGAATTTGCGACCGTTCAGCCGGTCTTCATGTGGGTCGGTTCTGCCCTGATCGCTCTTATCCTTGCGGTCCTCGCAATGTTCTTCGTAAGACCGGTCGTCATCATCGCGACAGCCTTCTCCGGCGGGATAAGCATCGCCAACCTGATCGTGAACAATATCCTCCCGGAAATAGCGGAGATGAACACGAAAGAGGGCGCGAGAATTTTCATGCTGATCATCGGGCTCGTGATCGCCGTGCTGGGAATCTACTTCCAGTTCATGACGACGAAGCCGAAGAAGAAGGCTGAATCCGGAAGCTGAGAAGATCGCAATTGCGGGAGACCGCTTTAGAAAACAGATGAGTGAGCTGCCGCTCTGCTTGAAGCGGCAGCTCTTTTCTCTTTCAGGCAGAAGGTCCAAAGAGCACAGCGTTTCGCAATCGCCTGATAAGTATTATTGCAGTAAGGAGGAGGCTCCATGCCGTTCACCCACCTTCACGTCCACACGGAATATTCGCTGCTGGACGGCTCCAACAAAATTACAGAATATGTCTCCCAGGTCAAAAAGCTCGGGATGACCGCGTGCGCGATCACGGACCACGGCGTCATGTACGGGTGCATCGATTTCTACCGGGAGGCAATGAAGCAGGGCATCAGACCGATCCTCGGCTGTGAAGTCTACGTCGCCCCGAAAAGCCGCTTTGACAGGGAAAATGCCGCAGGGGAGGACCGGTACTATCACCTGATCCTTCTTGCCGAGAACAATCAGGGGTACGAGAACCTCATGAAGATCGTTTCCGGCGGATTTGTCGACGGGTTTTATTACAAGCCCCGTGTCGACAAAGAGCTCCTTCGAAAGTATCACGAGGGGATCATCTGCCTGTCGGCCTGCCTTGCCGGCGAGATCCCGAAGGCGATCATGCGCGGGGACTACCAGGGGGCGAAAAGAGCAGCTTTTGAGTACCGGGAGATCTTCGGCGAGGAGAACTTCTTCCTCGAACTGCAGGACCACGGGATCCCGGAGCAGAAGCATGTCAACCGCCAGCTGATCCGGATGCACGACGAGGAGGGATTTCCTCTGGTCTGCACCAACGACTGCCACTACACCTACAAGGAGGATGTGGATTCCCATGACATCCTGCTGTGCATTCAGACGGGAAAGAAGGTCATGGACGAGGACCGTCTGCGCTATGAGGGCGGACAGTACTATGTAAAATCCCCGGAGGAGATGCGGGAGCTCTTCCGCTATGTTCCGGAGGCGGTCGACAACACGGAAAAAATAGCGGAGCGGTGCAATGTGACCATCACGTTCGGGGAGCGCAAGCTTCCGAAATACGATGTGCCGCAGGGCTATGATTCCTATTCCTATCTGTACGAACTGTGCCGGAAAGGAATAGAGGAGCGCTATCACCCCGTGACAGAGGAGGTGGAGAAGCGTCTCATGGACGAGCTTCAGACGATCCGCGGGATGGGTTTCGTCGATTACTTCCTGATCGTCTGGGATTACGTCAAGTTCGCCCGGGACCACGGGATCGCCGTCGGTCCGGGACGAGGAAGCGCGGCGGGATCCGTCGTATCCTATTCCCTCGGCATCACGGATCTCGATCCGCTGAAATACAATCTGATCTTCGAGCGTTTCCTGAACCCGGAGCGCGTGACCATGCCCGATATCGATATGGACTTCGGCTTCGAGCGCAGGCAGGAGGTCATCGACTACGTCGTGGGGAAGTACGGGAGGGACCGGGTCGTTCAGATCATTACCTTCGGCACGATGGCTGCGCGCGGTGTCATCCGCGACGTGGCCCGCGTTCTCGACCTGCCCTACTCGGAGGCTGATGAGATCGCCAAGATGATCCCGAAGGAGCTCAATATCACGCTGGACCGCGCGCTTTCGGTGAATCCGGATCTGAAGGCACGGTACGAGACAGATGAGAAGGTCCATTATCTGATCGACATGGCGAAGCGCCTCGAAGGTCTCCCGCGAAATACGTCCATGCATGCGGCGGGGGTCGTCATTTCCCAGCTTCCCGTCATGGAATACGTTCCGCTGGCCAGAGCCCAGGACGGGTCGATCACGACGCAGTACACCATGACGACGCTCGAGGAGCTGGGGCTTCTCAAGATGGACTTCCTGGGGCTTCGGACCCTCACGGTCATTCAGGACGCAGTGGAGCTCGTGAACCGGCGTTACGCCAGAGAAGGGAAAAATGAAAACCTGGACCTCTCGCTCGTCGACTACAACGACCCGGCGGTCATGGATATGATCGGCCGCGGAAAGTGCGAGGGCGTATTCCAGCTCGAGTCGGCAGGGATGAAATCCTTCATGAAGCAGCTGAAGCCGCACACGCTTGAGGATATTATCGCGGGGATCGCGCTCTACCGCCCGGGTCCGATGGACTTTATTCCGAAATATATCAGGGGAAAGGATCATCCGGAGACCGTTACCTACGAGTGCGAGGAGATGCGCCCGATCCTCGAACCGACCTACGGCTGCATCGTCTATCAGGAACAGGTCATGCAGATCGTCCGCGATCTCGGAGGCTACAGCTACGGCCGGTCTGACCTTGTGCGAAGGGCCATGTCCAAGAAAAAAGCCTCCGTGATGGAGAAGGAGCGCCGGAATTTCGTTTACGGGAATCCGGAAGAAAATGTCCCGGGCTGTATCGCGAACGGGATCCCGGAAACGGTCGCGAACCACATCTTTGACGAGATGACGGATTTCGCGAACTACGCGTTCAATAAATCTCATGCGGCGGCCTATGCGGTGGTCTCCTTCCAGACGGCCTACCTGAAATACTACCATCCGGTCGAGTTCATGGCCGCGCTCATGACCAGCGTGATCGACAACCCGGACAAGTGCTCGGAGTATATCCTGCACTGCCGGGAAATGAAGATCCGGATCCTGCCTCCCTCCATCAACTCGGGGAACGGTCCGTTCACGACGGAGGACGGGAAGATCCGCTACGGAATGTATGCGATCAAGAGCATCGGCAGGGGTGTGATCGATATGATCGTCGCCGAGAGGGAGCAGAGAGGACCCTTCGAGAACATCAAGGATTTCATCGAGAGGACGTACGGAAAGGAACTGAACCGCCGTGCGATCGAGAATCTCATCAAGGCGGGCGCTCTGGACTGCCTGCCGGGCAGCAGGAACCAGCTGATGCTCATTTACTCGAAGATTCTGGACTCTGTCGCGGCCGACAGCAAGGAGAATATGGCCGGACAGATGTCGATCTTCGACTTTATGGCCCCGGAAGCAAAGAAAGCCTATGAGATCTCCCTGCCCAACGTCCCGGAATTTGACCGGGAGCAGCTGCTGGCATTTGAAAAAGATGTGCTCGGCGTCTATCTGAGCGGCCATCCGCTCGAGAAATATCAGGATATCCTGACAGGCTGCACGACCGCCGTCTCCCTTGACTTTGCCCTTGGGGAGGACGGAAGCGAGCCGTCGATCGAAAATGGGACCCGTCAGGTCGTCGGCGGAATGATCACCGCAAAGACGATCAAGTATACCCGGAACAACAAGGTCATGGCCTTTGTCACCGTGGAGGACCTGGTAGGTACGGTCGAGGTCCTTGTCTTCCCGAAGCCGTTCGAGCAGTACAGGGAGCTGCTTGTCGAAGAAAATAAGGTGCTCGTCGAAGGCCGCGTCTCCGCGGAGGACGACAAGCCGAGCAAGCTGATCTGTGATAAGGTCACGGCATTTACGGAGGTCTCGCGCGAGATGTGGATCGCATTTTCCGGAAGACAGGAATGGGCGGAGAAGGCGCAGGAGCTTTCCGAACTCCTTCGTTCCGCAGAGAGCGGGAACGACGCGGTCTACGTATTCCTGCGGGATACAAAGAGCTATCGGGAGGAGACGCGCGGCCGCAGGATCAGGGTCACGGAGGAACTGGAGGACCTTATGCGTAAGATCTGCGGCGGAGAAAACGTAAAAATCAGGGCTATGAGAAAGTCGCGGACCTCATAGGGCGCGTGAGCCGCCCGAAGGTGAATCTCCGAGAGGAATTGCCTAAAAAGCTTGAAATGTGATTTGTATTGCTTTAGAATAATAGAGTAAACATGCACAGAAATATTGAATAATGTGCGGGATTCATAGTCAAAAGTACAAAAGCACTCCCGAGGGGGACAATACAATGGCTGAAAAAAAGATTAAAACAATCGGTGTTCTCACAAGCGGTGGCGACGCGCCCGGAATGAATGCGGCGATTCGCGCAGTTGTGCGTCATGGCCTTGCAAGGGGCATGAACGTCTATGGTATTAAGAGAGGCTATACAGGCCTCATGGAAGAAGACATCAGGGAAATGAAAGCCAGTGATGTCTCCGACACGATCGAGAAGGGCGGTACTGTCCTCGGCACAGCTCGCTGCAAAGAGATGCGCACGCCGGAAGGTATTGCGAGAGCAGTCGAAGTCTGCCATAAGTTCGGGATCGAAGGTCTCGTCGTAATCGGCGGCGACGGTTCCTACCGCGGCGCGGAAAAGCTCGCGAACGAGGGAATCAATGTCGTCGGCGTTCCGGGAACCATCGACCTGGATATCGCCTGCACAGAGTATACGATCGGTTTCGATACGGCTGTCAACACAGCCATGGAAGCGATCGATAAAGTCCGCGATACATCCTCCTCTCATGAGAGATGCTCCATCATCGAGGTCATGGGCCGCAACGCCGGCTACATCGCTCTGTGGTGCGGTATCGCGAACGGCGCGGAGGACGTTCTGCTTCCGGAGCGCTATGACTATGATGAGCAGAAGCTGATCGACAATATCATCGATAACAGAAGACGCGGCAAGACGCATCACATCATCATCAACGCGGAAGGTGTCGGACACTCCGCATCGATGGCAAGACGTATTGAAGCGGCGACCGGTATGGAGACACGCGCCACGATCCTCGGCTACATGCAGCGAGGCGGAAGCCCGACCTGCAAGGACCGTGTCTATGCGTCCACGATGGGCTGCCTGGCGGTCGATCTTCTTGCAGCAGGCAAGACAAAGAGAGTCGTAAGCTATTGCAAGGGCCAGTTCTGTGACTTTGATATCAACGAAGCACTGGCTATGAAGAAAGAGATCGATAATTACCAGATCGAGATCTGCGGATCCCTGTCCCACAATTATTACAAGACTGAGGCGGCTCTCAAGGATGAGGAGCTTTGATCTTAAGGTGAGTATTTCATTTAAAGACATCAAAAATCTTGAAAAGAACAAGAAGGCCCGCGATTCGCAGGGCCTTTTTGTCACGGAAGGAATTAATCTTTTTCGCGAGGCCCCTGCGGACAGAATAGCAGCGGTCTTCGCGACGGCGAAATTTACACGGGAAAATCCTGAGCTCATCAGCCGGATCCCGCCGGCGGCGGAGCGGATCCTCGATATTCGGGAGGAACGCTTTGCGGGCATCTCGGATACGAAGAGTCCGCAGGGGATCATCACGGTGCAGAGAAAGCCGGAGTTCGACCTGGAGGGGATCCTCATGCGGGAATCCCCGCTTTTCCTGGTACTCGAGAATCTGCAGGATCCGGGAAATGCCGGAACGATCCTCCGCACGGCGGAAGCCGCCGGAGTCCATGCGGTCTTTCTGACCCGGGGCGCGGTCGATCTCTATAACCCGAAGACGATCCGGTCCACGATGGGGGCGATCTACCGGGTGCCGCATTTTTATGTGGACGATATGGACGCGCTTCTTGCCCGGTTCGCGGAGAGAGGAGTCAGGACTTTTGCGGCCCATCTTCGCGGCACGCATGCCTATACGGAGCTCGACTTCCGCGGCGGCACGGCATTCTTTATAGGAAATGAAAGCCGGGGCCTCACCGACGCCCTCTCGGATGATCTGGAAGTGCTCATGAAGATCCCCATGTCAGGCAAGGTCGAGTCGCTGAACGCGGCGATGGCGGCGGGGATCCTCATGTACGAGGCGAGAAGGCAGCGGGGCTTTTGACGGATTTCCTGTGAGACCTGTGAAGATCCGAAGCGCAGGGCTTACGTTCATCGAGCGGCAATGCCGCGAGATGTGCACATCGCGCAGGATGGGCGGCTTTAGCCTGCCCAACCGATTGTGCCCGGGAGTGTGCATTTTGCGAAATGCCCTGAAGTTTCGGATATCGGGGCGCAGACAGCATCAAATTTACGGCAGTGTGCAGATATTCAGGTTGACACCTCCCCCAAATTGCAATAAGCTTTCAAGTATCTTATTAAAACTTCGAATGCATTCGTACGATGGCGCCGCCTCAGGAATCCGGAAGTTTTACTGTGAAAGTCCAGAAAACGCCGACTGAAAGGAGGCGGAGGCTGGTACCTTTCACGTATACGCAGTGCACTTAGCGAATGCAAGCCACAGGCGCAGCATGAGGTTAGTGCACCCCCGTTTAGTAGCTTATTTGTTCTCAGTCAGGAGGAAAAATCATGGTGAATTTACACGGCCGCAGCTTTCTAACACTGAAGGATTTCACACCGGAGGAAATTGAATATCTGCTCGACCTTGCAGCGGATCTCAAGGCAAAGAAGAAGAAGGGGATCTACGGACATTCCCTCGAGAATAAGAACATCGCACTGATCTTCGAGAAGCCGTCCACCCGCACGAGATGTGCGTTCACGGTCGGCGCGCAGGATGAGGGCGGTCGTGCGGAGTATCTCGGCGTCGATGATATTCAGCTCGGCAAGAAGGAGAGCGTGGAGGATACCGCTCGTGTTCTCGGCCGGATGTTCGACGGCATCGAGTTCCGCGGATTTCTTCATGAAAATGTCGAAAAGCTCGCGAAATACTCGGGCGTCCCGGTCTGGAACGGCCTGACGGACGACTTCCATCCGACGCAGATCCTCGCGGACTTCCTGACCATGCGTGAAAAGTTCGGAACGATCGCCGGAAAGAACTTCGTCTTCCTCGGGGACGGCCGCAACAACATGGCAAACTCGTTCCTTGTGGGATGCGGGAAGATGGGTGTGAACCTCACGATCATCGCTCCGAAGGAGCTCTGGCCGGCGGAGGAACTTGTTGAGCTCGCGCGCGGATATGCCGCCGAGGCGGGATCGACGATCACGATCACCGAGGATGTGGACGCGGTGCAGGGTGCGGACGTCATCTATACAGATGTCTGGGCATCCATGGGCGAGGAAGCCAAGGCCGCAGAGCGGATCAAACTCCTCACACCGTATCAGGTCAACGCAGGTCTCATGGCGAAGACCGGCAAGGAGAGCACGATCTTTATGCACTGCCTGCCTGCGGTCAAGGGAAATGAAGTGACCGAGGAAGTCTTCGAATCCCCGCAGTCCGTCGTATTTGACGAGGCGGAGAACCGTATGCACACGATCAAGGCAGTCATGGTCGCAACCCTCGGCAATCTGGACTAACCCTATACGATCAGGAATATCCCGATGCTCCTGCCGTGCCGGGCAGGGTCAGAATCCCCTTCTGACCTGACGAAGCGCACAGGAGCGTGGGCGAAGAGGAATCGGATCCCGAAAGCAGAACGGAGGGAGCCGGATACTGCCCGCGAATACGAAGCACGAGCGGCTGCGGAAGCGGCATCCGAAAGGATTTTGTCAGATAATAACTGGCGTTATCAGAGGAGTGTAAATGAGGAAAAGACGACGTCTTGAAGAGATCCTGTATTTCTGGATCGTGATCCTGCTGACGGTCGCAATCATTACGAACAGCATTCTTCTTGTCATGTTCTGGGAATACAGAGTGATCCTTATCAATCTGACCCTGATCCTGGGAGTATTCCTCAACATGCTTGTAGCCCTTCACAGGGTGTACGGGAGAAAGCCGACGGCGGTGTTCTTTATACTGGCCTCCCTCATCTGTCTGATTTTCCTCTTTGTGCCGATGAATGCGGTCAGATGACAATTAGAAATCAATCATGATTATGAGAACTGCTTCGCGGTTCTCATAATCATAATTCGGCCCGCTTCGCAGGCCTTTTTATCGATAGTAAGATATAATTTGAACGTCGGAGCCGGCGCACAATGCGTGTTGCGTGTTGATGCCGGCTCCGCGGTATTTTCATAAGGACTGGATACTGAGTATGAAAGACAACTGGGCAGACCGCGCAGCTTCCCTTCTCCGGGAGGAGTGTGCGGATGACTTCTATAAAAAGATACTGTATCGGGAATCCACCGGTTCCAGCAACGAGTGGATGAAGGAGGCCGGGGAGGCCGGAGAACCCTCCTGTATTGCCGGGATCGCCGAGGAGCAGACTGCCGGAAAGGGCCGGCTCGGCAGGACCTGGGTCAGCCCGAAGGGCGAAAACATCTACTTCTCCCTGCTTCTCCGCCCTGACGTCGAACCTCGCCATGCCGCGACGCTCACGCTGGTCATGGGGCTTACGGTCGCGCAGGCAATCCGGGAGACGACGGGACTGCCCGTTGGGATCAAGTGGCCGAATGACGTCGTGATCAACCACAGAAAAGTCTGCGGGATCCTGACGGAGATGAAGGCGGATCCGGAGAAGATCGAATATGTCGTGATCGGAACCGGGATCAATGTCAATCAGACAGATTTCGCGGAGGCGATCTCCTCCATGGCAACGTCGCTTCGGATCGAGTCGGGCATGCGGGAGATCGATCGTGCGGTTCTCCTGGAGTCCGTCCTGCGGCATTTTCGTGAAAATTTCCTGCTATTTGAGAAGACGGAGGATCTCTCCGGGCTTATGGAAGCCTACGATGCGCTGCTCGTGAATCGGGGGCAGTGTGTGCGGATAGAGGATCCGAAGGGACCCTATACCGCGGTCTCGAAGGGGATCGATGAGACCGGGGCGCTGATCGTCGTGCGGGAGGACGGCACGGAGGAGCGGATCTCATCCGGGGAGGTCTCGGTCAGAGGGCTCTACGGGTATGTGTGACAGGCGCCTGCTATGGGCAGCAATGAAAGGAATTACAGACAGATGGAAGTTACGCTTTGCGGTGCCAGCTGGTACGAGCAGAAATACTATTTTAATCCGGCGTTCGACAAACTCCCGGAGGCCGTGAAGGAAGAGCTGCAGATCCTCTGTGTGGAATACACGGAGGACGTCGGCGGTGTGCTGACGATCGATTTCAAGGAGGACCGCAGACCGCATTTTACAGTGCGGTCCATGGAGGGAGATCAGCGGTTCGACGAGATCGGGTCTGAGCTCAAGATCAAGGAGCTCCAGAGGGAGAAGGAACAGCTGATGGAGAAGCTGACGCTCTTTTACCGCCTGGTCGTTCTCGGGGAGCCGATGGAGAAGGCCTCGGAAGGAATTGACCTTGCGGCCGTGATGGAGAAAGATACATGAAGTTCAAGGACTGGGAACCGTTCCGAATCGGAAATGTGACCTTTGAAAATCCATTTGTGCTCGGGCCGATGGCGGGCGTGACGGACCAGCCCTTCCGCATCCTCTGCCGGGAAATGGGCGCCTCGCTCGTATCCATGGAGATGGTCAGTGCGAATGCGGTCTGTCACGGGAACAAAAAGACCCTGGAATTTATCAATATAAGTAAAGAGGAGCATCCGGTCTCCATGCAGCTTTTCGGACCGGATCCCGAGAGCTTTGTGTACGCCTATGAACGCCTTCGGGAGGAGCCGTTCGATATCCTGGATGTAAATATGGGCTGCCCGATGCCGAAAATCGTGAACAACCATGAGGGATCGGCGCTGATGCGGGATATTCCGAAGGCCGCGTCGATCATCCGGGAGCTGAAGAAGGTCTCGGACCGGCCGGTCACGGTGAAGATCCGGGCAGGCTTCAATGAGGAGGAGAAGAATGCCGTTGAGGTCGCGAAGGCCCTCGAGGATGCGGGCGCGGACATGATCGCGGTCCACGGAAGGACGAGGGAACAGTACTATACCGGGAAGGCGGACTGGGATGTGATCCGGTCTGTAAAGGAGGCTGTATCCGTTCCGGTCATCGGGAACGGGGACGTCACATCCCCGGAGACGGCGGAGCGGATGATGAATGAGACCGGCTGCGATCTCGTGATGATCGCCAGGGGCGCGCGGGGGAATCCGTGGATCTTCCGGGACTGCATTTCCTACAGAGAGACCGGAAGAATCCCGGAGAAGCCGCCGATCGAGGAGGCAAAGGCGCTCATGCTCCGGCATGCGGCCATGCAGCTTGCGGAGAAGGGAGACCATCTGGGGATCCTTCAGATGCGGAAGCATATCGCCTGGTATACGGCCGGGTACAGGAATTCCGCGAGGCTTCGGAGCCGGATCAATTCGGTCCTTTCACTTCAGGAGCTTACGGAAGTGCTGGATGCCTGGGCGGAGGAATGAGCCCCGAAGTTCATACGGCCCGGGCGGAGTGACACCGCCGCTCCTTCGATCGATGGGCTCCGGCTGATGAGAGGGGAAACACCGCCGCTCCTTCAATCGATGGGCTTCGGCCGATGAGCGGAGAGACCCTCCGTTCATTCTTGACAAGGTACTTTCGAGTGTATATAATTACGTATTACGACAGCGTGCTGAACAGGATGTGTCAGCACGCTCATTTGTGGTTTTAAAGGTATATGGAGGCAATACGATGGCAGAGATGGGAGCTCCCGTAAAAAAGAACATTATGACCTACGCCGGTCTCAAGAAGCTTGAGGATGAGCTGAATGACCTGAAGGTCAATAAGCGGAAGGCAATTTCCGAGAAGATCAAAGAGGCCCGCGAGCAGGGTGACCTTTCCGAGAATGCGGAGTACGATGCAGCGAAGGACGAGCAGAGAGATATCGAAGCCCGTATCGAGCAGATCGAGAAGATTCTCAAGAACGCAGAGGTCGTTGCTGAGGATGAGATGAGCACGACAGATATCAATGTTGGATGTACAGTCCGTCTCCTCGACATGGAATTCGACGAGGAGCTTGAGTTCGCGATCGTGGGCAGCACAGAGGCCAACAGCCTTAAGGGATTGATCTCCAACGAATCGCCGGTCGGCAGCGCGCTGCTCGGGAAAAAGGTCGGAGACGACGTTGCCGTCGAGCTTGCGAACGGAGAGATCAGCCATTACAGGATCCTGGAGATTTCCAGAACAAAGAATATCTGAGAAAACGATCAGGATGCAGGAACGCCCCGGCGTTCCTCGTGCGCCGCGCAAGGTGCATGGCACATTCCAAATTACGCATTCATCGCAGACCGGCATCACGGGAATTCTGCGTCAGAGATTAGATATACAGGGGGAAAACCGTACATGGCCGAAAACCGGAATCAGGGAAACAGCGCAGCACCTCAGGATCTTAACCAGCTGAGGAAGGTACGCCGCGAGAAGCTTGCGACTCTTGTTGCGGAGGGAAAGAATCCGTTCGAGATCGTGACCTACGATCAGGAACAGCATACAAAGGAAATCGTTGACAACTACGAAGCCTTCGAGGGCAAGGAAGTATCCATCGCGGGCCGTCTGATGCAGAAGCGCGTCATGGGGAAGGCTTCCTTCGCAAATGTGCAGGACCGCGACGGCAACATCCAGATCTATGTATCCCGCGATGACCTCGGCGAGGACTATCCTGCATTCAAGAAGCTGGACGTCGGCGATATTATCGGCGTGAAGGGCATCGTTTTCACGACGCAGAAGGGCGAAAAATCCATCCATGCGAAGGAGATCACCCTCCTTTCCAAGAGCCTTCAGATCCTTCCGGAGAAATTCCACGGGCTCACGAACACGGACCTGCGCTATCGTCAGCGATATGTCGACCTGATCATGAATCCGGGCTCGAAGGACGTGTTCATCAAGCGCTCGAAGATCATTTCCGCGATCCGCCGCTACCTCGATGAGCGCGGATTCATGGAAGTCGAGACGCCGATGCTGGTGGAAAATGCCGGCGGCGCGGCAGCCCGCCCGTTCACCACGCATTTCAATGCGCTGAGCGAGGATAAGAAGCTTCGCATTTCCCTGGAGCTCTATCTGAAGAGACTGATCGTCGGCGGACTCGAGAGAGT